>DHOP01000026.1:0-49847 GCA_002407775.1 Prevotella sp. UBA5387
AGTAAATTTAGGCATAGTCAAACGCACTACGATTGAGCTTTAAAGGGCATGCGATTAAGGCCCAATCGTAGTGCCAATAGATAGTTATCGCATTTCAATAGATAAGCAATGTAAACGACCGTCCATCTTTATGTGTTGCCAATGAGACCTTGGGCAGGGCTAAAAATCGCATGCGAAGCCTTTTAGACCACCTAATAGTGGACATCCTATACACACTATCGAATAATATTTGTAAAAGAAAACTCTTCGGTCTTCTGAAAAATGCTTAGTTTTGCAACATCGAAGTTACCAGAAAATGAACAACATACGCATGAAGAAATTTCTTTTGTCAGCATTTCTGCTGACTTTTGCTTTGATTGCACAAGCACAAAAAGACTCAATCGAGTTTGCCAATGCTGTTGACGGCAAGCTACTTAAGGCAGCTTACATCAATCTAAACAAAATCGGCTATGGATTCTCGCTTTCGCCTGACAGGAAACTCGTAGCCATCAAACTACTGTCGTTTGAGAAACAAAACTCTGGAAATGATGAACTTTGTTTGTATGACCTGCAAGAACACAAAACACTGTGGACACAACCGATGGACTCCTACTCTGCGTCCTTTGACGCAGGGATGGACCAGGGCAAAGAGGCGAGTCTCTCCAAAAACGGTTGGAGAAGAAGCAACACCATGCAACTGATGAGCCACGGTCTGCTGCTGTCGGATGGCAGCACGATTAGGATGTATGACACCAATACGGGCAAACGCGTGTGGAAAAGCAATTTCCACACACTCTTTACCAACGATGGTCATGATGCCATGATGGGCTATAAGACTGCCCAAACATCTAAACTAAGCGCTCTGCAGCTCAGCTCCGGCAAGAAAATATGGGAACAAAAGGTGCCCCACTTATACAACTGGGGATGGGATAACGTACTCATCGCCAACGACACGTCTATGATGGTGGTCAACAACAATATCAACTTCCTCAATCCTTTGACGGGAAGACTACAGATGTACAAGGCACGTGTAGGCTACGAGGAGGTTGGCAAGGGGCTACTCAAAGGACTTGCCATAGGATTGGCGGCAGGGATGGTGGGTGGCCTCGTGGGTGTTGGCCCCATCTATATGCCCTATTTCGCTAATGACTCAAGATATGTTGACGAAGACGCCATGACATACCTCTACTCCAACATCTATGTGAAGGACGGGCGGAACTATGTTTCCGACCGCGACAGCCTGTACTGCTTTGACAGTAGCACCTACAAAAAGCTTTGGTCATACGGTGGAGAGCGCAAGGCCATTGCCCACGCCCGACTGTTCAGTGAGGGCGACACACTCTTCCTGCTGAACTATGGCTATGGTTTGGAAGCTGGTTACAAGCGGAAGAAGGTGAGTCGCCCTTTCATCGCATCATTCAACATTGAAACGGGCAAGATGCTACACACAACATACCTTGCTGAGGAAAAACGTATGCTGGTAGACGCTGTGGGTACAAGCAAAGGGGCACTCATGGCTTTCAACGACGCACTGGCATACCAAGCGGTTGAAGATACCACACTAAAGACGCAACCTTGGAATGCGAGCGTCTATGGTGCAATAGTAGCCATCCCAAAGGACACTATCTATACGTTTAGACAAAATGATGAGGTACTCACGCCACTTTACAATCACCCAAACCGCTACGTCATCATCACCGACAAGAACAAGATGCTTTGTGTGAATAAGGAACTAAGTGTAACAGACGACTATTCCGCCAACAACATCTATCGTGTCATGGGCAAATATAAGAACTTTAATATCGTGGGCATGGATACCGATAATGGTTACGATATGTGGATTGTGAGGAAGTCCGGGCAGCCAGTTGCTCGTATTAATAAACCTGTACATCAGCTTGACATTGTGGGAGACAAGCTCTTTCTCCTCTACGACAAAGGGTTAGTTATTTTTGACATGAAAATGCTATAATATACAATGGGGACCGAAAATACACTTCGGTCTGCATTGCGTATTTATCATTATTTCTGTTCAGCCATTAAATCATTGATTTACTAAGCTATTGAAGGTCTTACGCCCTTTAACATGATACATCCATAGTATTGAGAAGGACTTACGCTCTGATAAACGAGATATTACCCTAGTGCTTTCCATTTGCTCGCGGTCCTTGTCAAATCTATGTTTCCAAGCTTGGAAATCACGGCGTGCACGATAAATTGCCTTAAAATCGCCCCAATTGTGGTTGAAGATGAGCGTCTCGAAAGCAGCGAGATAGTCGAGAAACCACCTCCAGCGCATCACAGTACCCAACTCATCTGAAGGTAGATTCTTATAAAGCATCGTAAGATTATTACGAAAATTGAGATAAGTCTTCATTGGATTACTCTTCGGCAAAGTACCACCACCAACGTGATAAACATGGCTCTGTGGAATACAAACAATTCGACGGCCAAGTTGACGAAGTCGCCAACAGAGATCGATTTCCTCGTTGTGGGCAAAGAAACGCCCATCCAATCCACCGACACGATGGTAGTCCTGTGCGCGAATCATCAAACAGGCACCGGTGGCCCAAAGTAAGTCGGCAATATTATCGTATTGACCTTCGTCGCGCTCTACTGTGTCAAAGATACGCCCACGACAGAACGGATAGCCAAATCGATCAATATATCCTCCCGATGCACCAGCATATTCGAACTGCCCACGATCTGCAATTGATAGTATTTTTGGTTGGCAGGCTGCTACATCTTTATGCGCATCCATATATTCCAGTAGTGGTTGTAACCATTGCTCGGTTACCTCCACATCGGAGTTCAGTAGCACATAGTAATCGGCAGAGATTTGCTTCAGCGCACGGTTGTAGCCCTCGGCAAAACCATAGTTCTTATCAAGCTGTATAGTTTTAACTTGAGGGAAGCCCGAACTAAGCATTTGCATTGACTCATCGGTCGAGGCATTGTCGGCCACCCACACTACAGCATCGCCTTCGGAATATTCCAAAAGAGTTGGAAGATAACGGCGCATCATGGCCGCCCCATTCCAGTTGAGTATGACAATAGCTATGTTCATATGTTCTATATATAATATGGTAACATGCTTTTCGTCAGATCATGGCTACTTCAAAACAACACGAAGGGCACTGCCATCAGGTGTGAAATCACCGAGGTGTACACGGACAATCTCGTTGTCCAGCTCCTCACGCGCATCCTTTGCAGACAATTCCACACGGATATAGTTGCGCGTAAAGCCATGCATCGCCTTACCACGGGTGGCCTTCTCAAAAAGCACCTCGGCTTCCTGTCCGATATAACCGGCATAAAAATCGTGAATTTTACTGTCGGACAGACCAATAAGACGTTTGCTACGAAGTTTCTTGTCCTTCTCGCTAACGACATAAGGTATGGACAAAGCCGATGTACCTGGTCGCTCTGAATAGGGAAAAACATGTAGCCGTGTTACAGGCAGAGCATTGAGGAAGTGATAGCATTCATCAAAAAGCTCAGGACGCTCACCACGACATCCTACCATTACATCAACTCCAATGAAGGCATCAGGCATGACTTTCTTGATAAGGTTGATCTTATGAGCAAATAGCTTGGTGTCATAACGGCGGTGCATCAGCTCTAATACTTCGTCACTACCACTCTGCAACGGGATGTGAAAGTGAGGCATAAATGTGCGCGAACTAGCACAATAGTTTATGAGATCATCATCCAAGAGGTCTGGTTCAAGGCTACTTATGCGATATCGCTGGATACCCTCCACCTTATCCAAGGCTTTTACTAGATCGACAAATCGTTCACCAGTGGTACGCCCGAAGTCACCAATATTTACGCCGGTAAGCACAATTTCTTTGGCTCCTTCTCTTGCAGCCTCCTCTGCTTGAGCTACAAGTGAGTCAATTGTGGGATTACGTGAAAAGCCACGAGCATATGGTATGGTGCAGTATGTGCAAAAATAGTTACAGCCATCCTGAACCTTTAGAAAGTAGCGCGTCCGATTTCCACGAGCGCAAGAAGGCTGAAAAGTATTGATATCCTTAGTCTTAACACTATGGAAGCTATGCAATGTTCCATTTCGTGGTTGAGCCCATGCATCAGATAGATACTGAACAAGCTGCGCTTTCTCATTAGAGCCGAGCACAAGGTCCACTCCATCAATTTGACTCACCGTCTCCGTCTCCAACTGAGCATAACATCCAGTAACTATAACAAATGCTCCAGGATGCTCTCTTACCATACGATTGATGGCTTGACGGCACTTGTGATCGGCCACCTCAGTTACGGAACATGTATTGATGAGGCAAATATCGGCAGACTCATCCCTTTCAACTGGCGACACCCCCAACTCTTCCAACGTTTTGGCAAATGTAGAAGTCTCTGAGAAATTCAGCTTGCAACCTAAGGTGAAGTAAGCAGCTTTTTTGCCTTGAAAGGCACTTGTATCAATCATTTTATGCAATTTTGCTACTGCAAAGGTACTAGTTTTGAACGAAAACACCTTCATGAGAGTGTTATATTTACATCTATTGATTAGTTCAAGAAAGTTTAACCTTTGTTTACAATCAATAATCAGCTGACTACCAATTGCTTATAAAAAAGTTACATATCGAACATAAAAAAAACAGGAAAAAAAGAGCGCCATATTAAAAATTTGCTTAACTTTGCAACGTTTTAATAAACAACTGATTGTTTTACAGATTTAAAAAGCAAAGAAAATGAAGAAATTAGTTTTAATGTTCGTAGCTATCGCAGCTATCTCTTTCGCATCTTGTGGTAACCAGAATAAGAGCGCTGCTCCTGCAACAGACTCTGATACTACAGCTGTTGATTCTGCTGCTGTTGATTCTGCTGCTGCTGATACCGCTGCTGCTGATACTGCAGTTGCTCAGTAAGCTCGTTAGTACGAACTAACAAATGAGAGACACCGCCCAAGACTAAAGTCTTGGGCGGCTTTTTTATACCCCATTCTCAAATGAGAATGGGGTAATTTTATAATAATAAAAGGAATCAAGATTTACTTTGAAACATAGTCGGCAATCCACTTTCCCACTTCCTTTGTTCCATATTCCTTACCACCTTCAACCTGAATTTCAGGTGTACGGACGTTGGCTTCAAGAGCCGCATCGCAAGCCTCACGAATTAGACTACCCTCTTTTGAAAGCCCAAAATGTTCCAGCATCATAGCTGCCGAAAGAATCTGTGCCAAAGGATTGGCAATATTTTTGCCAGCTGCTTGCGGCCAAGAACCATGTACTGGTTCAAAGAGAGGTGTATGCTCGCCAAGTGATGCCGATGGCTGCAAACCCATAGAACCAGTAATAGCACTAGTTTCATCGGTAAGAATGTCGCCAAATGTGTTTTCTGTTACAATGACATCAAAGAAACGCGGATCAGTCAGCACACGCATAGACGCATTGTCAATGAACATATAGTCCACGTTTATATCTGGATATTGGGGCTCCATCTCCTGAGCAATCTGACGCCAAAGACGGGAACTTGCCAATACATTAGCCTTATCAACAACAGTAAGATGATGATTGCGACGACCTGCAAATTCAAAAGCAACTTTCAAGATACGTTCAATCTCTGGCCGATAATAGATATCAGTGTCATATGCTTTATCGTTATCCTGATACTTTTCACCGAAATACATGCCACCGGTTAATTCCCGAATGACCACAAAGTCAGCACCCTTGATGAGCTCTTCTTTAAGAGGTGATTTGTGTAAGAGGCAGTCAAATGTTGCCACTGGACGCACATTAGCAAAAAGGCCAAGTTGCTTGCGCATAGCCAATAGTCCCGTTTCTGGACGAACCTTTAACGTGGGGTCATTATCAAAACGAGGGTCACCTACTGCCGCAAAGAGTACTGCATCGGCAGCCATACACACTTTGAAGGTGTCCTCTGGGAACGGATCGCCCACTGCATCAATGGCATGAGCCCCACAAAGTGCCTCCTGATAATTAAACTCATGATTGAATTTTTTTGCAATAGCATCAAGCACATTAATTGCTTGAGGCATAATTTCAGGGCCGATACCGTCACCGGCTAGCACTGCAATATTTAATTTCATAACATATTATGTATTAAAGTTTTGTATGTTCTATCTTACGGATTGATCTGCTTCAACGATGTTGAGCATCTTGATAGTAGCCTTTATTGCAGCTTCCGTTTGGTCTGCATCAAGGCCGTGGGTACGAATATCGCGCCCGTCTTGGCCATGCCAAGTAATAATGGTTTGCACCAATGCATCTGTGTGTCCGCCAGGTGGTATGGAAACTGAGTAATTGGCTAAGCGAGGGAATGTACGATTGAGATTGACTTTGTAAACCTTGCGCAGAGCCTTGACAAATGCATCATACTGACCGTCACCGGTCGCATCTGCCAAATACGTTTCACCGTTAATAGAAACTTTTATGCTGGCGATGGGTTTCAGCCCATATGAGGTAGAAACCATGTAGCTAAGTAACTTGACTCTGTCCTCAACAGTGTTGTGCTTGAGTACATCCGAGACAATGTATGGTAAGTCTGCTTGTGTTACATACTCCTTACGATCACCAAGTTCAGTGATACGTTGTGTCACCATTCGCTTTTGCTCAAGCGTGAGGTCCATGCCAAGTTCCTCAAGATTCATCTCTATATTGGCTTTGCCCGAATTCTTTCCCAAAGCGTATGCACGTTTGCGACCAAAACGTTCTGGCTTCAAACTATTGCAATAAAGTTGACTCTTATTATCTCCATCAGCATGAACACCAGCAACTTGAGTAAACACATTATCACCAACTATTGGTTGGTTAGCCGCCAAGGCTATGCCGCTATGATCCTCAACCACCCTACTAATCATGTTCAATTGACCTTCTTTGATGTTGGTCTTTACATGAAGTTGGTCATGAAGAGCAGCCTGTACACTAGCCAAAGGAGCATTACCACAACGCTCTCCTAACCCATTGACCGTGACATGCACTCCTTTACAACCATTTTTCACAGCTGCAAGCGTATTTGAGACGGCTAAATCGTAGTCGTTGTGGGCATGAAAATCAAAATGTTTATCGGGATAATAACTTACCATTTGTTGAACAAAGTCGGTGCAATCCATGAAGTTAAGGATACCCAAAGTATCGGGAAGGAGGAAGCGTTGTATTGGAGTCCCCTTGAGACTCTCCATCATTTGATAGACATATTCGGGGGACTGTTTCATTCCTGAACTCCAATCTTCCAAATATAGGTTCACCTTGATACCTAGCTTATCTGCATAATCAAGTTCCTCCAAAATATCATCGATGTGTTGTTGTGGCGTTCTATGTAACTGCTGAATACAATGTTTTTCAGAACCTTTGGCTAGGAGGTTGATAACCTTTCCTCCACACTCATTTATCCAATCAATAGACTTATGGTGATCCACAAATCCTAACACCTCAATACGGTCTAAGGAGCCATCTTTCTCTGCGAACTTGCAGATGCGTTTTACCGCACTCTTTTCTCCTTCGGATACTCTTGCGGAAGCAACTTCTATACGATCAACATTGACATCACGGAGAAGCAAACGCGCTATCATCAGCTTTTCGTGCGGCAGAAAGCTGACCCCATTGGTCTGTTCTCCATCACGTAAAGTGCTGTCCATGATTTCCACATGAGTACTACCCGTACTTATCTTCTCAGTGTCCATGTGTTACTTATTTTCGTGTTCCTCAACCTTTTGACGGTTTTGTACGAGGAAATCGACATCGTCAAGACCATTCATGAGACAATGTTTCTTGTAACCATTGATATCGAAATGCTCACTTTTACCCGTTGAAAGGTTTGTTACGGTCTGATTTGGAAGGTCAACTTTCACTTGTGTCTGATGGTCATTTTCAATGCTTTGAAAAAGTTCTTGAAGGAAGCTTTCGGTAACAACAACGGGCAAAACAAAGTTGTTGAGCTCATTGTTCTTATGGATGTCAGCAAAGAACGAACTGATAACCACACGAAATCCATAACCCGCAATAGCCCACGCCGCATGTTCACGACTCGAACCAGAGCCGAAATTCTTTCCTGCTACCAGAATAATCCCAGAATAACTAGTGTCATTGAGCACGAAGTCGGGTTTGGGGTTGCCATCCTTATCGTATCTCCAATCGCGGAAAAGGTTGTCTCCAAACCCCTTTTTATCGGTAGCTTTGAGAAAGCGTGCGGGAATGATTTGGTCTGTATCTACATTCTCTAATGGAAGAGGAATGCAGCTTGAAGTAATAATATCAAATTTTTCTTTCATCGTTTTAAAATTATAACACAATGCTTAGGTTCGACTTCAGATTACAAAAACGTTCTGGGATCTGTGATTTTCCCGGAAATGGCAGCAGCGGCGGCCACGAGTGGACTTGCCAAGATGGTGCGAGAACCAGGTCCTTGACGACCTTCAAAATTACGATTAGAAGTCGAAACACTATATAATCCTGCAGGTACCTTGTCGTCATTCATTGCTAAGCAAGCTGAACAACCGGGCTGACGAATAGCAAAACCTGCCTCTTTTAGAATCTGATCAAGACCCTCTGCTTTAATCTGAGCAGCGACTTCCCATGACCCTGGCACCAACCAAGCTACTACATCATCAGCCTTCTTCTGTCCCTTCACGATAGACGTGAATGCTCGGAAGTCTTCAATGCGACCATTAGTACAAGCTCCAAGAAAAACATAATCAATTTTGTGGCCAAGTAATTTCTCACCTGGAGCAAAACCCATATAATTTAAGCTTTTCATGAATGATGCTTGTTCATTTTCCTCTATGTCAGCTAAGGTCGGTACCGAGCCATCAATAGCAATACCCATTCCTGGGTTTGTACCATAAGTTATGCGTGGTTGAATATCGTCTGCATTATATGATAATTCCTTGTCAAACACAGCATCGTCACCTGAACGCAACGTTTTCCAGTAGGCTAAAGCTTTGTCCCAAGCTTCTCCCTTAGGCGCATACTTTCTTCCTTTGATATATTCAAATGTCTTTTCATCGGGTGCTACGAATCCACCTCTTGCCCCCATCTCAATAGAGAGATTGCAAAGTGTAAGACGTCCTTCCATGCTCATGTCACGGACAACCTCACCAGCATATTCAACAAAATAACCTGTAGCGCCAGAAGTAGTAAGTTGGGACATGAGAAAGAGTGCCACATCCTTGGCTGTTACACCTTTACCAAGCTTACCATTGATACTGATTCGCATCGACTTCGGCTTTTGTTGGAGGATGCACTGAGATGCTAGAACCATCTCAACTTCTGATGTTCCAATACCAAAAGCAACTGCCCCCATTGCACCATGGGTAGATGTGTGTGAATCACCACAAACGATTGTCATACCGGGAAGGGAAAGACCAGTCTCTGGGCCAACGACATGAATGATGCCATTCTCCTTCGTGTTCATCTTGAACTCGGTAACACCAAACTCATCGCAGTTCTTATCAAGAGTGTCTATCTGTTTACGTCCTATCGGATCTTCTACAGGTTTGTCTTGATCATGTGTCTGGATATTGTGATCAGGCATACAATAAACCTGGCCTGGACGGAAAACTTTCAATCCACGTTGGCGTAATCCTTCAAATGCCTGAGGTGAAGTGACCTCGTGGCAATAAAGTCTATCTATATAGAGTTGAGTTGGTCCATCTTCTATGGTTTGAACCACATGGGTATCCCAAATTTTATCAAACAATGTGTTCATTCTATGATTTATTGAGCTGAATTTGTCCTAAATTTATTAATACAATCTAAATAAGCCTCTACGGAAGCGGTTACGATGTCGGTATTTGCGCCAAAGCCATAATATACATTACCATCGTATTCAACCTGCATGTGCACCTTACCAACATCATCAGAACCCTTTGATATAGCCTGAATAGTAAATTCCTTGAGTGTCATTTGCTTATGGATTATGCGCTTCAATGCCTTGATAGCGGCATCAACGGGCCCATTACCTGTTGAAGACTCTTCAAACTTTTGGCCTGAAATATCAAGTCCAATGCTGGCAACACTACGCACTCCCTTACCAGATGACACCTGAAGATAATCCAACTTCACCGCGTGGTTAGCTGAAGTATCGGCACCGGCAAGCATCAACACGTCGTCGTCGGTAATTTCTTTCTTTTTATCGGCGAGATCAAGGAATGCCTTATAAATCTTATCAAGCTTATCATCATCATCCATATCGACTCCGTTAACCTGCAAGCGGTATTTCAATGCCGCACGTCCCGAACGAGCCGTGAGTACGATTTCACTGTTATCCAAACCAATATCCTTAGGATTGATAATCTCGTAAGTCTCAACATTCTTCAAAACACCATCTTGGTGAATACCGCTTGAGTGAGCAAAGGCATTGCGACCAACTATAGCCTTATTAGGCTGAACCGGCATATTCATCAGCGACGAAACCATTCGGGACATAGGATAAATCTTATGAGTATTGATATTTGTATCAATCCCGATTCCCTTATGGCATTTCAATATCATTGCTATCTCTTCCAAACTTGTATTACCCGCACGCTCTCCGATACCGTTGATCGTTACCTCTACTTGGCGCGCACCAGCCAAAACACCGTTCAATGTGTTAGCCGTAGCCATACCGAGGTCATTGTGGCAATGGGTTGCAATGATTGCTTTGTCTATATTGGGTACGTTATCCTTCAGATATTTAATCTTAGCGGCGTATTCAATAGGGAGACAGTAACCTGTCGTATCAGGAATATTCACTACCGTTGCTCCGGCCTTAATGACGGCCTCAATCACACGAGCAAGATATACATTGTCAGTACGGCCAGCATCCTCGGCGTAGAACTCTACGTCCTCTACATACCTCTTAGCATATGACACCGCTTTGACGGCGCGCTCAAGGATTTCTTCTGGCGTAGAGTTAAACTTATATTTGATATGATAATCACTGGTTCCAATACCAGTGTGAATGCGCTTATGCTTTGCATATTTTAGCGACTCGGCGGCAACATCAATATCCTTTTCTACGGCACGTGTTAGTGCGCAGATAGTCGGCCATGTAACGGCCTTAGAAATTTCTACAACAGAATTGAAATCGCCTGGAGAAGAAATGGGGAATCCTGCCTCGATAACATCCACGCCGAGTAGCTCTAATTGCTTGGCTACCTGAATCTTCTCTACTGTGTTCAGCTGACATCCAGGCACCTGTTCACCATCGCGAAGTGTCGTGTCAAAAATGTAAAGTCTCTCACTCATAATCTTTATTCTATCTTACTAAAACAAAAAAGCCTCCCCACTTCAGGAAGTGGAAAGGCTCAATTTCGTATTCATGCTTTAGACAAGCAAGCACGCCTTCACACTCCCAACCGTGGTCCGCAGTCGAATAATTAGGGAAATGATTAGGGCACTTAGCATGTTCATATTGTATGCTTCTTACTTGTTTTACTTTTATTGGCGGCAAAGGTATAACAAATCCAAGACATAAACAAATAATTTGTTACCTTTTTGAGCGTTTTTCTTCTAATTTATCACACATTAGTGACTTGTTAAATCATTTCCCTTATCATTATGACTTTATTCTTAATAATTTATAGGTGTCATTTCATATATAATTGCTCCTGATTATTTCAATTTGTTTTCACCCAAAGATCCAAAGGATAAGCAACCTTTAATACTAACATTACCTTTATTATTAATAAAAAACAATCGTCAGATTGTTCAATGATTTTTTGTCCGAATGCCGATAAAAAGGTAACTTTGTGGACAGATTGACAAATCTTTAGCATTTAGCAAGATGAAAAAGAATATATTGTTCATCGTTGGTTCTCTTCGTAAAGAATCATTCAATAAACAAATAGCACACAAGGTAGAGGAAATCATTGGTGATCGTGCCAATATCTCTTATTTAGAGTATGCTGATGTTCCATTCATGAATCAAGATATAGAGTTTCCTTCCCCTATGCCCGTTTCAAAGATGCGTGAAACCGTTGCATCTGCTGATGGTGTATGGGTGTTCACTCCTGAATACAACCATAGTTATCCCGCCATTATTAAGAACCTCTTCGATTGGTTATCAAGACCTTTAGTAGCAGGTAATTACAACGCACCATTAGCTATTACAAACAAGAAAATGACGATTAGCGGAGCGGGCGGACGTGGTGCAATGGGCAGTCGGGAACAATTGACCAATCTGCTCTCTTTTCTCAAAGTTGACCTTATGCCAAACAATCAGACTGGTATAGCACTTAACAAGGAAGCTTGGACAGAGGGACGTCTGATTCTCACCGATAAGCAAATGGAGGAACTAAGCTATCAGGCTACCGCATTCATCAATTACTTAGACTAAATCATTACCATTAATTTGAAATATTAATTCCACCGTAAGTCATGAAGAAAATTACCGATCAAATATATTATGTAGGCGTCAACGATGTAAACAAACATCTCTTTGAAGGATTGTGGCCATTGCCTAATGGAGTTACATACAACTCCTATTTGTTGGTCGATGAGAAAGTTTGCCTCATGGATACCGTGGAGGTGGAGTTTTTCCCACAATTTTTAGACAATATTCGCGAGGTCATTGGAGATCGCCCCATTGACTATCTTGTGGTACATCATATGGAGCCAGACCATAGCAGTTGTATCTCGTTGCTTCAGACATATTATCCCAATGTTCAGATTATTGGTAACAAGAAGACTTTCACTATGTTGAATTGTCTTTATGGCATTTGCGATGTTACCGGTATTGAAGTAAAAGAGGGCTACAAGCTTTCATTAGGCACTCATGAATTGGAATTTCATCTTCTCCCGATGGTACATTGGCCAGAGACGATGGCAACTATCGATACCACGGCCAATGTTGCCTTTACCGGTGATGCATTCGGTTGTTTTGGCGCACTCAACGGCGGTGTATTGGATGACGAAATCAATGTAGAACAGTTCTGGCCCGAGATGATTCGCTACTATTCCAACATCGTAGGCCGTTACGGCACACCTGTTCAGAATGCTTTGAAGAAACTTAGCGGCATTCAAATAGACTATCTTTGTGCCACCCATGGACCCGTTTGGCACAAACATGCTCCAAAAGTCGTTGAGATGTACGACCGTATGAGTCGCTACGATACGGATTGCGGACTTGTGATTGCCTATGGCACCATGTATGGAAATACGGCTAGAATGGCCGAGGTCATTGCCGAGGCCGCCTCTCAAGCCGGCGTTAAGCACATCAGCCTTATGAATCTTGGCAAGACACATTATAGCTATGTGTTGCGCGATATGTTCCGTTATCGTGGCGTCATCCTTGGAGCACCTACCTACAACAACTCCATCTTGCCAAGCATGGAGCATCTTCTTTCCGCTATTGAGAACCGTGATATGAAGAACCATTGTATTGGTTGGTTTGGAAGTTATGGTTGGGCAGGAAAGGCCGTTCAGATTATCGGCGAATGGAATGAGAAGAAGATTCACTTCGAACCCGTGGGCGAACCCGTAGAAATGAGACTTGGAATGACACCTGGAGTGCACGACAAGTGTGTGGCTCTTGGTCAAGCCATGGCAAAGCGATTGCTTAGTGAATAAACCTATGTGTCACTATCACATCAGATAGTTACCATATTATATAAACGACGACTCCGTGTGAAGATTTTAATATCTCATACGGAGTCGTTGCATTATCATAGCCCTTGCTATATCTTGTCCAAGGCTTTGCGCTTTCCCTTATGAAGAGACTTAAACTCGGAAGGGGTCATGCCTGTTATGGTCTTGAATTGGCTTGAGAGATATGCCACACTAGAATAGTGCATCTGTAAGGCTATTTCCGTAAGCGACATTTCGTTGTACGTCAAGAGTTCTTTCACACGTTCTATCCTCTGTTGGATATAATAATGCTCTATCGTCATCGAAGTGTATTCCGAGAATAGTTTTGACAACGAAGAGTAGTCTTGATGCAATTCATGTTGTAAGAAATCGGAGAGATTGAGTGTGATGTTGTTATCCTTATAGTGAACAAGCTTGATGATGGTGGCCTTGATCAATTCTATGACTTGAAACCTATGGTCATCAAGTAACTCAAATCCCATCGCATTCAAATCGTTTCTTATCTCCCCGCGTTGCTCATCTGTCACCGTACCTTGCACTCTAACAATGCCTAAGTCAACTGACAATGGCGACAATTTCCTATCAAGCATGATCTTCTCAACCGCCATTTTACAACGGTCGCACACCATGTTTTTGATATAAAAAGTGGTTTCTTTCATTAGCAAAATACATTTCAGAAGAAAAGAACATCATGATATTTGTCCGCAAATGTATCAAAAAATGTTCACAAAGATATCTTTTTGATGCTCTATTTAACATATTTGGCGGGAGAAAAGCAATGCTTTTCTCCCGCCAAACAATATCTTTATCAATAAAAATCGCCTTTGTAAAGCCCTATTATTCCTCCATCAATATCTGAACGATGCGCTCGGCCGAACGACCATCCCAACGATCGGGCAAAGAACTTTCCTTCCAAGTGCCCGACACCATTTTAGCTAAGGCTTCTCCAAGTTGTTCGGCATCCTCACCAACGAGCACATTGGTCCCTAAGCTAACCGTTTCCTCATGCTCGGTGTAGCTATTAAGCGTGATGCAGGGCACCTGATTGAATGTTGCTTCCTCGGCAACATTGCCTGAGTCGGTCATGATGCCAAGGGCATTTGCCGTGAAATAGTAGAATTCCAAATAGGACAATGGTTCGATTATCGTCAACACTTGATGACCAATGATCTGTTGACAGGCCTCTACCGCCTCCTTCGCAAGACCTCGCAACGGCGCGATAATCTTTACCTCTCCCCTATTGCGGTCAACGGCTTCAATCATGGAGAGTAGGTTTTTACGATTAGATATAAGTGCCTTGCGATTGAGCGTAAAGACAACATATTGCTTTTCAACCAGTCCAAGACTATCCATCATGGCGGGCTTGACAATCCTATTGCGGTTGTACCGGAGGTTGTCAATGAGTACATTGCCCACCATGTAAACCTTCGAAAGCTCTGCCCCTTCACGTGTCGCAATAGAGTTATTGCTAATTCCGGCGGTAAATAAGATGTCAGACAGGCCATCGATAACCAAACGATTGATTTCCTTAGGCATACTGATGTCAAACGAACGAGTGCCCGCGGCTAAGTGCACAAGTCTCAACCCCTGCTTCTTGGTAACAATGGCCGTAGCCATAGTTGAGGCAAGATCATCCACTACGATGACCGTATCTGTTGGGGTTTGTTGGAGGTATATCTCGAACGATGCCATCACCTCACCCGTAAGTTCATTGAGATTCTGACAAGTGGCACCGAGATAGACATCCGGACGGCGTATCTCCAAGTCCTCGAAGAGAGAGCCTTCAAGCGTAGGGTCATCTTCCGAACCTGAGTAGACAAGCTTATAACTCAAATCTTTACCCTGTGCTTTGGCAGATTCTATGGCACGAATAACCGGCGCCACCTTGATGAAATTGGGACGAGCCCCGCATACAATGCAAATATTCATAGTGATCAGTATTATATAAGCAAAGGTAATAAAAAAATAATGACCGCATTCGAATGCAGCCATTATTTATTAATTGGGTATGATGACAAAAAACACTTGTCGCAATAACTAACAGACTATGATGTCAATGTAGCATCGTCCCCTGTTCTATAATGGGCAGAACAAGCAACTTAGTAACTCTACACATCCTTAAAGAGTTCCTTGATGCCTCCTAGACTGCCCATAATATTTGTTGCCTCGTAGGGAAGGAATACGGTCTTGCTCTTCTCTCCCGACGCAAGCTCTTGCATCATCTGAATATATTTTTGTGCAAGGAGGTAATTAGCGGGATTGGAAGTTTGTCCCACGGCAACGGTAATCTTCTCAATAGCTATTGCTTCTGCCTCTGCCTTGCGTATGCGAGCTTGTGCCTCACCCTCCGCACGCAATATAGATTGTTGCTTGACGGCCTCGGCACGGTTGATCGTGGCTGCCTTCTCACCTTCGGATTGCAATATCTGAGCCTGCTTGTCACCTTCTGAAGTCAAAATGGTGGCACGCTTGTCGCGCTCTGCCTGCATCTGCTTCTCCATGGCTTGCAACACACTCTGAGGAGGAATGATATCTTGAAGCTCCACACGATTCACTTTGATACCCCACTTGTTGGTCGCATCATCAAGCACACCACGAAGCTTCGTATTGATGGTGTCACGCGAGGTAAGCGTCTGATCGAGTTCCATCTCACCGATGATGTTACGCAATGTCGTCTGGGTTAGCTTCTCAATCGCATTCGGAAGGTTGTTAATCTCGTAGACGGCCTTGAAGGGATCCACTATTTGAAAGTAGAGTAGAGCATTGATTTGCATCTGGATGTTATCCTTCGTAATCACGTTCTGTTTATCGAAGTCATAGACCTGCTCACGCAAATCGATAACATTGCTAAAGACATAGCGTCCACGAGTCATCGTTATCACATTCTTTGCACGATCGATAAATGGAATGATGATATTGATACCAGGCTTCAACGTGGCATAATACTTACCAAGTCGCTCCACTATCTTCGTCTCACTTTGAGGGATAATCACGAGTGCCATCTTAGCAAAGATGAGCACCAGGACAATAAGTCCAATTAAAACATAAGTTCCTATCATACTTTTATTATTAAGGGAATTAGTTTGAAACAATCTAAAAATGGTCGAATACTATAAATGATGGACTATGTAGATAGCATCACTCTACTTTTTCCACGGAGACAATGATGCTTTCTCTTGCTACTATCCTGACCTTCGCACCACGCTCAATATCTTCATCATCGACCGAAACGGCCTTCCATTCATCCCCATCAACACGTACATACCCTGGGGCTTGTGCCGTGATGGGTTCGATGACAACACCTTCGCGTCCAATGAGTGCATCAGCGTTGCTAGCGCGTCCTTCCGTTTCGGAATGAAGGTATTTCACTACAAATGGCCTAACGGCGAAGACACTGATAGCCGTGAAAATTATAAACACCAATACCTGTGACCAGAATGGAATGTCAAACAATGATGCGACTATGGCGCATGCCGCTCCTATGGCAAAGCACATGATATAGAATGTGCCAGATGATACCTCCAAAATAAGTGCTAAAACACACAATAAGGTCCACACTAACCATAAGTGTTCTTGCAAATAGTTTATCATGTTAGTTTTTGGTTTAAGATTTAAATCATTGTGGGTAAAGTTAATTCATTTATTTCAAACGACCAATGATTATGGGCGAAATAATATTATGGAAATAAAAAACATGGCAGGAAGAATGTCTCCATGCCATGTTCTTATTTTCATTTTATCTATCGAATCAAGCCATTTGATTCGCCTGATAAAGCCGTTCTGTTATTTCTTCTTTGCGGTAGTTGTAGTGGTCTTTGTAGCCTGATAATACTTCAGAGCCTCTGGCATCTCCTTTTGTAGAGCATCTATACGCTTTGCATCACTAGGATGGTCACTGAAGAAGTCATTGCCATTGCTATTTCCCTGAGACATTCTCTGCCAGAAAGGTATAGCCACCTGAGGATCATAACCTGCCATAGCGGCGAAAATCAAACCAATGTGATCGGCCTCGGATTCATTGTCACGGCTATATTTCAAGTTGGCAAAAGAAAAACCGGTCTGTGCTATACTGCTCGCGATATCTCCAACATTGCTACCAACGGCACTATTCAATACTGTTCCAAGTATCTGAGTACCATATTGCTGACGCATTTGCTTGGACAATTGTTCGGCAGAGTGTTTAGCTACGGCATGTGCTATCTCATGGCCTAGTACAATGGCAAGCGATGCTTCGTTCTGAGTGATAGGAAGAAGTCCCTCGTAGACAACAATCTTTCCACCTGGCATACAAAAAGCGTTTGGCTCGGTGTTCTGCACCAAGTTAAACTCCCATGCATAGTTCTGAAGCTCGGATGCCATACCGTTGTTCTTCAAGAATGTTTCAACGGCCGTTGAAAGTTTGGTGCCCACTCGCTTCACCATAGCGTTGTTGGTTGCATTGGTGGATACCTTAGCGGTCTTCATGAAGTCGGTATATTGCTGAGTACTGAGGCTTAACACCTGTTGATCAGTCACCAATAGATTGTGCTTACGACCTGTGATTGGCACCGTTGATGTGGTACCACATGCCGACATCAAAATAGATGCAACGGCTGTCATTACCAATAACTTGATATTTTTCATTGTCCCTCTGTTTTAATTGTGTTTGAAATTTATGCAAAGATATATATTATAGACAACAAAAAGAAAGAAAACGTAATGCAATTTGGTTTTTTTTAGATTAGACCTTAACGCGTTTAAAACCTACCCGCATCATCAAGGGATAAAAACCAAATATCAAGAAATATCGAACAAAGTTTTCTATGAGCAATTAGATCCGGCATCCCAAAGCATCTACTATGGGGACCATTAATAGCCTAAGCTAATCTCTTAAACTATTGTTAAGCACCAGAGATAATCAGAGAGTCTATTAAGGTATCTGCCGATAATAACTAAAGAGTCATTATCGTCGAATTCTACTTCATTTTGTTGCGACATTTCCTTATTCATTGCTACCCAAAGTCGCTCGGCCGTTCGTGCCTTTGTGCGGGCAATGTGCAATGAGGCATCGGCAATGTCTCGGCCTGGCAAGACGAAGTCGAAACGTTTCCCATCTGTCTGTTCATGGATAAATGTTTCCATCTTGACGATAGCCGCATCAAGGCTTGCTACTTGTTGGTGCTCCTGCTCTTGTATCTTCTCTGATACAATCCGTGTGCTCGACCCTTTACCGGCAACCATAGCCATCACGATCATCAGTTCTCGTTGAATAGAACTATATGGTTCAGATTGATGAGTCGTGGCCTTACAAAGTCCAAGATAAGCACTGAGCTCATCGAGCTCGCCATTGAGTTCAATGCGCGCATCGTCCTTGCTAACCCGCGTACCGTCATAGAGAGAAGTCATGCCCTTATCTCCGCCTTTCGTCGTTATGCTCATGGTGTCAATGTTTAATGATTACGTAGATGATTACCGGTGCGCCCACGATGGGTGTCACGGCATTAAGAGGTAGAATGCCAGCCTCACCCGGCAAGGTGGTCATCACATTACATAGTAGGGCAATAGCCGAACCCGCTAAGATAGTGATGGGAAGGAGTTGTCGGTGGTTGGTCGTGCACAACAACAAACGAGCAATGTGCGGCACCGCAAGGGCGAGGAACGCTATGGGGCCACAAAAGGCCGTCACCACGGCGGTGAGCAGACCCGTAACCACCAATAGAATGTTCCGCACACACAACACGTTGACACCTAAGTTCTCGGCATAGCTTTCACCCATCAACAAGGCATTGAGTGGCTTTATCAACAACAGGGCACCACCCGTTGCAAGAATCGTTAAGCCAGCAAATATTGGCATTTGAGCCATCGAGACGTTGCTAAAATTGCCCATGCCCCACACCGCGAAGTTCTTCACACCCTCCTCCGTAGCAAAGAAATTGAGCAATGTGATGGCACTCGAAGCCACGTATCCTATCATGATGCCAATGATGATTAGCACGATGTTGCTTCGTACCAAACGCCCAAACATCCATATCAAGGCCGTCACCGACATAGCACCGACAAAGGCAGCGGCAATAGAAGAGACATAGCCCAAAAGACCGGTGAACACTAGACCTGGCGCAAGCGTAAGCAAGGCGACGGCAAGGCTTGCTCCACTTGTCACACCAAAGATGTCTGGTGCGGCCAAGGGATTGCGAAAAGCCGTCTGCAATAGTAATCCGCTCACCGCCAATGCCCCACCCGACAACAATGCCGTGAGTGCTTGGGGCAATCGGCTCTCCATGATGATGAATCGCCAACTCTCCTTGACCGTCTCGCCACCGAAAAGCACCACCATCGTGTCTTGCCAAGGAATGTCCACACTACCATGAACAAGGCTTAGCCCAAAGAGCACCACGATGGTGACCATCAACAAGATGTAAATGCGATAAATCCTCATTAGTCTCTCAGATGCACATAGTAACGTGGCTTCCCAAGCTTAGCATCACGATGAAGCAATATGATCATTTCTCTCAAAAGATAGTCAGGACGGAAAGGCACCTCTTCGAAGAATGGGCTCACCAATGTATTGCATTCATATATCTCACCTGTCTTAAAGGCTTTCAACGATTCGTAACCATGATACTCTGCCAACAAATCCGCCTTGGTCATCGGGCTGCTTCCTTCGTATTTGAATGCCCACACATCGCTCTGACCTGCCTTATTGATGATTTGCTCTGCCGACAATGGCAAGCTTCCGCTATGCTTATCATCCGAATAAGGGTAACGTCCGTGCGCGTCCTTGATGATGGATGCAATCGTGCTTTGCCCACCGGGAGTGTACCATGTCGAACCGGTCTTGCGTTCGGTAATGACACTACGCCCCACGGAGAGCTTCGAGGCGTATCTCGTCAGACTCTGATAAGTGGAATCGACGACATGAAACAAGGAGTCGGCGCGGTTTCCACAACCCATCAATCGGCCATAGTAGCGCATCCACTCTGCCCTACCCAAGGCAGAAGTCTCCATATAGTCGGCCGCCTGAATGATTGGAATACCCAGCTTGTCAAGCTTTCCAAATCCGCTCGTTCCTTCCAATGGACTGGCGATGATGGCATCCGGATTGAGTGAGATGATACGCTCGATGTCGGGACTCATACCATCCCCACAATCGGCGATTTGTCCCTCTTCGACTCGCCGTTGGATGTCCGGAATGCGAATGTATTGCAAGTCACACACACCCACGATTCTATCCGCCATCCCAAGATACTCCAAGAGTTGACAATGGGCGGTTGACATCACCACTACACGGCGCAAGGGTTGTAGCGCATGGGGCATATTGACGCCCCCTATGCTAATTGTTTGCATCACCCTCCCATCCTGCCAAGGATCGTAAACGGTGACATCCGTGCGACCCTCGTTCTCGGTCAGTGAGAGCAACTTGGAATACTTCGTCCCGGAAGCATGACGGCCGTCCTTCAATGGTTGCTTGTTGAAGCAAGAAGTGAGGCAGATAGCGGTCAACGCTACTAACCAAACAGGTCTATTCTTGAAAGATTGCAACATGACTAATAAATAATATTGTGCCTGGGTTCACTCCACAAGGATATCGTTTGACGAACGTCCCATCTGCCTTGTAACGGGTCAGATAACCATCCATCGAATAACTTGAGTAGTGAGTCTCGGGATCTTCGCTTAACGAAGAGATATAGACGTCAGAAGTCAAGGGGTCCACACCGATGGTGTAGGGGTTGAATATCTCCGTTCCCTCGATAAACTTCTTGGAGATGCCGGTGGTGAAGTCCATGTAGGTATATGTCGGCACGGCTCCCCAAGGGGCATTGACCATGTAAAGCCCATTGGGGCCCAGGGCTATCGCCGTAGCGTTGCCGATAGTTGTCACCGCATCGGTCTTAGTGTCAATCTGCTGAACCTCCGCCTTCACATCATAGTAGTTGCCCTGACTAACAAGATAGACGCGACTGCCATCAGAGACCAGTTGCGTGGGGTTTGTCACCACGTTGATGTCCTTCAGCTTATTCAATTCTGTGTCGAGCATCACGACATTAGAGTTATAGGAGTAATCCGCATTGGTCGAGTTGCACACATACACATGACCTTTGGCCACCGCAATGCCTTCCAGGTTGGCACCAACGACCTCCGAACTATCCACTATCACGTGGGTATCGTCCTTGATTTTGTACACCTTACCGGTGTATGACGACACATAGACGAAACTCTCCGTAACGACAAACTCGCGTGGCTGGCGAATGTTGATGTGCCCCGTGGACTTCATCGTAAATGCATCCATGATCTCAATTCGGTTCTCATCAGTGGTGGCGATGAATATCTCACCGTTGCTACTCAGCACGGCGCTATTTGGTGTACCGCCAAGCGATCGCCCATTGACCGATGAGAAGACATTGCGCAACATATTGTCATCCTGATAGTCCAAGTAGTCAAGGCTTCCATTGATCTTGTAGGCATAGTTCCCTTCATTCAAAACGGCCAAGCCATCTGGGAGGGTTTCCTTTATGAATGGGGGTGTATCGGTGTTGTCTGATTTATCACACGCACTCAACATCCACATGCTCGTCAAGAGACAAGCCGAAATTGCTAAATAATTCTTCATTATCCTTATTTTCATTATTTTATTGTACGCTTTTTTATATCTCGAATAGGGCAGACACCTTCCACGACCTGCCAGGCATGGGATAGTTGGCTACGATTTCATATTGCTTGTTGAGGACGTTTTGCACCCCGCCACGAACCATGACACGACACTTACTACATTTGAATGTACGATAAGCCGACATGCTAAGTTCAGTGTAACCATCTATGCACGTACCGGGGGCATGCTCGTTGGTGGTCCATCGCTCGCTCATCCCATCTACGGTTGCCGAAAGACTCACCCATGGATTGGTCCATGTCAATGTTCCGGCAAAGGTATGTTGAGGGGTATAGGCTATCTGATGGCTATAAAAGGGCGACATGGGATTGGTTCGATTCATGGCATCTTGAAAGCTATAGTTGGTAGAGAGGTCAAGGACCTGGGTGCGTGTCAAGGTGACGGTGGCATCCATGGTGAGATCCACGCCATAGGTGCGCACCTTGGAGATGTTCATCATGTGCCAAACAAACATGTTGAAAGGAATAGCGATGATCTTATCTCTCACATCCGCCACATAGGCATCCATGGTGAAGCGCAACGTCGTACCACGACCCTGAAGGTTTCCCGTCAGCCCAATGTTATATTGATTGGTGTTCTCTGGGCGAAGTTCGGCACTACCCATATGATAGTAATAGAGCTCGTTGAATGTGGGTACTCGGAAGATGTTCTTCCAAAACACGCGGGCGTAGAGTTGTGGTTGTTTTGACAATCGATAGGACAACGATACCGATGGCGACCAACGATGCGAATCATGGGCCGTCACGCCCACATCTACTCCATTCCAATAGTTGGACATGAGCATCCTTGCCGTAGCCGTCACCCCTCCGGTCGTTATCTTGGTGGCCAATGACTGGAGCAGGGAATGGCGGAAGGGGTCAACGCTGATAGGCGCATTCACGGCGGACGTTGGCGTATGCAAGGTGCTATTCAGGTTGTTGAGCGAGTAGTCCACCGAGTAGTCCCAAGACCAATAATTGGTTGGGGTAAAGAGAATAGCGTTAGATAAATAATATTCGCGTTGCCAATACCGCTCGTCCTTTATTCCGCCGCTCGGTATGTCCATGCTATATTCCGTACCGTTCCAGTTGAACTTGGCCGCTGACTTCATCGCCCATCTTTCCGACCATAATCCAGTATAATGCAGCTGAACAAAGGCGTTGCGCTCGTGGAGTTGCTCGTCGTTGTCCTGGGTATATAGATGGACTATCCCCGGCAACTGTCTCTGACTATCATAGTAATAGACCTTGGCGCCAAGCGTATTGGCGTTATCGATTCGCCATGAGAGGTTCGCCTCCCCATGACCGTTATCAACCTTACTATTGGTCCGTCGTTCTTTTGTTGCAAACGAAAGATTATATAAAGTAAAGGGATAATCATTGATGGAATGCAGATACTCACCTTGCACATTCATCGTGAGGTTGTTGGCTATCCGTCGCCTATAGAAGAGCGTCGGCTTGATGGTGCCCCACGATCCTAAGGTAGTTCCCACGCGCAGGTCCTGCCCCTTATTGGTATATTCTCCCAAGTCCGTGTGAAGCTCCAACGTTGCCGCCGCGGCCACATTCCGGGCAGGCATGAAGATATCGTCACCGTCACCGATGGTCAATGCCACGCTTTGCATGTTGTCCATACTATACCGGCTAAGGTCGATGGCACCCGTCTGACAATCAGTCAAGGCAACGCCGTCATAGACCACCGCGGTATGCTTGGCACCGATGCCACGCGCCGAAACGGTCTTCAAGCCCCCCGCTCCACCATAGTCTTTCACGGTGATGCCTGACATGTGTCGCAAGGCCTGCTCGATGTCGAAGATGCCCAGTTGTACCATTTGGCCATGGTCCATCTCTTGCCGGGGAACGGTCGAGGTGATGGAATTTCTTGGAGAGGCGGCGGTTATCTCCACTTCAGAAATCGAAATGGAATCAGGCGGCAACGCCCAAGATTGCAAATTAGCCAGACCTACGATGATAACTGCTATTTTTCTCATTCTTCCGCGAGAATTGGAAATTAATAATAGCAATGGCAGGTCTTCTGACTTACGGCTTCAGAAGTGCGTCTTCCCGACCATCAAGCCAGTGACATGTTGCACGTCCATAATACCGAATACAGCAGCGGGACTGTCCGAGACTCTCACTCGGTTCCCTTTTCATCCCCAAAATGGAGAACCAGTTGCATTTGCAAAGATAATGAAAACTTTCGAATATCCCTCTCCCTCACTATGTTATTCCAAAATAAATAATTTTCCGCAACAATAAGATGGAAAGGCGTTAGGTGTTAGGTGATGGGTCTTAGAAGTAATGAAAGGATGAAAGGATGAAAGATGGTTCGAGGTAGTCAATTACAAAGGGGTAACAATGCGAAGCCGTTTGCATAGCAAACATCTGCGAAATCCGCGAAATCTGCATGCAAAAAGAGCGAGAGGGAAAGTGTGGAGTAATAAGTTTAATTTAATTTCACTTAACTTCATAAAGGATTAAGATCGATGAAATGTTAACTAAATTACGACACAACAATCCTTTGATTGTTATTTCTTTGTCATAATGGCGTCAAACGATTCATCGTTCAAAAAAGACCTTTGCTTTCTCATTTTTTAACCGTGATCTTGTCCAATTGACAATTTTATTTCTATCGTTACTATAGATTGGAGACTTATACGTGTAAATCACGATTGGAGCTTTCACCGTATCTGGATGAGCAAAAGTTACTGAATAGGCACAATTCACTATTTGGGGATAGATCTCTCGTAATTCTTCAAGTAATAGCTTTCCTTTCTTGTCGTTCAACCTTATACTATCTAACTTACCCTGCGCTTGTCGCAAAGCAAAACTTGCGGCGGTCAGTTTTTCGTTAAGTATATCAGATTCAGTCTGCATCTTCTGCTTTTCTTGACTTAGATAATTTACATCAGTTCCACTTAAAATAATTATTTTACTGGAATCTAAATCATACCTAACAGCTTGTTCCTTTAATTCACGTTTAGCCGAGTCCGACACTCCAAAACCTGAATAAATCAAGTTAATACTTTTGGTCGTAGAATTTACTTTGCTATTGATCAAGTAACTGTTTTCTTGAACCGAATTATTCTGAATAAACTGGTGAGCATGATTAGAGAATTTATCATTTTGAACCAATATATACCCAAAATAGATACTAGGTACAGCTGTCAACAATAAAACAAGCCACACATATCTTTTTAGCCTTTTGGATCTTCCTGTATCAACTATGGAACGAATTGGCAATTTCAAGATCTGGCTGACAAGCATTGAGGATACACCTATAAACACCGTATTGATCGTAAATAAATACAAAGCCCCAAAAAGAAAATTCATTTGTAACGTAGCCAAGCCATATCCGGCAGTACATAGTGGAGGCATCAGTGCCGTAGCGATTGCTACGCCCGGTATTACATTTCCCTTTAATTTACTACTCATAGCCAGCATCCCAGCCGTTCCTCCAAAAAGAGCGATGAAAACATCATAGATGGTAGGACTTGTTCGAGCCAGCAATTCAGAGTGAGCCGTATCTACTGGCGAAATGACAAAATACAGTGAAGAGGTTATTAAACTAACGACCAATGCGAACAAGAAATTTTTTAAGGCCTTTCGAAAAAGATTGAACTCATAGGTCGCCAGGCCATATCCCATTCCAATGATCGGCCCCATGAGTGGGGATATTAACATAGCGCCAATTATCACTGCGGTAGAGTTCATGTTTAACCCCACCGATGCAACCAAAATCGCACAAATTAAGATCCAAAGATTCGTTCCTTTAAAAACAACCCCCCTTTCTATTTCAGCATGAATAACATTTATATCTTCACGCTCATTCTTCATCTTAAAGAAGCTGAGAAATCTTGAGTCTTTATATTCCATTGCTTATTTTCACATGAATTCGACAAAGTAATAGAGATGGTAAACTTACGAAAAAAATTAGTGACCACAAAAAATCATCTGTGAAATACTTGTAATGATTATATGTCATTCGCTTTTTGTTCAATGACAACCCAGTTTCAGCCTTTGTGAAGGAAAGTTTTTGGCTTTCAAAGGAATTTTTGTTATATTTGTTGGCAAACACGATATATTCACAATCAGATGGATCAAACGTATCAGAACAAATTAAGTAAAAAAATCTTTATGCCTGCCCAGCAGTTTATGCAACAAGAGAAGGCGGGCGGTATCGTCTTGGGCATTGCGGTTGTTATTGCTTTGATACTTGCCAACTCACCTTGGAGTGATAGTTATTTTCATTTCTTTGAGCATCATTTAGGATTCTACTTCGACGGAAAACCGTATTTTAATTTCACCATTCACCATTGGATTAACGATGGATTGATGTCCATGTTCTTCTTCGTGGTGGGATTGGAACTGAAGCGCGAGTTTATCGGAGGCGAGTTGCGCGATATGAAGAAGGTGGTGTTGCCCGTGGGGGCAGCCATCTTCGGCATGCTCGTGCCGGCGCTCATCTATATTCTTTTGAATGCTGGAAGCCCAGCTGCTCATGGTTGGGGAATACCTATGGCCACTGACATTGCCTTTGCCCTGGCCATTGTCTCCCTCTTGGGCAAGAGAGTGCCCTTTACGGCTAAGATTTTCCTCACCACCCTTGCCATTGTCGATGACTTGGGGGCCGTCATCGTCATAGCCCTCTTCTATACATCAAACATCTCGTTGATGAGTATCTGTGTGGGCATTGCCTTACTCCTTCTGATGTTCCTCGGCAACAAGTTAGGCATTAAAAATGTTGTCTTTTACGGTGTCGTTGGCATTTGTGGCGTATGGGTGGCCTTCCTCATGTCGGGTATCCATGCAACCATTGCGGCCGTGTTGGCAGCCTTTATGATTCCTGCTGACTCAAGGATTACCGAACCAGCCTTTGCGTCACGTATCCGCAAACATCTACGTCGGTTTGATAAGACACCCAGCAATGATGTCAGGACGCTCGAGCACGAACAGGTTGAGATTATCTCACAAGTGAAGGAGGATACCATCAATGCCATTCCGCCGTTGCAACGGTTGGAGCATCAAATGCATCCACTGGTGTCGTTTGTCATCATGCCCATCTTCGCCCTGGCCAATGCCGGCGTGTCGTTTGTGGGAATGGATGTCCAAAGCGTTTTCTCCAATCATATAACCGTGGGCGTATTCTTGGGATTGTTGGTAGGAAAGCCCCTTGGCATTGCGTTGTCCGTGTGGCTTCTGACAAACTTAAGAATTGGTAAGCCCCACTCTCTGCTGACTTGGCGACGTATCATCGGCCTTGGCTTCCTAGCCTCCATCGGTTTTACCATGTCAATGTTTGTCACTTCCCTTGCCTTTAATGATCCCCTATTCTATGTGCAGGCAAAGATTGGAATCTTCTCTGCCTCAATAATGGGAGGCTTGATTGGGTATAGACTGCTGAACATCCCCATGGACCCTCAGGAGCCCTCCGAAAGGTAGCCATCGTTCAATGTTGAAGGTATTTATCGTTAACCTTAATGAAAGGGGTAGGTGAAGGAAGAGATGAAGTGATGAAAATATTAATCATAAACAGGTTAATTGCAAGGGGCTAACAACGCGGAGCCGTTTGCATAGCAAGCATCTGCGTAATCCGCGAAATCTGCGTGCAAAAATGAGCGGGCACACATCGCGAGTACCTTAATGAAATATGAAACGTGAAACAAAACATGACAATATCACCGTAGGGACATACCCCGTGTATGTCCGCGTACCATCCGCTCCTATACGACCCCATCGCTGCACATCTAAAAAATGAAAAGATGAAAAGATGAAGGAATGAGAAGTAGGCACAGGTGAAATGAAGTGCACTTCGCCTGTGCGTGTTTAATGCTTGGTATTATATAATCCCTCCTCCTTTCAAAACAGATGAATTTGAAAGGGGAGGAATCGGTTTATACTAACTCCTACTCCATAATTTCTTACGAAACCGGAACGCTACATTCACCAATCCTATCATGACCGGCACTTCCACCAATGGACCGATAACGGCCGTAAATGCTTCACCTGAGTTGATGCCGAAGATAGCTATTGCAACGGCTATCGCCAACTCAAAGTTGTTGCTCGCCGCGGTAAATGATAAAGTCGTTGACTGCTCGTAATTTGCCCCTACCTTCTTGCTCATCAAGAATGAAACCAAAAACATTATCAAGAAGTATATGAGCAGAGGTATAGCTATTCTAACTACATCTAAAGGGAGTTTGATGATATATTCACCCTTGAGCGAAAACATCACAAAGATGGTAAACAACAAAGCGACCAAAGTCAATGGGCTGATGTTAGGAACAATCTTTTGTTCGTACCATTGTACTCCTTTTAGTTTTATGCCTATATAGCGCGTCAGAAATCCAGCAAGCATCGGTATTCCCAAATAGATAAGAACACTTTTGGCTATTTCTGACATCGTAATGTTTTCTACTATGGAACTCGTCGGAAGTCCAAACCACCCCGGCAAGATAGCAATGAAGAAATAGGCATAAACGGAATAAAAAAGTATTTGAAAGATAGAATTGAATGCCACCAGTCCGGCCGCATATTGCCTATCACCTTCTGCCAAATCGTTCCACACAATCACCATGGCTATGCATCGAGCCAAACCTATCAATATAAGTCCGTACATATAGTCCACATTAAATCGTAGGAAGATAATGGCTAGGACAAACATCAGCACGGGCCCTATTATCCAGTTTTGGATAAGCGAAAGCCCTATTATTTTAGGCTCCTTGAATATCTTCCACAATTCCTCATACTTTACTTTCGCTAGTGGTGGATACATCATTACGATTAGACCAATAGCCAAGGGAAGATTTGTTGTGCCTACGGACATCGTATTCCAGAAATCGGAGATAGATGGAAACAACCACCCGGAAAGCACCCCGATTAGCATAGCCAGGAATATCCAAAGCGTAAGGTAACGGTCTGCAACCTTTAATTTTTTATTTGACGACATGATTCTTATTTCTTTCCTGATATGGTTATACTAAAAATACCTATCTCATTACGATGAAATTTCTCTATATCGTCGGGCTCGGCATGCGCTGACAATGTTTCATCGGGAATGGTAATGGCTTTCTTTTTATGTATTTCGACGTTTGTAAAATTACGTTGTTTTATAATGTCTAAGTAGTCCGATATTGGAATTGCACCAGACACACACCCGGCGTACATTTCTACGTCCTTCTGAAGAGCTTCGGACAAGGTGCCTTGAACAACAACATCGGACACGCAAAAATGACCTCCTGGTTTGAGCACACGGTATATTTCCGAAAAGGCCTTCTTCTTGTCCGGTACTAGATTCAACACGCAATTAGACACCACCACATCAAACTCATTATCATCGAAAGGCATATCCTCGATATCTCCCTTTATGAACTCGACATTGGGGTAACCAAGTTTAGTGTTGTTCTTCCGAGCTTTTTCAAGCATGGCGTCCGTAAAGTCAATACCCGTAACCTTTCCGGTATCACCAACTTTTGCCCGAGCCACAAAACAATCATTTCCCGCGCCACATCCCAAATCTAATACATGGTCACCAACTTTCAAGTCGGCGAATTGTGTTGGAAGTCCACATCCCAAGCCGAGATCGGCGTCAGGTTGATAGCCTTTCACATCTTTGTATTCATCACCAATCATGGCGAATTCCAATTCCCCACAACACCCCGAAGTACCACAACAAGATGATTGACCTTTCTCTTTTTGATAACTTTGGTTGGCTATTTCCCCATACTTTTCCTTGACAGCCAGTTTTAAATCTTCTGCTTTCATGACATTAAATTTTAATTCCGATTTTATTAAAGATGAATAGCATTATAAAATAAGCGATGATCATCACGACAAGTGACGTACCGAGCGAAACCCAAAAATTGATGCTCTTATGAATCATTATCGGAAAGAGAACGAAGAATAACAGAGAAGGTATGACCATCCAAAAAATCCCCTGTGATAGTTCAGCGGTTTGCTTGGCATCCTTTGTATCGAGATAAAGCCAAATGATTGCCAGTACCGACACCAACGGAACGGAGGCTAATATACTACCAAGCGTAGTGCTATGCTTGGATATTTCGCTGATAGACACGATTAAAACGGAAGATATCAGAACCTTGATGATAAAGTACCACATGATTATATTATTTTATTAACTGTTTTATTTCCTCATCGTACAATTTCCGAAACGCGGTCTTTATTTCATCACGAACACGACGGTATTCGCTCATCACAAACTCAGGCGTACCGATGGCATCACTTGGGTCATCGAACCCTATATGCAAGCGGTGCTTTACCTTTCCAAGAAAGGCAGGACAGGTCTCATTTGCACCTCCACAAACCGTAATCACATAATCCCATTCATCGTTGAGATACATGTCCACTTGGTCGGATGTATGGTGGCTGATATCCACACCAGCCTCACGCATCACCTCGACCGCCTTGGGATTTAATTTCCCGGTTGCTTTCGTTCCGGCCGAACACACGGTAATCCTTTCGTCAAACGATTGTAGAAAGCCGTGCGCCATTTGGCTACGACATGAGTTTCCCGTGCAAAGAATCAAAACTTTCATATTAGTCGATTATTTCTTCAAAATCATTAGTGTCTGGTAAACTATGTATATACTTCATTAAGAGGCTGAATATTAAGATATTAGGATATATCCTAAAGCACAGGGACTTGCTTGTATTAGTGTTATCCATAAAGAGTAGCAACAGCACCGATAGGTGCTGAATATTCGTAACCGCGGACAAAGTCCGTGGACTCATGACAGATGATTTATCAGTGCCAATAGGTACTGCACATGTTTGATAATCAGACGTTTTCATCATATACAGTACCTGTCGCCACTGAAGTTTGTTAAGGCATGTAGTCCGGGGACTTTGTCCTCGGTTATGAATATGTAGTGCCTTTGGCACTAATCTAAAGAAAGCACTCATATCTTTACCGGACACTAAAAATTTAAAATATTATGTTGAACAAAAATCCGACGATCATGATTCCTCCGCCCACAACTCCTATAAAAGTAAGGATCAAAGGGAGTTTCAACACCTTACGAAGAATGATCATCTCGGGTAGTGACAGAGCGATCACGGACATCATAAATGACAATGAAGTGCCCAAGGCTGCTCCCTTTTCGATCAACACCGACACGATGGGCACGATACCGGCGGCATTGGAATACAACGGAATGCCAATCAAAACGGAAAGGGGTACGGCATACCAAACATCCTTGCCCATGAAGGAGGCCATGAATTCGGACGGCACATACCCATGGGCACCCGCGCCGACAGCTATGCCAAGTGCCACATAGAGCCATACCTTCCCCACGATCTCCTTTACGGCGGCAAGCCCCATCTTAATTCTATGGGATAAGGCGAGTTGATCCTCTTCCATATCAGAACTACCCAGATGTGTAGTATATACCCACTCCTCGACCCATTTCTCAAGTCTCAACTTACCGATGATCCAACCCGCAATGATCGCTATGACAAGGCCAGTGACTACATAAATCAAAGCCGTCTGCCAACCAAACAGGCCATACAATAGGATGACGGCCACCTCATTGATCATCGGTGCCGCGATAAGGAATGAGAATGTGATTCCAAGGGGTACGCCCGATTCCACAAAACCAAGAAACAATGGAATGGCGGAACAAGAACAAAACGGTGTCACGATACCCAACGTGGCCGCCATCACATTCCCCGTAAATGTATTCTTGCCCTCCAATGCCTTGCGTGTTCGTTCCGGAGTGAAGAAACTACGGATGATACCAACGAAGAAGATGATCAACACCAATAGCATGAGCACCTTCGGAAATTCGAAGATGAAGAAGCGCAGGGCTTCGGTCAGATGAGCGCCTTTAGTCAGGCCTAAGACCGAATCGATTAACCAGTCCGTCATGGATTGCAGGTGCGTGTAGACCAAATACCATACAGGCAGAAGGACAATCGGTAGGACTAAATTCTTATCAAGCTTCATAAACTTACATTTTTATTTCGTAAAAAAACGAACATATCAAACAAAATAATTATTTTACAAAGAATATAAATGTATAATAAAAGCCCACTAAAATAAACAGCACGGCTACTATACGTCTGAACCAAAGTTCAAAAACTTTAATGTGATTATATAGCTTCCCAACAAACCCAACTGAATATGCAAGTAACCAAGAAAATATTATTACGGGTATTCCTGTTGCAAAAGCAAAAATGATAGGTAGATACAAACCACTTGCACTACTAATTGTTATTGGAATAAGCATAGCAAAATATAACACGCCACTATAAGGACAAAATGCCAAAGCAAATACTACTCCTAATAAAAACGTACTCCAATAGCTTCCTTTGCCCTTTTTGCCTATGCTTTCCGTCAGTTTGTTCCAACTCGGAAAATTTATCTTAATTATATCCAGCATTAACAACCCTATTATAATCAAAATCGGACCTAATAATTTTTCACCCCAGCCTTGAAACAGAAGTGAAACATTCATCTTACTTGCTCCGAAATAGATAAGCAAAGCCAAAGCGGTATAGCTGAAAGCACGGCCAAGCGTATAAACTAAGCCACTTATAAAAACCCCTTTTCGGTTTTGCAGGTCACGGCTAATGAAACCTATAGCTGAAATGTTGGTTGTCAAAGGGCATGGACTTATCGCGGTCATTAATCCTAGGATAAAGGCCGTGATAAATCCATATTGAGAATTATCCAATATACTTTGAAGTAAATCCATTCAGATTATTTGATTATCGGATCAATCGTTTTTTTAAGTTCCTGTTTGAATCTTTCCGGATTACCTTTGGCATACATGAAAGCTTTGTCCGTTAAATCAATTTGTTTGTTGCCACTAATAATTAATAGTGACTGACCTTCCACTTTATATTTTCTTGCCAGAGTTTCACTTGTTTTCTCATCCAGATTCAAAGACTTAAAAGTAATAAGTCTTCTTTTGGACTGCTTTGGATATAATGTCTTGAGAGAGGCTTGGGTCTCTGCTTCTATGGCCTTGCAAGTAATGCAACGACGTGTAAAATGAAAATAAAGTACTTCTACTTTCCCCTTGTTTTTTACAACCGTTTTGATAGTTTTCGTTGGTTCGGCTGCATTTGCATTACAACAAAAGATAGAAATCAAAAGAAACGATAATAAGATTACTTTTTTCATACTATGAATACTTTCTTGGTCAAGATATCCTTTAGTTCGTCGTATGAAGGAATACGACCCTTTAGTACCACTTTTCCATCGACGACCAGAGCGGGCGTTTGCATGATATTATACTTCATGATCTCCATGATATCCTCCACCTTGGATATTTCCGCGCTGATGCCATTGTCGCTCACTACCTCACGAGTCAACTTTTCAAGTGCCTTGCATTTGGCACATCCCGTTCCTAGAACCTTGATTTCCATAAGATTGATATTATTTGTTATTTATTGATTATTCGTAAATTACCGAACGATAGATATAAAAAAATTAATGACAACACTTGCTCTTTGGCTTCAGACTAAAGAACTCATCAAACAATAATCGAGCTAATTCCCAATTCTCTTTGTTGATGCAATATTTCACCTTAGGCCCCTCGATCTCACCCTGAATCAAACCCGCGTTCTTGAGTTCCTTAAGATGTTGCGAAATCGTCGCTTTGGCATTCGGAAAGACCTCATGAATATCGCCGAAGTAACAAGTGTCCTGCTCCAAAAGGAAGGCAAGAATCTCCATGCGGGTAGGATGTCCCATTGCCTTGGCAAAGAGCGTCATCTTGTCGATATGTTCCGGGTTTATCTTCATATGCATTATTATTGTTCGCAAAATTACGAACAAGATTATAAATAGCAAAATAATAATTGAAATTTTTTATGGGCTTAACGTAATTATTATCAAACATGAACCATCCTCCTAATCTATTCATTATTTCATCTTTTCATCATATAATAAACTACCACCTTATTGTTATCCGTAATTTGTTATCTGTTATTTTTCCCAATACCCTTTTCATCATTTCATATTCATATCCTTCTACCCAAACAATGTAGGGACATACCCCGTGTATGTCCGCAACACTATCAACGCGAAGCCGTTCGCAACGCGAACATCTGCGAAATCTGCGAAATCTGCGTGCAAAATGAGCGGACGGTGTTGCGAGTGGAGCAAGGGGTGTTTATCTCTCACACAGATTGCGCAGATAACGCAGATTTACCATGCGGGGAAAAATGATGAAAAGATTAAAACATGAAAGGATGAAAATATTAAAAGACGGTTCGACGTAGGCAATCGCAAAAGGCTATCAACGCGAAGCCGTTTGCAAGGCAAACATCCGTGCAATCCGCGAGATCTGCGTGCAAAAAAAGAGCTTTCGCACTTGGCAAGCACCTTAACGAAACGGAGATGATGAAAAGATGAGCGAAGGGTCGCATAATTTGTCATCATGGCATCAAAAAAAGTTGAAAAGAAACATCTATCATAAGGAAAATAGCTATAACTTTGTATTCGACAAACCTAGTGAAAGATTATTTGTAACAATTTGTATTTAAGCACTTTAATGTTACAAACAACTCGCTATACCAAATCATCAAAGACACACCGTTCGTCAAGCCGAAGTTAAATTAATAATTACAATAAAATGAACAAACTAACAATAGCTATTATAGCTGCGATAGTTTTAATGGCTTTAATAATCATCTTGTATAAAACACGGAAGAGAGAGAGATCCAAAAATATGATTATGATCTTCTTCCTTTCTTTGGCCATCGAGCTGATCACGACGCCATTGCGAGCAATGGATTTCTCAATTTGTTCCGTAGTGACTTTTGCCTTGTACTTTGTGTTTATGATTATCGTACTACATAAGTATCGCAATAGCTTAAGGCCAGCTATCATATTGCTTGTAGCATTAATGGGGTGCTCAGTATTAAGATTGCCCTTGCATATTCTTGAATTTGAAAGTTCGCTGGTTTCTCTTCCCGATACATTGTTCCACCTTTTCGGAATTCTGATGGGGTTTCTCTACTATATTTCCAAAAAGCATTTCAAGATTATTATTGCCGCCTTATCGACATTTAGCTGCTTGTTCTTGCATTTTAAAGGATATGACATGTGGATTCACAAACTAAGTTATGGAACATATACGGGCAAGATAGATACCTATCCAGCTTCAAACTTAAAATTCACCAACGAGGCAGGCGACTCCATCTCGTTGGCTGACATGGGAGGTAAATATGTGGTCATGGATTTCTGGTATTCCCAATGCGGGGTATGTTTTAGTGAGATGCCCAAGACACAGACGCTTTACGATCAATTGAAGAAAGATACGGACATTGTCTTCTATTCCATTAACGCCAAAGTGGATAGCGATACGGAACAATATGCCTTTACACATTTGAAACAGTTGGGCTATTCTTTACCAGTCCTACGAGTGAATATAAAAGATAGCTTATTGACTAAGATGGGGATTGTTGGCTATCCTACGGTGCTTATTCTTGATCCAAATGGCAACATTGTTTTTAGAGGGGGCATTGAAAGTGCGGAGAAATACATTTCGGAAAAAGTGAAATGACGAAAGAGGGAACGAAGATCTACATAGTCAAATAAATTTTATCACATTGTTTCATGCCTCATCAAGGTGCTTGCCAAGTGCGAAAGCTCTTTTTTTGCACGCAGATCTCGCGGATTGCACGGATGTTTGCCTTGCAAACGGCTTCGCGTTGATAGCCTTTTGCGATTGCCTACGTCGAACCGTCTTTTAATATTTTCATCCTTTCATGTTTTAATCTTTTCATCATTTTTCCCCGCATGGTAAATCTGCGTTATCTGCGCAATCTGCGTGAGAGATAAAACAGCCCTTGTTCTATACAAAATCCCCTCGCTCTTTTTCACGTGGATTATGCTAATGTATGCTTTACAAGGGCTTCGCGTTGATAGACACTTGTAATTGACTACGCCTTTAACATTTTCATCTTTTCATCAATTCCGTTTCATTAAGGTACTCGGCACCTATTATTTTCATAAATTCATTATCTTTGCAATCAGAAGAATAAAGAAAGAAACTCCCAAAATATAATAGACCATCGTATGCAAACAATGGAGGCCAAGACAATAGATCTACGCTCGGGAAGTCCCGAGGACAAAAGGCGTGAGATTCGCGACTATTTCCTGATGACTTGGGAGATAGACGACCGATTGTATACGCAACTCAAATCGGACGAGATATTCTATCACCGTGGTGACCCACTACGTCACATCATCCTTTTCTATTTGGGACATACGGCGGCTTTCTATATCAACAAGCTGGTACTGACCAAGTTGGTGGCCCAACGTGTGAACCCAGCCCTGGAATCCATCTTTGCCATCGGCGTAGATGAGATGAGTTGGGACGACCTGAACAACAACCATTATGATTGGCCGACGGTGGCGGAGACACGCCATTTTCGCAAGGAGGTGAAACGCGTGGTGCTGAATGTCATCGATGCCGCTCCGCTCGAAATGCCTATCACGTGGGAGAGTCCGCTATGGATTATCATGATGGGCATCGAGCACCAACGCATCCATATCGAGACATCGTCCGTCTTGATCCGCCAATTACCTTTGGACGAAGTGGTGGCGGGGAGATTTGGCGAGAGATGCACCGAGACGGGCCTCGCCCCTCAGAACGAATTGGTCGAGGTAGAGGGCAAGACGATGGTCTTAGGCAAACCGATGGATCATCCCTATTATGGATGGGACAATGAATACGGTTCATATTCTGAAGAGGTCGGCGACTTCAAGGCAGCCAAGTATCTCACTTCCAATCGGGAGTTCCTCGACTTTATAGAGGATAAGGGCTATGTCACCGAAAGCTATTGGACGGCGGAAGGATGGAACTGGCGCTGCTTCAAGCAAGCCGAGATGCCCTTGTTCTGGCGCAAGGTCGGCGACACCTATCGTCTGCGGTTGGTGGCCGAGGAGATAGACATGCCATGGAATTGGCCGGTGGAAGTGAATGACCTCGAAGCCAAGGCGTTTTGCAATTGGAAGACCAAGAAGTCGGGCAAGGCCTACCGCCTGCCTACCGAGGCCGAATGGTATTTGATCCATGAGGCGTCGGGGCTACGAGATATGATGGATTGGAACGAGACGCCGGCGAACATCAATCTGGCTCACTATACCTCTCCTACCCCAGTGGATAAATATCAGCACGGGCCATTCTTCGATGTCATCGGCAACGTGTGGCAATGGACCGAGACACCGATCACGGGATTCAATGGCTTCAGGGTGCATCCGGCTTACGACGATTTCTCCACGCCGACATTCGATGGTAAGCACAATCTCATCAAGGGTGGCTCGTGGATCTCTACGGGCAACGAAGCGACCTTGCACGCGCGCTATGCCTTCCGTCGGCACTTCTACCAACATGCCGGTTTCCGCTATGTGCAATCGGACCAACCGCTCGTCATTCAGCGCAACGACTACGAGACCGATGTCGAGGTGGCGTTGGCATGCGAGAAGGACTGGGGCGATGCCTTCGGCGTGACGCCTAACTTCGCAAAGGACTTGGGTGCATTGGTGAAAGAGCTCGTGGGCAACAAGCCTGATGCTAAAATCCTTGACCTGAACACTGATACGGGTCGTTTAGCCTTTGAGTTGGCAACGGACTATAACCACATCACCGCGCTCGACTTCACGGCTCGTATGCTTCGCATGGCCATCCAGTTGCAAGACCAAGGGGGCATGCGCTATGTGATGGAAGACGAGAACGATTTGGTCCATTACCGTGAGGTGGTGCTCAAGGACTTTGGTTTGGGCAAAGGGGCGAAAAACATCACTTTCATGCAAGCGGACATCAACAACATCAAACCTATCTTCACGGGCTACGACGTGGTGATCATGCCCGACATCCTCAACAAAGTGGTGCATCCGCGTGCATTCCTGCGTTCGATAGCCGACCGAATGAATCCCAATGCCATCCTAATAATGGCTACCGATTACAAATGGGACGTAAGGGAAACGCCGCACAAATATTGGTTGGGTGGCTATAAGAAAGATGGTGAGCCCGTTACTGGTTTGGATGCCTTGACCAGAGTCCTCTTGGAGAACTTCGAGAGCCTCCGCGACCCACAAGACTTGACCTTGGTACAACCGAAAACCTCACGCATCAAAGAACTCCGAAGGTTGGAGGTGACCATGTGGAGGAAAAGATAATAATACACAGACGTTTTAAATGACAAATTCTATGAAGTTTGATAACTCAACCTTACGCAGGCAAGACCGAATATTATCGGAAGAAGAAAGCAAGACCTTACTCAGAAATGGGGAATACGGCTATCTGTCCATGATCTCGGATGATGATAAACCCTACGGCATTCCCATCAGTTATGTGTGGGATGAAGAGGATTGCATCTATTTTCATGGTGCACCAGAGGGTCATAAATTGAGAGCGATTGCCAGGCATAAGGATGTCTCTTTTTGTGTGGTTGGGCATACTCGGATTGTTCCTTCCAACTTTACCACCAAATATCAAAGCATTGTTCTAAAGGGCACTATCGAACTTGTCTCGGATGATGTAGAACGCATGAGAGCGCTTGAAATGCTATTGGACAAATATGCCCCAGACGATAAAGTGATGGGCTTGAGACATGCCGAAAAAACATTGCATCGCACCGGAATATTGCGGTTGAAAATTGATGAATGGTCAGGAAAGTCAAACAAAGAAAAGGGTTAGAAATCATGCGGCTAAAGGAGACATCACCCCAAAAGTCCCTTTAATTTGATGCGCTAACTCCATTTAAGAATTTACAAGTAGAAATTGAAACTAACACATGGCAGAATCGTTTTTTGAAGACGCTATATTCGACAAAACAACCATCCAGGATGTTATCCTAAAGGGTGTCGAATTTGATAATTGCTCATTTCTTAATGGCGATCTGTCCAATCAAGACTTTTCCGGTGCACAATTCACCGATTGTGAGTTTACCGATTGCAATTTGAGCATGATAAGACTAGCAAAGACGGCCTTGAGAAATGTCACGTTTAAGAATTGCAAGATGTTAGGTCTGCGTTTCGACGATTGCAACGCATTCGGACTTGCCTTTACTTTTGAGAATTGCATCTTAAATTATTCCTCGTTTTTCAAGACCAGCATAAGAAATACCCTTTTTAGAAATTCACAATTGGTTGAGGTTGATTTCTCGGAAAGTAATTTGACGGGTTCAGTTTTTGATAATTGCAATCTAAGCGGAGCGGTATTTGAGCACACTGTTCTTGATAAAGCCGACCTCACCACCTCTTATCATTATTCGATCAATCCCGAAACAAACCGTGTCAAAAAGGCCAAGTTTTCCTATCCGGGAGTACTCGGTCTTTTGAATCAATATGATATAGAAATCATAGAATAAATCCTATCCACGGGTAGGGTAATTAAAACAAAGGCACATGGTGCTCTAAACCGCTTATTTCTCTTTATGTTGAAATGCCATACCAGACCAATAATAAGGTCTGATATGGCATTAATACTATGATAGTGATCGTTTGCGACCTGACTACTCTCCTTTATCAATAAAATCGAGAAGTCTCACGGCATCTACATATTGTGCGATGCCCTGTGCTACCTCCTTGGCAGCTTTCATGGCCATGACCACGGTCTGCGGTCTATGTACCACATCACCACCGGCAAACACTCCCCTACGGGTGGTCATGCCGTAAGGACGCTCATGTATCTTCACATAGCCCTTCTCGTCGACTTCTATGCCTTCGGTCGTCGAAACGATGCGATTGGCTGGACGCGAACCGATGGCGAGAAAGATGCGGTCGAAGGGTTCGATGCGGTCACCCGATTCGGTATGAATGTTGACGCTTCCCAGACGTCTATGTGAGCCCTCAATGAATTCGGTGACGCTCGATTCCCACCAGAACTTCACGCCCTCTTTCAATGCCTCTTCATATTCACGCCTGATGGCGGGCATCTCCTCCTCCTTGCGACGATAGATCACGGTGACATCTGCACCAAGTCGGATAGCCGTGCGGGCGGTATCCATAGCCACGTTACCACCACCTATCACACCTACGCGGTTGCCCTCACGCAATGGTACCATCTTGCGATCGATGGCACCGTCATTGTAGGCCGTGACCTGATGCAAAAGATAGGTGGATTGGTTGACGCCATGAAGTTTGGCGCCCGGCACGGAGTCCATGTTCTGAGGCACGGCCGTACCCGTTCCCATGAAGATGGCATCAAAGCCATGAGCAAACAAGGAGTCGACGTTGACGCCATTCTCTCCAACCATGGTATTGGTGACAAAGGTAACGCCAAGCTCCGCTATCTTATTGATTTCAGCCTTAACTACATTATTAGGGAGACGATATTCGGGAATACCATACATCAGTACGCCACCCGGTTCTTCCTGACCTTCGAGAATAGTCACGGAGAAACCCTGACGAGCCAAGTCACCGGCCACCGTCAGTCCGGCGGGACCCGAACCGATGACCGCGATGTTACCGCGCGTCTTCAAGGGTATCTTCTCACGATTGAGTCGCATCTCCGTGTCGAAGTCGGCGATGAACGCCTCGAGTCGTCCAATCTGAATGGGGTTGTCTTTCTTGTTCAGGACGCAATGGCCTTGGCATTGCTTCTCATGAGGACACACACGTCCACAGATGGCCGGAAGATTGGAGGTCTCGTTGATGATTTTCATGGCATCGCCAATATTGCCCTTGGACAACTGATGGATAAAGTCCGGGATATTGTTGCTGATGGGGCATCCCTTACGACACAAAGGCACCTTGCAATTCAAGCAACGCTTGGCCTCGTCTATGGCTTCCTTGGTGGTGAAAGGATGATGTACTACCTGAAACGCATCAATTTCTTCTTTCTCGCTCATACCTATTATTGATTTAGTTTTCAATAAATGAACAGTTTATTCACATGAACAAACCACAATTTTGTTATCTCCGGGTTGCAAAATTAGGTATAATCAAGCCATTTTAGCATAGATTTAACAAAACATTAACATACATTAATAAAGAAAGGATGGCTCTAAATGGGCCACCCTCTCGCAACTATATCATAGATAAATCTTTATGCACCTACTTCTTTTTCACGTCTTGCCAAGCCGGCGGGGTGACATGGAGTAGGTTTTTGACAAAGAAATCATAGCGCTTATGTTCGCCGAAGGTCTCTCCCATGGTGTGATGAACACCCGGCAAGACAACCAGTTCGAAATCCTTACCAGCCTTGATCAAGGCGTCCGCCACCTGCATGGTGCTTGAGGGATCGACGTTGTCATCAAGCTCTCCCACGACGAGCATCAATGGGCAATTGAGCTTGGGCGCATTATAGACATTGCTCGAACGCACATAGCTGGAGTCCACGGGCCATCCCATCCATTGCTCATTCCACCAAATCTTGTCCATTCGGTTATCATGACACCCACAAGAGCTATAGGCAGCCTTATAGAAATCGCCATGGAGGAGCACCGCCGTGGTGGACTCTTGTCCACCGGCCGAGGCGCCAAAGATGCCCACGTTGGTTGCATCCATGTAGGGATACTTGGTGGAGGCGGCCTTGATCCAAAGCTCCCGGTCGGGGAATCCAGCATCTTGAAGGTTCTTGTAGCATATCTCTTCGAAAGCCTTCCCTCTATAACTCGTGCCCATCGCGTCAAGTTGCACGACGATAAAGCCAAGTTCGGCAAGCCCCATGGTGTTCCAATTGTACGAGATGAAGTTCTTTGGCGTATAGGCATCGCCGGGACCAGAATAGATGTACTCGATGACGGGATATTTCTTCGTGGGGTCGAAGTTGGTAGGACGTTGGATGATACCCCACATGTCCGTCTTGCCATCGCGACCCTTTGCCTTAAAGACCTCGGGAGCAACCCAACCATTATCCGTGAGTTTGGAGATGTCCGCGCACTCCAACGTCTTGATGATTTTGCCATCACCACAACTACGAACTACGGTCACAGGTGCCTTATCGACCATGCTATAGGTATCGACCAGATAGCGATAGTCGGGAGAATAGACCGTCAAATGATTGCCTTCCTCCGGTGTCAGACACACCATGTTCTTCCCATCGAGGCCAATACGATAGTCGTGCATGAGGTAAGGATCCTCTTGCTTGTTCACACCACTTGCCGAGAAGTAGATCACTCCATTCTTCTCGTCCACGTATTTGATGCCCCTCACGAACCAATCGCCCTTGGTAATCTGGAGGGGAGGTTGTACCACCGACTTCCCACGTTTGACCAATGGAGTTACATTATAAAGATAGATATGATTCCAATTGTCGCGCTCGGAAGTCCAAAGCAATTGCGTGCCCTTCTTGATAAATTGTCTCCAAAGCCTCGGATAGTTCACAAAGGTGTTTGACTTTTCTTCCACAATGGTACGCAAATGTCCCGTTGAGGCATCCATGGCGAGGAGCTGATAGAGTTGATGGCCACGCTTGTTGTATTCCATGGTGACTTCCTTGGATTGTTCGTCCCAACGGAATTCACCGAGCGAATACTGATTGACGATGGCAGATGGATTAGCCTCAACGGCTTTGCCCGACACTACATCAATGATGGCAGGCCAATGTTGTGGAAGTTCATCGCCCGGTTTGGCATATTCTTGCTTGTGTAAGATGGGTTGGAGTTGGTCTTTTGGAGAAGATTCCACATAGTAGTCATAGCGCTTCTCCACCTTGTTGCGCTTGCACACCATGATGCGCTTGGAGTCGGGGCTCCAAAGGAGATTGCTACTATAGTATCGTCCTATGGTACCATCTTGTGTTAGCGCACGCTTTTCCGAATAGGGCTTGCCTACCTCATGAACCATCACATTATATCCTTCGATCCAAGCGTCAAGCTTGCCATCGGGCGACTTTACCACGCTTTGCTCCTGCTCGTCATCGGTCTCCATCCAATGGCGTTCCGTCCTACGGAAGGGGCTATCTTCGCGCTGATAGCGCTCACGTTGCCTCCCCTCCTTGTCAAAGCCCATGGCTTCGTTCAGAGCCTTCTCCGAGTCGAAGGTCTGAGACTGGCCATTGGTCATGTGATAGGCGACATACTGCTTCCCGCCTGGTGCATCACGGTAGTAGGTCAATGTCGCCGAGTCCTTCCATTGAACATCGTGTGCCCAATGCTCCACATTCTTTTGTTGAAACTTGTCATAGAGCCCATAGGCCCGTTGAAAGTCGGTCAGGGTACCTTGTGCCTGCATCGCCGTCGGCAAAAGCAGGGAAAGCAACATGAGATTTAGTGTTTGTTTGATCATGATTGTGTATTTATGGATAATTCACCCGGCTTATCAACTAAGCCGTATGAGTGATGTATAACAAATTATAGGAGGTTTCCCTCCTTTTATATAAAGCCCAGGAGTGATCACTTGTCACTCCTGGCCATTCTCTTATTACAAAGAAGTCAGAGTTATTTTCTCTTATAACTCAATGCCGCCCCAATGGCGGTACAAAACTCCGAGTACTTCGGGATGATGAATTTAACATGGTAGAGCTTCTCCATGGCAGGGAAAACCTCCTTGCATTGAGGCAACAAAGTAAGGTTGCCAATGAGCACATACTCGCGTATACCTGAGCTGAGCGATGCAAGAATACAACTCGACCCAATGGTCTGAAGGACCGTGGTAATGATACCAAGTGCGATATCCTCACGAGAGGTGTTGGCACGTGCATTGCCAAAGAGAGACGCCGTGGCGGTCTTAGGGAGGTTGGGCAATGGGTTTGGACTGATGTCGCCAATGAGCACGTCGACATTGGAGATGTCTCCATCCATGGCAAGGGTGACTATTTGCTTCACATCGTCGGTCTTCAGCATGATGCGACTCAGCCCCATGAGCGTGCCACCACCAAGTCCGATGCCACCGACATGGCGGATATTGTCACCGTCGCATTGAACAATACTTGTACCAGTACCCATCGAGACCACGAGCATACGGTTGAGGTCGGTCTCATAACGGGCGCCAAGACCATCGGATATAAATTCCTCGGCCTTGTCGGTGGGCAATCCATAGATAGGCGAGTCGATATATGCGGCGCCGACACCTGTTATCATCACTTGCTCGATGTCGTTCAATGTGATGTGGTTATCATAAAGAAACTTACCGAAGGCACCATACAATGAAGTCACGGGGTCAGTGGCCTTGATACGTATCGGAGAAACGACTTTGCCATCTTCGTTTATCCCTACTATTTTCGTTGTGCTGATACCAACGTCTATTCCAATAATCATGTTTCAATCATTATTATGGGCTAAAAACCCGTTAGATGTTTGTGCAAAAATAATAAAAAATGAACAATCTCTTGGAAAGATATGGATTATATTCGTATATTCGCCATAAAATCAGACAAATTATGGATAAGATTAATGTTGTAGCAGCCGTGATAAAGCGCGATGGGAAGTACTTGTGCGTGCAACGTTGCCGCTCCCATGAGGCATATAACTCTGAGCGTTGGGAGTTTCCAGGCGGCAAGGTTGAAGAGGGCGAATGCGACTATCAAACCTTGCTTCGTGAAATCAAGGAAGAGATGTATTGGGACATCTATGTGGGGCGAAAACTCGGCACGGTGGTTCACGATTATCCCGACTTCACCATCTCGTTGACGGCCTACCTTTGCAAGCCTGGTGATGGCGACTTCACGCTCTTGGAGCATCTCGATGCACGCTGGCTCACCTTGGAGGAGATGCCTTCGCTCAATTGGGCCGATGCGGACCGTAAGCTCGTGGAGATGCTAAAGGAGTTGTAATTTAGGGCGCGGACATTTCTTTATCATTCTTCTTACCACATAAAAGCTATCTATCGGCGACTTGGTTAGGGCATGACTATGTCGTTGTCGCTATCCTTTCTCATTGTGAAAGGATAGCATTGGCTTGCCTATACCATACCCATAGCGTTAGAGTTTGCATTGAAAAAAAGATAAAACATGCCATAATGGTTCATATCTTTCATTTTAAAACCCTATCTTTGCAATATATCAAAATATAACTTTGACATGAAAAAGCTCGTTTATCTGATGGCTATGATGTTATTGCCACTATCTGTTTTTGGGCAGACTTATTCTTCCTTATGGAAGCGTGTGGCCGATGCCGAGTCAAAAGATTTGCCCAAGACTCAAATAGAATGGCTTGGGAGGATTATCGATAAAGCCCAGACCGAAAAGCAATATGGCCATCTTCTCAAGGCCGAACTCCTACAAGCGGCGGTTCAGACACAGATTTCGCCTGATTCTATGGACGCAAGTGTGGAGCATATCACCAAACTTGCTGAGAGTGCCAAAGACCCGGTGCTTGAGGCCATCTATGCTTGCGCCCTTGGGAAAATATACGAAAACATGACCGATAAGGAAACGGAGAGCAAAGCATGGTTTGACCGTGCGATGAAGAATCCGGACCTATTGGCCAAACAAAAAGACAACGCCTATGAGCCGGCCTTGCTCAATGGTATCGATAGCAAGGTGTTCTATGATGACCTATTGCATGTGTTGGGCATCGAGTCCAAACACTATGGCATCATGCATGACTACTATACCAAGAACGGTAACCGTGCGGCGGCTTGCTTAAGTGCCTATTTTCTTCTGACCAGTGAACGAAAAGACTTCACTCAAAACGCCAAGAAATCAAAATACCTCCAGTCCGTCGACTCTCTCATCAATGTGTATGGCGACCTGCGAGAGGCCGGAGAATTGGCCATCGAACATTACAATTTCCTCTCCCAATGTGACAATATCACGGCGGAAGACCGTGTGAACTACATCAACTATGCATTGGCTCGATGGGGTGAATGGCCTCATATGAATGTCTTGCGCAATGCCCTTAGCGACTTGCAACAGCCCTCGTTCAACATCAATATCGGCGACATGATGTTGTTGCCCAATGCGGAGCGTCTCGTGCGTGTGAACTCCATTCGCAACATCAACGAACTACTCGTGAATGTATATCGTTTGAATGTCAACGGCGATACGAGACTCGACCCGACCGATGACCAAGACTACGCCAAATTGCAACGCCTCATTTTCCCTGGTGCCGTGCAGACCATCTCACGTCGCTACATCGGACAACCAGCATGGAAGGAGAATTCCGATTCCATCACTTTGGAAGGGCTGCCCATTGGTGTTTACCTTGTGGAGGCCACAACCGACAATCGTGACATCGCCCCGCAACGTGCTCTGCTACGTGTGAGCAACCTCTTTGTGATGACGGAGCAACAACCCGACCAGAACCTAAGGCTCGTAGTGGTGAACGCCACGACAGGGGCACCCGTGCCTGGCGCCAACATTGAGCTTTCGACAAGTCAAGGCGATGGCGCATTCACCAAGGATGCTGATTTGAAAACCAATAAGAATGGCGAGGCAAACTATCGCTTTGACAAGCGAGAGCCTAGTTATATATATGCCTATACCGATGACGATAAAGCCTCTGGAGTGTTCCATATCAATGGCTATTATTCCTATTGGAAAAACGACAATGTAAGTGAACAATTAGATTTGTTTACCGATCGTTCCATCTATCGTCCTGGGCAACAAGTGCAAGTGAGTGCCATATACTATCATAAGGACAACCGTAATTTGAAATCCGTGGCCAATGCGTATGGCCAAGTCAAGTTTACGTTGCGGGATGCCAATGGCAAGGAGGTTGCCACCAAGAACGTCTTTACCGACATTTATGGTACGGCGGCGGTAGATTTCACCTTGCCTCAACAGGGCTTGACGGGACGATTCTCCATCATTGCCAGCGCTGACAAGGCTCAAGGATATGCTTCTATCAGTGTCGAACAATACAAACGGCCCACTTTCCAAATCACATTTGACCCCTACAAAGAGGCTTACCATGCCGGCGACACGGTGCAGGTGCGAGGAATAGCCAAAAGTTTTGCAGGTGTACCGGTACAAGGGGCGAAGGTGGAATACACCATAGAACGACGTCAAAATTGGTGGTGGCATTGGGTCAATAGGGGCGAGTCCACCGAACTACTCTCCGACACCACACTGACCTCGGATGATGGTTCATTTATGGTGAAAGTACCCATGGTGTTCCCCGAGGACATGGCGATGGACAGACCACTATTATATAATATGGTTGTCAAGGCCAAGGTCACAGACCTTGCCGGCGAGACGCACGAGGGAGAGACCTCTCTGCCTTTGAGCAATCGCTCGTCATTCCTCACCACCGACATCCCTTCCAAGCAGCTACGAGATAGTCTTCGCACGTTCACCTTGACCCTAAAGAATGTTTTGGGCAAGGAGATTGATGGCCAAGTAAGCTATCGTTTTGATGATGGAGAATGGAAAACGGCACCGGCCAATGAGCCTATATCCATCAAACAAAAATTCAATTCTGGCTTGCATCAGCTTGAAGCTATTTGCGAAAACGATACATTGAAGCAAGAATTCGTGTTGTTTGCCATTTCCGACAAGCATCCGGCCGTACTAACTCCCGATTGGTTCTATCTCTCCAATGATCAGTTTCCCAATGACGGTAAACCCATTTACTTGCAAGTAGGTAGCTCTGACGAGGATGTTCACGTGTACTATTCTATCTATGGTGGTAACCAAAAGTTGGAAGAGGACAGCCGTGTGCTCAACAATGAGGTGCATACCGAGCGTTTTACTTATAAGGAGTCCTATGGAGACGGCATCACCATCAATATGGCATGGGTAAAGAAAGGCATTCTCTATCACCATAGCGTGCAATTGAAACGACCTGTGCCCGACAATCAGCTGAAACTCTCATGGAAGACTTTTCGGGACAGGTTGACTCCAGGTCAGAAAGAGACATGGACACTACAGGTGCTTTCGCCTGATGGCAAGCCTGCCAAAGCGCAACTTCTATCCACACTCTATGACAAGAGCCTCGACCAACTCCGTCCACACCAGTGGACTTTCTCAAACGATTATTACTTGTCATTGCCAAATACCTCTTGGAATGGAGGCAGTGATGAGGCGGTTGGGTTGTACGGCTTCCAGAACTTCAGGGCACTCCCAGAACGCGACCCTGACTTCACCCACTTTGATGAATCCATGTTCCGCTTCGTTGAACCTAGGGTTTTTTATACTCTAAATGAAGCTGTCGTCACAAATACCAGGGTCAGGGGAACAAAAATGGAAGCCCTCTCCGTAAAATCTAAATCAATAGGTGGCATTGCCAATGTGGAATCCGCACAGGCAGCATCCGATATGGTTGGCAATATTCCCAAGCCAGCTGTTCCTAACGAAAACGATAGCCAGAGCAAAGATGTGCAGGTGAGAGAAAATCTCAATGAGACCGCCTTCTTCTATCCCGCACTTAATACCGACGCCGAAGGCAACGTGTCGATACGCTTTACCCTGCCCGAGAGTGTTACCACTTGGCGCTTCATGGGCTTGGCTCACGACGAGCAAATCAACTATGGCATGATCACTGCCGATGCCGTGGCAAAGAAGGACGTGATGGTGCAACCCAACCTACCCCGCTTCATTCGCATGGGCGACAAAGCGCAGGTGAGTGCTCGCATCTCCAACACCTCTGAGCGACGAGTGAACGGAACGGCTCGCCTTCAGCTGCTCAATCCCGAGACCGAGGCCGTCATCTCTGAATGGACGAAATCGTTTGTATTGGACAAAGACAAGACCACAAGCGTAGCCTTCGATATTGACGCAGACCAATTAGCGGTCAATGCCAAGGGTACTACGCTCTTCATCGCTCGTGTCATGGCAGAGGGCAATGGCTTTAGCGATGGTGAACAGCACTATTTGCCACTACTTCCAAATCGCGAGTTCATTACCACTACGGTGCCGTTCTCACAAAATGGTGCCGGCACAAAGACCATCAACCTCAACAAGCTCTTCCCTTCGGCTGCTCCGACCAATAAGTTGACCATTGAGTATACGAATCATCCCGCATGGCTCATGATACAGGCGTTACCCTCCATTGCCAATCCATTTGAGAAGAATGCCATATCCTTGGCTGCTGCCATCTATGCCAACACCTTAGGGCAACAGCTCATCACCTCTTCGCCAAAGATTGCACAGACCATCAACCTCTGGCAACAAGAGAGTGGCAAGGAGACTTCCCTGATGAGTAGCCTTCAGAAGAATGAGGATCTGAAGAGCCTCGTGCTCTCGGAAACACCATGGGTTGCCGATGCGGAAAATGAAACCTCGCAAAAGCAACAACTTGCTACATTCCTCAATCCATCAACCATCGACTATCGCATCAATAACTTCACACAAAAACTAAGTGACCTCCAGAACGGCGATGGGTCGTTCTCTTGGTGGCCAGGAATGCACGGAAGCACATACATGACCGTTGCCGTGGTCGAGATATTGTCAAGACTTCAAGTGATGAGCAATCTGCCATCGAAGACCTCTGGCATGATGAACAATGCTTTTTCTTATCTTGATCGCAAGTTTGCCGAAGAGATTAAGGAACTGAAGAAACTTGAGAACAAAGGTCAGAAAGACCTCACCCCAAGCGAGATGGCTTGTCATTACCTCTATGCCAGCGCATTGGTAGGACGTAAAGCAACAAACGATGCCAACTATCTTGTAAATCTATTGGAGAAGATGCCAACAGAGTTGACCATCTATGGAAAGGCTGGTGCAGCCGTGATCCTTGCTCAATATGGCAAGACTCAACGTGCCAAGGAATACTTGAAGAGCATCAACGAATACTCTGTTTACAAAGAAGAGATGGGACGATATTTTGATACTCGCCGCGCCTATTATAGCTGGAGAAATTATCGAATTCCTACACAGGTGGCCGCCATTGAGT
>DHOP01000026.1:49974-56474 GCA_002407775.1 Prevotella sp. UBA5387
AGGTGGCCGCCATTGAGGCTATGAAGCTCATTGGAACAGATGATCGACAAGCCATAGAAGACATGCAAAGGTGGTTGTTGCAAGAGAAACGAACTACCGGATGGGACACACCTATCAACGCCGTGGACGCGGTCTATGCTTTCCTAGCGGGAGCTGATGGCAAGGCAGACATGAGCAAGCTTGATAGTGGAGAGCCATCGACATTACGTTTGGATGGCAAGCCTATGGATTTGCCAAAGGCTACGACGGGAATGGGCTATGTGAAGACATCTGTGCAAACGCCAAACGCCAACACGTTCTCTGCCGAAAAGACCAGCGAAGGAACTTCCTGGGGTGCTCTCTATGCACAATTCTGGCAAAAGAATACAGATGTAGAATCTACATCCGCGGGCATCAATGTGAAACGCGAAATCGTCTCTGCAACCGATGGTAAGGCGACAAGCAAACTTCATGTAGGCGATAAGGTAAGCGTGCGCATCACCATTACGGCTGACCGTGACTATGACTTCGTACAGGTTCAGGATAAGCGCGCCGCTTGCATGGAACCCGCACAACAACTTAGTGGTTATCATTGGGGATACTATTGTGTCCCACAAGACAATGTGACCAATTATTATTTTGACCAGTTAGCCAAGGGCAAACATGTGGTTGAGACCGACTATTATATAGACCGCGAGGGCGATTACACCACGGGAATATGTACCGCACAATGTGCTTATAGTCCAGAGTTCTCAGGCCGAGAGGCTGCTAAGACTCTCTCTGTGAGCAAATAAGAGACTACAATTATTATAACGACACAAGTATATCAATAAGGAATGACAAATCGATACATGGTCTCTTTATTGCTTGCACTCTCCGTTGGAGGAGCACAAGCACAGGAGATCTCTACAGTAAACACCACCATCGACTGTGGTCAAGTAGTATTCAAGCAACCAGTTACGGCAGAATTCGTATTAAACAATAGTGGCGGACGGCCCTTGATAATTAGTGATGTGCGCACGGATTGCGGTTGCACAACGGTGAGCTACCCTAAGACAGCCATTCCGGCAGGTGAGCGATTCAAGGTCACTACTACGTACGACGCCAAGCAAATGGGGCACTTTAACAAGCAAATCGGTATATATAGCAATGCTGGAGACAACCCGATGATGCTATCGCTTAAGGGCGTTGTGGTACCCCAAATTTCAGATTTCCAAGGCGAATACCCATTCCAGTTAGGTAGTCTTGCTATCGATGTGAACGACATAGTATTTGATGATGTGAACCGAGGCGACAACCCCTTTCAGAAAATCCACATCAAGAATAACGGCACGGAGACGGCAGAGCCTGTCTTTATGCACCTCCCCGATTATCTGAAAGCAGAAGTTTCTCCCTCTCGCATTGCTCCTGGGCATAGTGCCATAGCAACCATCATCCTCGATTCACACCGTTTACGCGACCTTGGACTTACACAGACATCCATCTATTTGGGTTCGTTCATTGGCGACAAGGTATCTCCCGAAAAAGAAATTACAATTTCTACGGTTCTGCTCCCTGGCTTTGAAAACATGACAGAGACCCAACGTGTTAACGCACCAAAAGCCCGCTTCTCTACGCTAAGCTTAGAAATGGGTAGCTTCAATGGAAAGACTAAGAAGAATGGGACTATCAAGATCACCAATGAAGGACTTTCTCCTCTGAATATTAGATCACTCCAGATGTTCACCGCGGGATTGGAAGTGTCTCTCAATAAAACTTTGATTGAACCAGGGAAGACGGCCAGTCTCAAGGTGACTGCTATTGCCGAACTACTAAATCGAGCACGCTCGAAACCCCGAATACTGATGATTACTAATGACCCTGAGAACACAAAGGTAACCATCAACATAAATATTAAATAATAAAGTCTGAGCAAATGGACGACATTCAGATTGAAATAGATAGCGGTAGTGGATTTTGCTTTGGTGTCACTACGGCCATCAAGAAAGCCGAAGAGGAACTGGCAAGGGGCAAAACGCTCTATTGTCTCGGCGATATTGTGCACAATAGCATGGAAGTGAACCGACTGCATGAAAACGGACTCATCACTATCAACCATGACCAACTAAAGCAATTGCACGATGTAAAGGTCTTATTGCGTGCTCATGGCGAGCCTCCTGAGACCTACGAAATTGCCCGACAAAACAATATTGAGATAATCGATGCCACTTGTACGGTGGTGCTTGCTTTACAAAAGCGTATCAAACAAATGTTTGATAGTGATCCATATGGGCAATTAGTCATCTTTGGAAAGAATGGGCATGCTGAGGTGCTAGGCCTTGTCGGGCAAACCAATTCAAAAGCAATTGTGGTCGAGAACTTGGAGGATGTGAAGCAACTGGACTTCAATCACAACATTTATCTATATTCTCAAACCACCAAGAGTCTCGATGAGTTCCATCATATCATCGACTATATTCAGTCTCATATTTCTGAAAAGGCTAACTTCCGAAGTTTCGACACCATTTGTAGACAGGTAGCTAACCGCATGCCTCACATAGCCGAGTTTGCCTCCAAACATTACCTTATTCTATTTGTCAGTGGGCGCAAAAGCTCCAATGGCAAGGTGTTGTTCAAGGAATGTCTTCGCGTCAATCCCAATAGTTACCAGATAGAAAGTGCAGAAGAAATCAATTTCGACTGGCTTCGTGGTGCCAAGACCATTGGAATCTGTGGTGCAACAAGTACCCCGAAATGGCTCATGGAGAAGTGTAGAGATTTTATTCTCAATCACTTAGATAAAGTGTAAGATTTCTTTGGAGTGTCTTTTATTGTGTTATGGGAGTGTGAATCAATTTGAATCACTCAGTAAATCAAATTGAAACACGCGGTAAAACAAATTGATTCACAGAGTGATTCAATTTGATTCATAAGCTCCTAGGGATACTTTGATCATCGAATTGAAGCTTCATGATGATTCATTAGGCTTGATAACTCAATCGTTTTAGGGCAGTAAACATCAGAGATAACATAAGTAAACATCACTGATATCATCAACAAACATCAGTGATACCAAAGAATATGTTTTATGGAAACGCGATTTTGAACATCTTATCATCTTCGGAAACAAAGATGATAAGATGAGTGCGAGCTGCTCATTACATCCCAGACACAAGCTATTTGCCCTCCCTGCCCCAGATAGAGACAAGCGCTATGAATGAAAACCATTACATGGCAAAAGCCTAAATCAGATCTTATTCGGATGATTTGTGCGCACTAATACAAAGAATCGGAGGTTGAACAATAATTTCAACCTCCGATTTCTCAATTATATTATTCCCTGATTAGGCCTAAATGTTTGGCGTATCCCACTTATGGGTCTCGGAGCAGTTCACTTTTTGGGTCTGGCCACCTACGGAAAGCACAAACTCTCCCGACTCAAGAATCCACTTTCCATCTGCTCCTACAAAAGCGAGGTTCTTAGCTGGCAAAGTGAAAGTCACTGTTTTGGTCTCTCCTGGTTGCAATTCAACCTTATCAAATGCACGAAGGCGACGACTATCTGGTACTCTAGAAGCTACTAAATCACTGCTATAAAGAAGCACACTCTCCTTACCCAAACGATTGCCCATATTCTTCACGTCAACTGAAACGGTCAACATATCTCCAGCGGTGAAATCTTTTCGATCCACCTTAAGGTTAGAATACTTATATGTGTTATAACTCAAACCATAGCCGAAAGGCCATTGTAAGGTAACTCTTGCATCATAGTCATAGGCTCCTGCCATAGTCTCCACCTGCTCGCTTACCTTGTAGTCGTAAGTGAGAAGTGAGTTGATTTCCTTTGGATAGGTGTAAGGCATCTTTGCACTAAAGTTTGCCTCTCCACTCAGAAGGTTTGCCAAAGCATCTGCTCCATAATTGCCAGGCAACAAAATGTCGACCACGGCCTTGGCTAATGGTTCGATGTCTGAGATAAGGCGAGGCCTACCCTCGTTTAGGACAAGAACAATAGGCTTACCTGTTTTTGCAAGTGCCTTGACTAGATCACGTTGATTGACGGACAAGGTAAGATCCGTCAAATTACCAGGAGTTTCGCAATAGCTATTCTCTCCAATACAAGCCACAATGACATCTGCGTTTTGAGCAGCTGCTATGGCCTTATCAATCTCATGTGTTAGCTCCTGCCAATAGGCCCCATTCTCATTGTAGGTAACGCCTTGCTCAAGTATCACGTTGTTTTGTCCATACTTATTGCAAAGGGCTTCATAGATCGTATTGTATTGCACAGACAAGTCAGCAGCCTTCGAACCCTGCCATGTATAGCTCCAACCTCCATTGAGGCAACGCATAGAGTTAGCATTCGGGCCAGTGAGCAAAATGCGCTTGCCCTTTGCAAGTGGTAATACATTTTCCTCGTTCTTAAGCAAAACCTCTGTTTCTTCAGCTGTTTTAAGCGCTGTCTGAGCGTACTCCTCCGAACCAAACTGAGCATAATCCTTGCCTCCAGTGTTTGGTTTGTCAAAGAGTCCAAGACGATATTTCAGTCTAAGGATGCGTTTTACGGCATCGTCAATGCGAGTCATCTTGACACGGCCCTCTTGTACCAATTCCTTCAAGAGAACAGCAAAATCGACACTATACGGGTCCATGCTCATATCAATACCAGCATTGATAGCCATGCAAATGGCATCTTTCTTGTCTTTGGCTACATGTTCGCGAGTGTAAAGGTTTACTATATCTGCCCAGTCCGAGACAATCATACCGTCCCAGTTAAGGTCTTCCTTAAGCCATTTGGTCAGATACTCATAGTTGCAATGCATGGGCACGCCATTGATAGAGGCAGAGTTAACCATGAAAGTCAATGCTCCAGCCTGTGCCGCACACTTGAATGGCTCAAAGTATTTCTCCCTAAGCATAGAAGGATCAACATAAGCTGGCGTGCGGTCCTTGCCAGAGAATGGGGCGCCATAGGCAAAGTAATGCTTCACGGATGTGGCCACATTGTATTTACCCATATGGTTAGGGTCACTCCCTTGATAACCACTAATAGCTGCCTTCACCATACGACTATTTACAAGGGCGTCTTCTCCATAACTCTCCCAGATGCGCGACCAGCGAGGGTCACGACCAAGGTCGATTGTCGGATTGAAAACCCAAGGTGTATTAGCGGCACGTGTCTCGTAGGCATCAATGATAGCACCGTTTTTCACTAACTCTGTGTTAAATGAGGCGGCCATATTGATTGGCTGAGGAAATAGCGTGCCACCTTGCACATAAGTTGAGCCGTGGTTGTTGTCAAGTCCATAGATACATGGAATACCAATGAATTTCATTGACTTCTTCTGTATTGTCTTGATGAGGGTTTGATAGTCTGCAACGGTTTGAGCTCGAGTACCTGGAGCGTTTAAGATAGAGCCAACCTTGTACTTTTGTAGAATGGTGTCGAGTTTGGCCTCATCCAGATGGAATACCGGTTTGCCATTGACCATTTCGGTATTACCAAAAGCATTGATCTCCAATTGGAGCATTTGACCCACCTTTTCATCGAGAGTCATTTTAGAAATCCAATTGTCAATGCTGCGCTCAATAGTCTGATCTACCGGAATCGCAGGACGTCCTGATTGAGCAAAAGCCGTTCCTAACATGCATGTTGCTGCCATACATAAAAAAGTTTTCTTCATGATTGATTTCCTTTTGTTTATTGTCTGTTTAGTTTATGGTTATTCTATTTAGGCTTATTGGGTGATTCTACCCCTATTGATATGCAAACTTACTTATTTTTTCGCAATCAGACTTGATTATCTGAAAGAAAATAACATAAATAGATAACATAGTATCATACGCACTACTACTTGTAATCACCTGACAGCTCAATACTTATTCACGATTAATTGACTGATATTTTTTACACAACCCTGTGACTAGGACTTAATCCGTAAAATGAAACCAAATCAAGATTCTTCTACAAATTATAATTCAGTAATTTTGTCTAATGCAAATTATCTGACCATTTAAGAAGATTGAAATTGAAGCAAAAGTATTATTTTTTATACCTTTGCATAACCTAGAAAGTTTAACTTTTAGCACAAAACAATGCCAATCGTCCACATTAAAACTCTTGATCATCCTGGCGTAGAGGTCTTCAGTAGACTTACCGATCACCAGCTACGCAACCGTCTTTATCCAGAAGATGGTCTTATAGTAGTGGAAAGCCCAAAGGTAATTAATGTGGCATTGGAGCAAGGATATCATCCTCAAGCTCTCCTTTGTGAGGAGCGACACATCAATGGTGACGCCGCAGATACCATAAAGCAGTGTGGGGACATTCCGGTCTACACTGGGAGCCGCGAAGTGTTGGCGCAACTGACTGGCTATACGCTAACTCGCGGGGTGCTATGTGCCATGCAGAGGCCTAGTCTAAAATCTGTAGAAGAAGTGTGCAAAGGTGCTTCTCGAATTGTTGTCATCGATGGCGTGGTCGACTCAACAAATATCGGAGCCATCTTCAGATCGGCCGCAGCACTTGGTGTAGATGGGGT
>DHOP01000026.1:56637-125629 GCA_002407775.1 Prevotella sp. UBA5387
GCAGCACTTGGTGTAGATGGGGTCTTGGTGACCAGAAACTCCTGCGACCCTTTTAATCGACGTGCCATTCGAGTATCCATGGGCAGTGGCTTTCTTGTACCATGGACATGGCTCGACCAACCTGTCAGTGAATTACATAGTTATGGTTTTCAAACAGTAGCTACTGCTCTTACCAAAAAATCCATTTCGTTAGACGATCCACGACTAAAGAAATTGCCTCGCCTTGCTATTGTGATGGGCACTGAAGGTGATGGACTTCCCAAAGAAACCATAGCTCAAACAGACTATGTAGTACGCATACCCATGGCTCATGGAGTGGACTCACTTAATGTTGCTGCTGCGGCATCCGTTGTTTTTTGGGAACTAAGAAAAAAGCAAGAAAGCCAAGAGTAGTCTTGTAGCTACGAATATTTGAGGCATAGATACAGGTTTTCATACCCTGTTGGTTAAGACTTGGGGATTGACCGTTCAATGTATCGGTTTTGGAGATACAACGAGATGGTCACCATCAATGTTCACAAGGAAAAGATGAGGAACGCGAATGGTACGTCCACCAACCTTCTGATGACTATGTGCACTCAACAAGAAACGTCCATTGAAATCGCGAAAAATCATACCGTGACCATAATTGGGTGGTGTAATGGGCAGTGACTCTTGAATCCAAGGTCCATCGAGTGTGCCACTCTTTGAGTATGCTACGCCTTGAGTATAAACATCAAATACCCAAGAAGTCCAAATCATACCAAGTCTTCCGGTCCTTGTTCTGAATAGATAAGGACCGTCAGTCACCTTATTGGGGTGGACAGAGCCATTCTCCATTTCCTTGCTCCATGGCGAGTCGTACGCGCGAAAAAGCACTTCGCTCTTGCCAATAGTGCCTCCAAGATCATCCTTCAGTTGAATTTTCTCAATTGTCCCGTTCCAGTTGGCAAGCCATTCACCACAATATATCATGTATGGCTTGTCATCACGGTCAACCCAGAAAGTACCATCGAGTGTTGGTCGGTCTGCAGGCAGGTAAGTGGCATCGCCGAAAAGCCGATAAGGCCCGTCAGGATAGTCGCTAACCAAAACCTGGGATGCACGGCGCTCTATTACATTGCCACGCACTGTATCGATTTTTACGGCTTGGTTAGTAAAGGTCGCAAAATAATAATATTTTCCTTTATAGGGATGGATCTCAGCCGCCCAAATCATCGGACGAGGCCCCATCCAAGAAGTAGAATCAATATCGACAACATTAAATGGGCCTGTCCACATTTTTAGGTCTTTGCTTTTCCACATCAGACCCCCTGTGCCTGTCATGTAATATCGTTGCGTTGCTGTATCTGAAAGAATAAAAGGATCACTGAGCCTAATAGAATCCAAAGGCATTGTACGAATAGATTGATGACGCTGGGCGCTAACGGATAGGCTCATCAGAAAAAGTAACAAGATAGCTGATTTCTTCATTTCTTAAGTTGTATACTTGGTCAATAAATGGAGTGTTTTAATGGTTCAAAAGTACAACTATTTATTATATGGTGCAAGGACATACAATTATTTAAGTTCCCACCCAATTGAAAACTGCATTTTGGCATAATTCTATTGCTAAATAACCAAATAGCTTTTCATAATCATTATTCACTTAATGGATTGAAAGGTGACTTTGCTTCTGATAACTATTCATTAAGGAACGAATAACACATTATTCTTCTATTCGATATTTTTTCGATATTGCTTGGCATTTAAGGAAAAGATCTTTACTTTTGCTAGATAAACAAAGATTTAATTGCTTTATGATATGACAAAAATGCTACTTATCGTAGATCCACAGATAGACTTTATCACAGGAAATTTGCCCGTACCTGGGGCTTCGGAAGCCATGGACAAACTATCTAAATACGTAAGTGAACACAATGATGACTACACGGTGAGAATCGTAACATCTGACTGGCATCCATATAACCATTGCTCATTCAGCCGCAAAGGCGGTCCATGGCCTTCACATTGTGTGCAACACTCTGTTGGTGCTGCTATATGGCAACCACTGGTAGATGCACTCAATCTGTCACGCGGAGGCTACACCCTATTATATAAAGGCACTCGTGTAGACAAAGAGGAGTATTCCATTATGCAGAATGCAGACTCTGCTACTGTTATCATCAGGCTTATCAATGCCCTCAAAATAGGACAAATAGATCTTTGTGGACTAGCAGGAAATGTTTGTGTGCTCGACACAGCAAAGGATCTCCTCGCAATTTTTGGCTCAGAAAAGCTTCACATACTTACAGGCTACACCCCATCATTAGATGATGGCTCTGAACTGAAAGACTTTATTGCATCTAATGGTCTTTCTTAATAGTCCTCATCTGCTACACATTGATAATTCGCAGACACCAAGGCACTCCTCTTCAAAGGAGTGTATCATTATTATAGAAAAAGCGCAGACTCCACTAGGGAGCCTGCGCTCTATTGTCTCTCTCAAATTTTTATACTTGCTTGTTTAGCATTGTATTTGCTTATTTCAGCAATCCACGGTTGTTCAAAGTAAGGTTCAACAAGGTTGAGAACTTTTGATACTGCTTGCTATTGAGCACGTAGCTCATATACTTCAGTTCCTTTCCAGCTGCTTCCTTAACCAAATCCTGACGCTCAGAAGCATCAGCATTCTCAACTGACTTTACCTCATTGACAAACTTATTATGAATAAGTTCTACAGCGTTCATCTGGTAATCGTTGAGTTGCAATATAGAGCCCAGTGTGGAATAATTGAGTGTCATGTCATAGTTCTGCACCATGTTTGCAACTGTTACCTCTGGAGTCTTCTTACCATTCTCTTTGTTTCCGTCACCGTTTGCTGCGAAAGTTGCTGTCATTGACAGCATAGCTACTAATGTTAATACAATCTTTTTCATTTCTTTCTTTTTTACTGCCTGTCCTTCATCTTTTTGACAGGCTCTCATTAATTGTTATCCTGTGGTATCAATCTTGATTACCGATGCAAAGATAGTAAGTTTAAGGTATCAAAACAAGGGAAATAGTAAATTGTGTTCGCAAACAGTTTATATTTTGATTCAAATCAAGAATGATGACAAGTCTAAGGGTTCAAAAAGTAGGAATATAACAAAAAATAGTTGAAAGGCTATATTAAGGGAAAAAAAGGCTATCTTTGCACCTATTATTAATATTAAAAGTATAAAAGATGAGACCTAACAAATATATTCATGCACAATACAAGCTCTATGACACAACTGATGGCGAGCCACAGCTTATAGAGGAGACCCAGGAAGGAAACCCATTTGAGTTTGTCACAGGTTTGGGTGTACTTCTTGATGCTTTCGAAGAGCAAGTAATAGAGCTGGAGACGGAAAGCAACTTTGACTTTACTCTCTCCCCCGCACAAGCTTACGGAGAATATTCCGAAGAGAATGTACTTGACTTGGATAAGGAAATTTTCAATGTAGACGGGCACTTTGACGACAGAAACGTCCATGAGGATTCCATTATTCCTCTCCAGAACGAAGAAGGACAGCGCTTCAATGGGCGTGTGTTGGAAGTAACTTCCGACAAGGTTAAGATTGATTTGAACCATCCATTGGCAGGTCGGACATTGAACTTTAAAGGTAAGATATTGGTAAATCGCGAACCAACAAGCGAGGAATTGACGAAGTATGTTCAAATGCTTTCGGGCAATGGCTGCGGTGAAGGATGCGAGTGTGGAGGCCATTGTGGCAGCGGAGACAATGAAGAAGGTTGCTGTGGCAAGCACGACCATGATGATGAACATTGTGGACACCATCATCATGAAGACGGCCATTGTTGTGGAAAACATAAAGGCTAAGGAAACCACTGTAGCAAGAGTCACGAAGAATATACTTGTTTCTGTTCCCACTCAATAGCGAAATAATGCTATAGGGGCAACTACAGAGTTGATTCGGCTTATAATATCAAATTGAACAACAGGTTCTTTCGCTTGATTTTCGACATCTATTGATTTGTTTAGCAACTAAATAGAAGGAATGACTCTTGACGCAAGCCTATTGCCTATTTATTGACAAGAGCATTACAATACTTTCTGTAGATTATTACACAAACAACAAGGAGTTATTATGATGAGAAATACATTTGGCAACATCTTCACTCTGACAACCTTTGGCGAGAGTCATGGGGAAGCTATTGGCGGCATCGTAGACGGTATGCCTGCGGGAATAGATATAGACATGGACTTCATCCAGCACGAGTTGGACCGGCGTAAGCCTGGTCAAAGTCGTATTACGACACAACGCAAGGAACCGGACCAGGTCAGACTACTCAGTGGAGTGTTTGAAGGAAAAACTACAGGAACGCCAATTGGGTTTATGGTTTTTAACGAAAACCAGCATCCAAATGACTATAATAATCTTACAGGTCTTTTTCGCCCTTCACATGCAGACTATACGTACTATAACAAATATGGCCTGAGAGACCATCGTGGTGGCGGACGTTCTTCTGCTCGCATTACGTTAAGTCGAGTTGTGGCAGGGGCTTTGGCTAAACTCGTCTTACGACAACTGGGAATATCCATCCAAGCCTATACTACACAGGTGGGCAATATTAAATTGGAGCGCGACTATCATCTCTACGACCTTTCACAGATCGAAAGCAGTATCGTGAGATGTCCCGATGCGGAGAAATCCAAGGAAATGGAAGCACTAATCCTGGAAACAAAATATGCTGGTGACACTATAGGCGGAGTCATTACATGTGTTGTCAAGGGCTGTCCCGTAGGCTTGGGTGAGCCCGAATTTGGCAAATTACATGCTCAACTCAGCGGAGCAATGCTCAGCATCAATGCTGTAAAGGGTTTTGAAATCGGAGAAGGGTTTGCCGGAGTGAGTGCTCACGGAAGTGAGCAAAATGATGTTTTCATCAACAAGGATGGACATGTCACTACAAAAACCAATCATAGTGGAGGTATTCAAGGCGGCATCTCTAATGGGCAAGACATCTATTTCCGCGTTGCATTTAAGGCCGTATCCACGTTGCTAAGAGAACAACATACGGTAGACATCAATGGAGAGGAGACAACTTTCTCTGCTCGAGGACGCCATGACCCATGTGTTTTACCGCGTGCAGTGCCCATTGTGGAAGCCATGACAGCCATGGTCCTCTTGGACAACTACCTCATAGGTAAAACCACTCACTTCTGATTTGGAGTACCAGGGATAATAATTTAGGCGCAATCTGTTTAGACAGATTGCGCCTTTTGCTTATTAATGAGCATTGGTTACCTCAACTTTATGTATTGGTCCAGGAGCTTATGGTCTTATGAACTCAAAAGAATAAAATTGGAAAAATATAAAGGCTTTATTATTGAAAAGAGCAAACGGTTTCTCCTTTCATCCGACTCCTGTGTCAAATGCTTGTGATTTACGCTGATTTGGCAATCTTCAAGAATTCTACAACAAGAACCAACACTTAGAAAATAATGCACATTTTTGTATTCAGATGATTACAATTTAACATTTCAACCCATTACAAATCAAATTAATATCGTATATTTGCCCAATAAAATAGATTGGGATTTGTGAAAACCCCATGATATTTTTGTTAAGTCTAGTTTAGTTTTTGTGTTGGTTGGGGGCTGTCTTCATGACAACCCCCACTTTTTGTCAACCAATGACTAAACTTGACTTGGCAGCCTTAAACTACCCCAACTATTTCGTTTAAGCTTTTGCATCCATGCTGATCTAGCCATTCCGCAATGCCATTCTTCACTTTTACAGTCACGGTAGGATCAATGAAATTGGCTGTACCAATTTCTATTGCCGATGCACCAGCCATGAAAAACTCAATTGCATCCTCGGCATTCATAATGCCACCAAGTCCAATAACTGGTATATTTACGGCATGAGATACCTCCCAAACCATGCGTACGGCGATAGGCTTCACTGCCGGACCACTTAGCCCACCAGTGCCAATACTAAGTTTCGGGCGACGATGCTCGATGTCAATAGCCATTCCTACCAGTGTGTTGATAAGCGAGACAGAATCTGCCCCTTCCGCTTCACATGCACGAGCAATGTCGGCAATACTGGTCACATTAGGTGAAAGCTTAACAATAAGCGTCTTGTTATATACACGGCGAACAGCTTTAACTACACTAGCTGCCCCCTCGCAGGTCACTCCAAAAGCCATCCCCCCATCCTTAACATTTGGGCAGGAAATATTCAACTCAATGGCAGGAATCCCATCCAACGCATCAATGCGAGCAGCACAAGCGGCATAACTTTCAGGCGAATGTCCGCTTACGTTGACTATCATCTGCGTTTTGATATCTTTAATCTGTGGATAGATATGGTCACAGAAATAGTCCACGCCCTTATTTTGCAACCCAACGCAATTAAGCATACCTGCTGGCGTCTCGGCCATACGTGGGTAATCGTTACCCTCCCGTGGCTCATAGGTGGTACCTTTCACGATGATAGCACCTATCTCCTCAAGTGGCACAAGGTCTTGAAACTCCAATCCATACCCGAAAGTGCCGCTTGCCGTCATCACAGGGTTGGTAAGTTGGAGATGATTTATCTTTACATTTAGGTCTACCATAACAACTTCTTAATATTAAACACTGGTCCTTCGGTGCAGACACAAAGATTTCCTTCATCAGTTTTCTCTACACAACAGAGACATGCCCCGATTCCACACGCCATTAAATTTTCCAATGACGCCTCACACTGGATGTTCTTTTCCCTAGCATACCTTGCAACGGAAGCCATCATAGGCTTAGGCCCACAAGTTTGGATAAAGTCAAAATGATCAGTCCTAAGCACTGAGTGATCAGTTACAAAGCCCCCCTCTCCTAGAGAAGCATCTTCCGTAGTGATGAACACTTGACCCAAGTCTTGGAACTGTTCAAGTTCCAAAATGTCTTTTGCTGAACGTGCTCCTAGAAGAAAATTTGGCACAATACCAGCATCGAGAAGTAGTTGACCTTGAAATAAAAGTGGTGCAACACCAACACCTCCACCTACAAGTAGTACACGTTTGCCATGAAATTGTTCAGGCCCAGTGAAACCATTTCCAAGTGGAAAAAGACAATTGAGTGTATCGCCACTATGCACTTGGGCCAATTCCCTTGTACCATCTCCCACAGCCGCTACGAGTAACCAAAGCTCGTTGCTTGACAAATCAACATAATTGATAGATATAGGGCGACGCAACATTGTACTAGTCGAATGATCAATTCGCACCTGAACAAACTGACCTGGGAGCATTGCGGGAAATGATTCGTCCTGAGTCAGTTTGATTAAAACATGTTTAGGGCTTAACTTTTCTATCGAAGTCACTCTCAGGTCACGACAGTATTTCTTCATAAAATAATCTTGAGTGGATTAACTTTTGCAAAGTTAGGCAATTTTTTAAGGAAGAAATCACTGCCATTTAAAAAGTTATCGCTTTGGCTCGAAAGTCTCCCACGTTTGATCATCGTAAAAAATACGAATCTCAGTAATTTGTCTTTGAGGCTTGTCAATATATTTTACGATAGTTTTAGCCGCATTCACAGGTAATTGTGACTGGGGTGAACGCGAAATAACCTCATGTGAGTCAAAGAGGGTGGGAGCAACAGCAGAAGGTTGGACATCCAACAAAGAAGATGAAGGATCTAATTTTTCACTTGACGAAGATAATGTCTCAGCTTTTTCATTGACATACATCGGCTCTTTTCCAAACATGATCCATTCTACAGAAATAGTAGGAATCTGATCATGGATAGATTCAATCATTTGAAGAGTTGGTCTTGTTCGTCCATTAAAAACTCCACTTAGGGAACCTTCAGATATACCAGTAAACTGTGCAAACTCTTTTTGAGACATTTGCTTGCTGTCCATAATCTGTCTAATTCGATCTTTCATTTCACTCATATTAGAACCTTCAAACTTAAAGAAAGAGAAAAATCTTCTCCATCAACTCATTTGCAAATTTAAAACAAATAATTCAAGCTTGCAAACTAAAATGAATCTTTTTAAATGCAAACGATTTCTGTTTAAGTACTAAAATTCGACAAATAAAATCACTAATAAGCGTAATTTTAAATTCGAGTTTGTGAACATAAATACATACAGGTTGCTTGATTGCTAATCTAAGTTTTAATAAAACAATATAACTTATTGGCTAACATATAGCTATTTACATTTCCGTTTTACTATTTAAGTCAAATATTCATGATTTAGGTCTACGACTTTGTGAATTTAGTGCTATTTTGTTCAGCAAAAATGTATAATATCTTGATATTTAATTGTTTACATTCTAAAAAGAAAATGGCATAAATATCAATTCCCTTTTCTTAATTGTGCGATTCGAGTTTGAATACTGACATTCGATAAGGTATATTTTCGTGATGTGGCAAAGGGGTGGATTTGCAAACATAAATGTATCCGCTTTGCGTTTTGATTTACATTATTAGATTTACAAAATAAAACGTGAACAGATATTAATTAGTGATTTGCTAGGTTACAAAACGATTGAAAATAGCTCAAATTTCAATATTCTAGACGAGGGGAAAGAATTCTCAAAATACGAGAAAAATAAGCTATTAGAAATCACCTAACTCCCCTATTTTAACAGAGTTAAGCAAAAAAAAACGTCCCTCTGGAACGCTCAAAATAGAAAAAATAGTGCAAAAAATAGACTTTTTCAGTGCAAAATAAAGAAAACTAGCTCCTTCATAAGGTCTCCTGCAGATGTACTAGGGTTATCCAATCCTTTACTTTTACTGTCTGTTTCTCTTATCTTCTCCAAAATCTCCAATGTTTTTTTCCCAGTATAATTTCGCATGCCAGTCATGTAATCTTTCACTCCCCAAACGCTTCGCATTCCAAGATATCCAGAGACACTTTGTTGGTCTGCCCTATTAGGTGCGTAATATGCTATCATCAAGTTTTGAAAGAAATTGAAGATCAAAGGCAACAAGGAATACACAGATCCTGTTTTCGGATTACTGTCAAAATATTTGATTATTTGATTAGCTTTGAAAACATCCTTATTGACGAGCGCACTTCTTAGTTCAAAAGCATTGAAGTCTTTGCTTACCCCAATGTTTCTTTCCACCATCTCAGGTGTAACACGACGATCATCTTCTGGAATGGAAATGATAAGCTTCTCTAATTCCGAATTGAGTCTGTTCAAGTCGGCTCCAATATGATCAGCTATCATGTGGGCACTCTTCTCGTCGATTGTAACACTGCGCTTGGCAAGAAATGTCTGCACATACCCAGGCAACTGCCATTCCTTCATTTTTTTACTTTCAAAGACAACTCCTACTCGCTCTACAGAAGTCACAAACTTGGTTCGTTGATTTATAGTGCCGTTCTTATAGCAGAAAACTAATACTGTTTTCGGCTGAGGATGTTCAGCATATTTCTCCAACCTGTCAAACGAACGCATACCCTGAGCCTCTTTGATAATAATGACTCTACGTGGCGACATCATAGGAAACTGCATGGCCATATCAGCCACCTGTGCAGCATTTACATCTGCACCGAACACCACAGTCTGATCGAATGCTTGTTGATCTAGTGACAAAACGTGAGTCTGAATGTAATTGCTAATTTGATCTATATAATAGGACTCATCTCCCATTAATATATATATAGGTGCGAAAATTCCACCCTTCATGTCGCGCATGATGGCATCAAAAGTAAACGAAGGCTTCTTATCAGACATATTTTATGGTATTCTTTGTCCGTTTTATCATGCAAATCCTTAACTTTGCAAGTAGAACAATCTCTGCAAAGTTAATAAAATGATTCCATTAAACTTGCCCACCTTTGATATTAAATTACAAGGTACACGCGAGCATCCACGCATATTCGACATATTGCGACGTCGCTATGTGGCATTCACGCCAGAGGAATGGGTGCGGCAAAGTTTTGTTCATTACCTAACTGAACATTTAGATTATCCTGCAACTCTTTTAGCCAATGAGATTGAGCTGGAAGTTGGGCTAAAAAAATTGCGTGCGGACAGTGTGCTATACAATCAAAAGCTACAGCCTCGGATGATCATCGAGTATAAAGCACCAAGCATTCCCATCACGAAAAAAGTTTTCGATCAAATCAGCGCTTACAATTTGCTACTCCATGCGGACTATCTAGTTGTTTCCAATGGCATGGAACATTATTGTTGCAAGATGGATTATGAAGGTAAAAAATATTTATTCTTAGACCATATTCCAAGATACGAAGAAATTTGACAAATCATACTCCTACATTCATCATAGCAAGTAGTCATTTCAATATAGAAAAGAAAATGCAAATGTGAGGTGGGTTTGTTAATTACAACTACAGTTCTTTCTTGATTCGCATTTGATGCCATTTGGCAATGCGATTACTATCCTTTCATGCAGCCATTATGGTCCAATCGCACTGCGTTATTAACCTAAACGCAGCACCATTTGACACCAACGGCAAGCCCAAATATATGCAATCGTAATTTCACGCAACACTGATGTGCGAACCATGGCGTATTCCTCAGCGTTAATGATCTGTGCCTATGAAACTCCACAATAGTGTTCCTGATCAATACGAAAGTTGAATGATAGGATGATACTGTTCTAATGAGGATAAAATGATATCCGGACACAGTATCAAAATATAAGATAGGAATATAGAATAGCAAAACTAACAGCGGTACGATTCTACCAGAATCGTACCGCTGTCATGACATAAATTGTGATCAATGCCACGCAATGCAAATAGTTATATATTATCTTAAGACTGCATGCTATGCAGTTATTAAAAGATTGCCTTAATTCAATAAGATTTAAACAGCATCATAGCCTTTCGTACTGTTGTCCCGCAAGATGTCTTGAAGAGTTAATTCGCGATATTCACCGCCTTGATGAGCAGTTGGATCTGGATGATGTGGCTGATCTTCCACATATTGGAAATTCTTATAATTCAGCTCGCCAACGGCCCATAAAATGACAGCTACAACAAGAAATGCGAAAAACGCAATGGCAATATTCATATTGATGATAAATTGTTTTTGTTTTAAACTTTGTTGCAAAGTTAATTAATTTTCCTCAGAAAGGAAAGTTTAGACGGTATATTTTGCTACTTTTGCAGAATCAATAACATGCGGAGAACACACAAAACACCCAACTCCGCCAATATTAAATGGAATAAATCAATATGGCGAAAATAGGTAAATGGATTGGCGGTTTCTTAGGATTCATCACTACAGGTAGTCCGCTTGGTGCACTGGCAGGCTACGCCTTAGGCGCTTTGTTTGACAATGGCATAGACTCCGTTAATTCAGATCAGGGTAGAGCATTCTCTGACAACGAGCGATTTCAAGGTACATATACCGGTCAACATGGAGGATACAATCAAGAGCGATATTTTGAAGGACAGCGCAGTGCGTTCCGCTTCTCACTCCTCGTGCTTGCATCATATATCATCAATGCAGACGGCAAGGTGATGCATTCAGAGATGAATCTCGTGCGACAATGGCTTCGAGCAAACTTTGGTGAGCGTTCGGTAAGTGAGGGCGAACAAGTTTTGCGAAAGCTCTTTGAGCAGCAAAAAAACTTAGGTAACGCTGAATATCGGAGTGCAGTAATGAGTAGCTGTCAGCAAATCAGACAGTTCATGAACTATGAACAACGTTTGCAGCTGCTCAATTTCCTCGTGATGATCGCCCAAGCAGATGGGAGCGTTGTCAACTCGGAGATCATTGCCCTTAAGGAATGTGCCTTGAATCTTGGATTGAGCCAAGCCGATGTCGATTCCATGCTCAACCTTCGCGATGCCAGCAGCAGCCTTGAAGCAGCATATAAAGTATTTGGTGTTACTCCTTCTGCCTCCGACGAAGAACTGAAAAGAGCCTATCGAAAATTAGCTTTGCAACATCACCCAGACAAGGTCGCTGCCCTAGGCGATGACGTTAGAGAGGCGGCAGAAAAGAAGTTCCAAGAGATAAACAATGCAAAAGAAACCATCTGGAAGGCAAGAGGAATGAAATGATTTCTGGTCTTTAGAGAGAGTGGCACGGAAACTAAAAATCCGCGCTGTTGCGTTAAAGCGGTTGGACCTTCCATGTTGAACCTAGGAAAGTTCAAAATAAGTATTACCTGAATAACAATATCTTTGTACTTCAAAGAAGGGAGAACTGCAAGATTTCAATATCAATAATGGTTTTCCCATAGCGGATACCAACAATTCCCAACCCAACAAAAATCCCCACAATTCTAGAGTTAGAATTGTGGGGATTAATATTAATTCGTTGGATAAATCGATATATACGATATTATTCAGCTGTTTCATCCTTATAATCCTCGGAATCAGCTTTCTTGGTACGACGTGTAGTGCGCTTACGCTTGGGCTTCTCCTCCTTTATTACATCAGCTTTGACACCGGCCAACTCTGGATCAACAAGGATACGTCCACAATATTCGCACACAATAATCTTTTTGTGCATCTTAATATCAAGTTGACGCTGTGGCGGTATCTTATTAAAGCAACCACCACAAGCATCACGCTGCACATAAACTATACCTAGACCATTTCGTGCACCCTTACGGATTCGCTTAAAACTTGCAAGCAAGCGCGGTTCAATCTTTGCTTCCAAATCTTTAGCTTGAGCTTTCAGCTGATCTTCCTCCTCACGAGTTTCTTGCATAATTTCTGAAAGTTCACTGCGCTTTTGCTCTAAGTCTTGCTGACGGTCGTTAATAACCTCCTGCGTTTTGGCCAAATCCTGCTGACGTTCTGATACACGCACATTAGCCTCGCCAATTTTCTTCTTGGCCAATTCAATCTCCAATGTTTGGAACTCTATCTCCTTGCTAAGCGTATCATATTCGCGATTATTGCGCACTTCTTCAAGTTGACTCTTATAACGCTCTACACTCTGCTCAGCCGCACCGATTTCGTTTCTTTTTTGAGAGATGGCAGATTGGAAGTCTGCAATCTCATGCTCGATCTTTGAAAGACGCGTGTTGAGACCCTCAACTTCATCCTCCAAGTCACCCACTTCCAAGGGCAACTCACCACGTAGAGCCCGCTTATCATCAATACTGGACAGCGTAGCCTGCAATTTATACAGTGTGGACAGTTTCTCTTCGACTGACAAGTCTGTAGGATCTTTCTTTGCCATTGTTATTTATTATTGAATGTTACAAGTATATTATCGGATTGGTATTTATCTTGCTGAAATAGCATGGAATTGTGGAACTTTGTGCTTCAATGATATCTCGGAACACTTCTGTGGTGTATTGCTCGCTCTGATAGTGCCCAATGACAGCAATTTGAATCTCTTGTTCATGACCAAAATATTCATGATAGTGCATCTCGCCAGTCACAAAGGCATCTGAATGAGCAGCAATCGCCTCAGGCAGCAAGAATGCACCGGAACCGCCACAAAGCGCACACGAGCGAATTTCTCGTCTCAACAATTGATTGGCACAAACACTCTCCACATGAAATTCATGCTTGAGCATAATAATGAAATCATCAGCAGCAAGTGGCTCTGCAAATTCACCGATCACACCTTCGCCACCAGTCACTGTCATTGGAGCATCGTTTTCGTCAACTTCTGACGTCTCCACAGTTTGTTCTTTTCCAAAGAAACGAAGATTTTGAAGTCCCATTTTCTCCGCAATCTTGAAGTTCACACCGCCAGGGGCACTGTCTATATTTGTATGCATAGATGCGATTGCGACATGCTTCTCAATGGCTTTCATCACGATGCGCTGAACATAGTCCTCGCCAACAATTCTTGATAGTTTATGGAAAATCAAAGGGTGATGGGACACGATAAGATTGCAGCCCAAACTGATAGCTTCGTCTACCACTTGTTCAGTCACGTCAAGACACAACAATGCCCCTGAGACTTCCGCTTCTGTTAATCCAATCTGCAAGCCGGCATTATCGTAGTCAGCCTGCAGGGGCAGAGGCGCGAATCGTTCAAGGGCATTCACCACTTCGAATATTTTCACGCTTTGATACGTTTTTGAAATACAAAGATAGCCATTCTTTCCGTATATTTAAAGGAAGAATGACTACTTTTAGTTTGTTTTAACAAAATACCATAGAAGAGTGGATTTCATAAGTAAATGCGAAATTAGTTATATTTATATCTTATTATATCTTTTGGCTTGTTAAATCCATTCTTTTTTCCTGGGTCTGTTATTAATTTTCTCAACAATTCGAGAGATCATCCGACATGAAATACCTCTAAAGTCTGCTTTCTTATGTATGAACTGCCTAATGAGTCCATTCGTGTTTTCAATGGTCCCCTTCTCCCAAAAGGAATATGGATGAGCAAAGTAAACAGTCGTGTTCAATCCTCTTGCAATGATCTCATGTGCGGCGAACTCAATTCCGTTGTCCGTGGTGATTGTCCTGACTGGCAGGTCTACACCTTTAAGCATTCTCACGACAGCATGCGCCAGCAGCTCGGCCTGCTTTCCCGTGTCAAGCTTTCCCATGAGCATATATAGGCTTTTCCTTTCTACAAGTGTCCCAATGGCTCCCTTCCCGTCATTTCCCACGATGGTGTCCATCTCCCAATCCCCGAGCTCTTGCCCATTCGCCCATTCCGGTCTTTCCTCGATGGACACTCTGTTGGTTATGGACATGCCCGTTCCCTTGCCGCCGCGGCGTTTCTTGTACGTGCCGTACCTGAGATGCCTGTGTATGTTGTCCCTGTAGTGCGATGGGGCGGTCGATATCCAATTGTAAATCGTTGACTTCGAAACGCGTGCCCCCTCCTTCCCCAGCCCCCGAGACTTGTTCGGGTGACCACTGCTCATCTCGGATGAGCTGGAAAACCCGGCTGCGCACATGAGGTTCGATGGAGCGGTTACCTGGTGCCTCGGCCTTTCTCCGCTTGGTCCTCAAGACTGTCAGATGCGCATCATAAACTCCCTTGGAATTGGAATTACGTTTCTTCTTCCTGGAAACCGTACTCACTGCCATACCTATCGCCTCTGAGATGAAAGTAAGTGATGCTTCCTTTTGGGATAAGACGCCAATTGGGTACCTTTGCTCCGAGGTTAGTTGTTTATACATTGCAATACGAAAGTAATTAATCTTATGGAGGAGGGCGAAGGCTCTCCTCCTCTTTTTTGCATTGCTTATGGAAATCCGTTCGCTCTTTGGGGACTTCGCGTCCCCTGCCGCGAGGCAAACCTCTGCGGTGTTTTTTATATTTGTGGAACAACCGCAAATTTTGCACTTCTAAGTGGAATGAGCGGAAGGTGATTAAGCAAAGAAACTAGGAACTTGACCTCGGGTAAGAAGAAAAATGTTCTTCAGAAGAATCGATTTACCTAGACTTATTCAAATATATAGACTGTTGGGTTTCATCAGTATCTACAAAGACTAACATTCCATTCTCCATCCAATAATAGTTCGGGGTTATAGTCGAACCAAAAGAAAAACAGAATGAATCACATACCCAATAACCATCCAAATGAAAAACGAAAAAAATAACAGTGAATCCACTATCGCTAAGTTGTTTGCAGCAATCCCAATTTATGATAGAGAAATACTATTAACTCTGCAAACTGGGATATTTGCGGAACCATCCGTCCCAACGAAGCCGCATTACACCAAAAAAAGCCTCACTGAATATTCCCCCACTCATCTTGCTCGTACCCTCGCGACGGTTTACAAAGACAACGGAGACCTCCTTAATCTTGGCTCCTATCGTGTGAGCAGTGAACTTCATCTCAATCTGAAAAGCGTAGCCCTTAAATCGAATCTTATCCAATTCGACGGTATGTAACACACGACGTCGGTAACAAACAAATCCTGCCGTAGTATCATGAATGTTAAGCCCCGTTACCAACTGCACATACTTTGAAGCAAAATAACTCATCAAAACACGTCCCATCGGCCAATTCACAACATTAACTCCGGTAACATAACGAGACCCAATGGCAACGTCAGCGCCCTCTTCATGACAGGCGGCATAGAGTCGTAGTAAATCATTGGGATTGTGGCTAAAGTCGGCATCCATCTCAAAGATATACTCATAATCACGTTCCAACGCCCACTTGAAACCAGCAATATATGCCGTACCCAAACCTTGCTTTCCAGTTCGCTCAATGATGAATAAGCGATCACTAAACTCGGTATCCATCAATCGATGTACGATGCCGGCGGTTCCATCAGGACTACCATCGTCAATAACCAGAATATGAAAATGCTTTGGCAAAGCAAAGACGACACGGATTATTTTCTCCATGTTCTCTTTCTCATTATAAGTAGGAATAATGACTATTGAATCGGCGTCGTTCATAAATAGTGTATGTTTAGTGTAGATGCAAAATTAGTAAATAAATGGGAGTTCACAAGGAAATAGTGCCATTTATTGATCTGGGTTTTTAACAAATCCCTGATAATTGATATCAAGTCCATTCATCACAGCCTTGTAGCTTTCATCTTTAAGATAGTCGATGTTTTCGCGCCCACTACCAATGGGCGAGATGGGTTTGTGGATGGTAAGGCGTAGTGGATGCCACTCTACCCAGTGCCAATCTTTCATACGTGGCATCACATTGAAGGAGCCATTGATAGTAATAGGGCACACGGGCAATTGTAGATCGTCTGCCAACATAAACGCTCCACGACGGAAAACGCCCATATGTCCTGTGAATGTTCGTGCTCCCTCGGGAAACACAGTAAGCGACATACCTTCACAAAGAATTTTGCGAGCCTCATCGTAAGACTTGCGAATAGCCTGAGGGCCGCCCTTGTCCACAAATATATGGTGAGCATAAACACAGGCAATGCCAACGAATGGAACTTTACGAAGAGCCTTTTTCATCATCCATTTAAAATTTCTGTTCAGAAAACCATAGATAAGAAATATGTCAAAAGCTCCCTGATGATTGGCAACAAACACGTAGCTTTGCCCTTTGACGAGGTATTCACGTCCTTCAACCTTTACTGGAAGAAACAACAATCGGATGGTTATCCAGGACCAGATACGACCCGGATAATAGCCCCAAAAATGTCCATTGCCCAAAAAAGAGCCTACAACCGTTACTATGGCAGTAAGAATCGTTGCTACCAAAAATAAAGGAAAGAAAATAAAGAGCTGATAAAGTCGATATAGATACTTCATGTTATTTGCGATGAAGGGTTATAATAGCTATTTCTGGTGGCATACCAAATCGGAACGGCACAAGGGCACCGATGCCTGAAGAAACATAAAGGAACTGACCATCTTCCTCAAAGAGGCCATAGTCTTGTTTGTATACGGCACGAATGAAGTGCAATCCAAAAAGAGTAGCTTGACCACCATGAGTGTGACCGCTTAATGTGAGCTTTATTCGATTACTAGGACGAATATAGTCATCCCATGCTTTGGGATCATGCTGTAGCAAAACAACAAATGCGTTATCCGCAACTCCATGCATTGTCTTTTGAAAGTCAGCACTATCAGGATTAGCATAATTTTGCTCACCGGCAATCACGATAGAATCTTGCCCGCGATATAAAGTGACGTGCTCATTATTCAACAACCGCCAGCCCCATTGACATTCAGTATTGATGGTAGCCTGTCGATTTCTTGCCTCTACAGAGGGTTCTTCTTCTGTATATTTGCTATAATCGTGGTTTCCGAGGACAGATATCACACCATTCTTTGCACGCAAACCTGACATCAATTGGTTGAAACGATGGAGTTCTTGAGGTTTGGCGTTCTGAATATCACCATTGAAAACGATCAGGTCAGCATTTGAAGTATTGAGACTATCCATGGCCTCCTGCAATACTCCATAACGCCATCCGTCAAACGTTCCCAGATGGGCATCGCTAAACTGCGCTATTCGATATCCATCGAAGCTTTGTGGTAGATCCTTAAAAAAAACATTGACATGCCGTACTTTGAAATTGGTGATGCCTCGGGTAAAGCCATAAATGAGAACAAGCCACATCCATAAACAGAGAAATAAAGCCGCATAGTTTCCCCAATTATGCCGAGTATGCCGCAGTCTCTTCCAAGCCCAGCCACCAGATGACAATATTGCAGCCAAAGCCTTTGGAATCACAATCAATCCAACTAAGAACATATAGGTGTTGATCACCGTCATGTCGTCTGGAATATAATTGCGTAGGAATCCCAAATAGATGGTATAGACAACCATCAACAGGCCCGGAGACCACCAAAGCACACGTACCCATAACTTATAAAAGTTATGGTGTTTCCAATATATCTGATCAAAATAAAGATCAGACAACAGAATGACGAATAGGACAGGAAATAGTATTCTCGATATCACTATTGCTAAATGTAAACGTGTTACTCAGTAAGGCGAAATCTAACAGGCTCGCCACGATAGTCATCATCTATACTGCCACGATCGTATACAATGTGCCCATTGCACAATGTCTGTCTAATGTGCCAAGGAAATTGTCGTCCCTCAAGAGGACTCCATTTACACTTACTCTCTATCACTTCCCTAGTCACAGTCCATGAATTGCCCTTCTCGACGATGGCAATATCTGCCTTATATCCGGGACGAAGGAATCCGCGATCACTGACTGAGAACAATCGCGCTGGGTTGTGCGCCATCAACTCCACCAATCGCTCAATGGTGAGCACTCCATCTTCTACCAATCCAAGCATTGTCACCAATGAAAATTGAATCATGGGCATTCCCGAAGCCGCTTTAGCGCTACCACCTAGCTTGTCCTTCTCCTCATGAGGAGCATGATCAGTACCAACTGCGGTGATTCGTCCGTCAGTCAGCGCATGTCTTAATGCTTCGCGATCGAAATCAGACTTCACGGAAGGGTTGCACTTGATTCGCGGTCCAAGTAACTTGTAATCTTCATCAGAAAAAAGAAGGTGGGCAATAACTCCCTCCCCAGTAATACAAGGGAGATGCTCAGATGATGTCGCCGGCTCAAATAATTCCAGCTCTTTAGCTGTAGAAATATGTGCTATATGCAGTTGAGTGCCATATTTATGAGCCAATCCTACCGCCAATAACGAACTAGCATAACAAGCTTCAGCAGAACGAATAACGGGATGTAGTGAGATGTCTGGGTCGTCACCATAGCGCTGTTTAGCCTCAGCCATATTGTGATTAACAATGGCCGAGTCTTCACAATGGGTCATAAGTGGCAGTTGCAAGTCTGCACAGGTCTTGAAAACAGTGTGAAGTGATTCTTCTCTATCCACTTGCATATTGCCCGTGGACGCACCCATAAAGAGTTTGATGCCAGGCACCCGTGTCCGATCAAGTAGCGCAAAAGACGGACTATTGTCTCTTGAAGCACCAAAAAAGAATGCATAATTCACACGACTTTCTGATGCCCCCAACTGAAACTTAGCTTCTAGCGCATCCTGTGTTGTGGTTTGGGGTATTGTGTTGGGCATGTCAAAGAACGATGTGACGCCTCCAGCGGCAGCGGCACGACTTTCAGATGCAATATCAGCCTTACGGGTTAGCCCTGGCTCACGAAAATGAACATGTTCATCGATAACACCTGGAATAACGAAACAACCCGTAGCATCCACGAATTTATCGCAGTTGCCACGGGCCAAATAAGTTCCTTCTATTATGTCGGTGATACGATCATCATCGATGACAATCGTTCCCACGAAGCTCCTACTCTCGTTGACCACCCGACCACCATCTATGATCGTTCTCATTCTTTAGGGGTTCATGGATGTTAGTTTTGTACTGGTGTAGTTGATGGAGCTGCCATCTGGTTGGGAGTTGGACCATCTGGAGGGGGTGCCATGGCGGCTCCTGGTGTTGCATGTGCCGGCTCTTGCATGCCATTCATGATATTCTGATTTTGCTGAGCGGCTTCATAATAGTCCTTCACCTGTGGGTCGTTCTTAAATTTATCGGTAGCTTTACTCATGATATCCTCTATCCAAGCATCAAGCATCGGTACTTCATAACGACTCATGCAAGTATTTAGGAACACGTAAGGACCAAGCACATTGTCGAAATTCTCAGTAACAAACGTGGTCAGGAGATTATCTATTTTACGATTGATCTGAGCGTCTTCGGCGGTCAATTTAGCATTAATCACGTTCATATCCTGCCCATTCATGATAGCCTGGTCATGCTTATGCACGAGATCAGAACTCTGATTCATAAGCTGGGTGAACTTCAATCGGAAATCAGAAAGACGATCATTGAGTGGAGTACCCATAACGCTTTCCTGTGTATTATCTATTTTAACTACAATCTCTCCACCTTCCAAAACCACAGGAATACCTGGATTATCATCCAAGAATATATTAGCTACTCGAACTGAGTCTATTGAACCCTGAAACTGGAATTGTCCATGCACCACATCACAAGAATCCAGGCTTTTCATCACAGTATCCTTATAGACCTTGAGATAGAGCTTCTGCCCATCTAGGGTCGATACATTCGACGAGCCAGTTATACTGTAGGTGTCTGCGCATGAGGCAAGGGTTAAAACACCGATTATCGAGTAAAAGATTTTATTCATATGGAGATGGTTCAACAATTCACACAAAGATAATATGTATTCACGAAGCTATGAAAAAAATTATGCTATTTAAAGACATAGCTTATTCTTTTATATTTTTTTTCGATAGTTCATGATCCAACCGATGGACAGTATAGACTTCGACCACGGCAGCAATAAGTAGCAATACCACCCACTTGTTGAAAAGATAGTTGATGTAGTCTATTTGGCTTGAAAATAATGGTTGGAAAAGTTGATAGGCATTATCAACCATGAGTATTCCACTAAGGACAAAAAGCAAATTCGCGAAGCCTTGAATACGCTTCAGCCGCTTTATTGTTATGTCGTTTCCTTCATAAGATTGTATAGCCTGCATTGTTGAAAACATCAACGCGCCTACTAAATAGACCCAGCACATGATGCCCTGCAGCCACATGAGAGCAAAACCACCTACTCCGATGACCATTAAGGCACCGCCAGCAAGAAATATTATACTTTGCCACTTATTCAATTGTTTCATCGATACCGGTTATTGTTTCTTGCTCTGGAGATGACGTTGGCTGGTCAGTGCTTAGGACATATATATCTTCATCATCGGCTTTCATGAAGTAACGTTCACGGGCAATCTTCTCGATAGCCTTTGGATCTCGCCGCAACTCCTGCAGAGCTTTAGTGGATTGCTCGTTTTCTAAGCTGTATTTCTGGATCTCTGCTTTAAGACCACTTATTTGTAAGTCGTACTGAAAGCGCCTCATAAAACTATTGTCGTCAATGAAGCCCACTACAGCCACTCCGATAACGATAGTTATCAAGTACTTATTCCCTGCCAAAAAGTTCCATACTGTAGAAAGTTTGGTACTCATAATCCATTGCCTATAATGCTTGCAAAGTTAATGTAAATCGTGCAAAGGGCAAAAGAAAATAAAGGTTTTGTTTTGGCTTTAAGCCTTTTTCGGCTAACTTTGCATATCAAACAATCACATTACAATATGGACAACTACATAGTATCGGCTCGCAAGTACCGCCCTATGACCTTTAGCTCTGTCGTCGGACAAGGGGCGTTGACAACGACGCTAAAGAATGCCGTCAAGAGTGGTAAGCTGGCCCACGCCTATCTCTTTTGCGGTCCACGCGGAGTAGGTAAGACTACTTGTGCCAGAATATTCGCAAAAACTATAAATTGCGAACACCCTACTGCCGACGGGGAGGCATGCAATGAGTGCGACAGTTGCAATTCCTTCAACGAAGGGCGATCGATGAACATTTTCGAGCTTGATGCTGCCAGCAACAACTCCGTAGAAAACATCAAGAACCTGATGGAGCAAACGCAGATCCCTCCTCAGACAGGTCGATACAAAGTGTTCATTATTGACGAGGTGCATATGCTTTCCCCAGCTGCCTTCAACGCCTTTCTAAAGACATTGGAGGAGCCGCCTAAGCATGTCATCTTCATACTCGCTACAACAGAAAAACACAAAATACTACCTACAATTCTCTCAAGATGCCAGATTTACGACTTTGAGCGTATGACAGTGCCTGAGATTATCAGTCATTTAAAAATGGTAGCTCAGAATGAAGGCATTGCTTTTGAAGAGGAGGCGCTTAATGTCATCGCTGAAAAGGCAGATGGAGGAATGCGCGATGCCTTATCTATCTTCGATCAAGTAGCTAGTTTTTCGCAAGGAAATATCACTTTTCAAAAGGTGTTGGAAGACCTTAACGTACTTGACGCCGACCACTATTTCCAAATTGTCGATCATGCGTTAGCTAATCAAGTAAGCGATATAATGTTGCTACTCGACGGCATCGTTTCTCGTGGATTCGACTGTGGCAATGTAATCAATGGCCTCGCCTCTCACGTGCGCAACGTGATGATTGCGAAAAATCCGCAGACACTCCCCTTATTAGAAGTAAGCGACCAGCAGCGCAATAAGTATCAGGAACAGGCCAAGAAGTGTCCGTCTCCATTCCTCTATAAGGCTTTGAAAATATTGAACGAATGCGATGTGCAATATCGCCAAAGCAGCAACAAGCGCCTGCTTACTGAGATTTCGCTCATCCGCGTAGCCCAAATTACTCAGCCGGAGGACCAAGATGTCCCTGGCGCGGGGCGCAGCCCCAAATATTTGAAAATCCTGTTTAAGAATCTCAAGAGTGCTAAGCCTCAACCGGCATCGCAGGTTGCCGGGGCTACAAGCGCTCATCCGCAGGTCCAGCCGGCCCATGCGACCACATACTCTGTACCAGAACCCGTTGCGATGACTGCTTCCGAGCCTCAGTCATCTGCAAGCTACCCCATTCATTCGGCCGGAAGTGGGCCCCGCCTAAAATTGAAAAATATCGGGATGACCTTTGATACATTGAGGCGTGGGCCAGAGCAACCCGACTACTCCTCAATTCAAAAGACAGAAGACAAGGTCGCAACTTCCAATGAGAAGAAATTTACCGAAGAAGAGTTGAGTATCCAGTGGACGCTCATGTGCAATAGAATGCCCAAACGTCTCGTCGGTCTTGCTTCACGCCTTAAAAACCTTACCCCCCGCATCTCCGAATATCCTATTATCGAGATTGTACTCGACAACGAGATCCTTCTTCAACAAGCTACCGAGATAAAGGGAAGTATCACTGCCACCATGAGGAAGACTTTGGGCAACAATGCCATTTCTTTGAGTCTCCAGCTTGCAGACCCTGGAACTATGAAAAAAGCTTTTACGAAGCGCGAAATCTTTGATAACCTTCGCCAGGAAAACCCAGCCATAGAGAAACTTCGTAAGAGTCTGGGCTTGGAGCTTGCCTAACCTTCGGAACTTCTTTTTTTCTACCAATCCCTAATCGCTTATATTCCACCATATATAAGCGCGATGGTTTTGGAATATTATCATTATAGTAGAATTGTATCTCTGATAACAGCAAAAATGCTAACCTTGTCTATAAATCAACTCAACCTATAACATTTTACGAAAATTGTGACACAAAAAACCGCAAATAAAGGTGTCTTGATAGCTGAAGTAACATTACAACTGTTTCTCTTTAAGACACAAAAGAAACGATATTTTGGCCGTGAATCAAATTGAATCACACCATGAATCAATTTGAATTACCGTGTGAATCAATTTGAATCACAGACTGATTCAAATTGAAACAGGGTGCGAACTCAATGAGATCACGACCCTGCCTAAAAATCACGGAAAAACCGAAAGGTATAATTGCTAATGCAAAGAAATTTTGTAATTATCCTAAATGAGAGGCATTCCCCATTCGGCACATTCTTGAGTCATTTCCTTAGGCCAAATACTTGCCTGAATCTCTCCAATGTGAGCCTTATGAAGAAGTACCATACAGAGTCTACTCTGACCGATACCACCTCCAATAGTCAATGGCAACTTATCTTGAAGTAGCTGTTGATGAAAGTAGAGTTGAGCGCGTTTCTCTTGTTGTTCAGACTTCAATTGGCGCAAAAGTGCTTCTTTATCCACACGAATTCCCATACTGCTGAGCTCCACTGAACGCCCCAAAACTGGGTACCATATAAGGATGTCACCATTGAGGCCATGTCTTCCATTCTCCGACTCACTAGACCAGTCATCATAGTCAGGTGCACGTCCATCATGCTTTTCACCATTTGAAAGTCGTCCACCAATGCCTTCGATGAATACTGCACCATATTTCTGACATATGGCATCCTCACGCTCCTTGGGAGATAGATCAGGGTATAACTCCAAAAGATCTTGGCTATGAATAAAGAATATTTCCTCGGGGAGAAAGCGCTCAATTTGAGGGTACAGCTCGCAGATAAGGAACTCGGTGCGGAGCATCGCTGCATATATGCGTCGAACTACACTTTCCAAATAGCTAATCGTGCGCTGCTCAGGCGTTATAACTGCCTCCCAGTCCCACTGATCAACATATAAGGAATGAAGATTGTCCATGTCTTCATCAGCACGAATGGCATTCATGTCAGTATATACACCATAGCCAACCTCAACTTCATATTCTGCCAATGTAAGACGCTTCCATTTTGCCAAAGAATGAACCACCTCAGCGCGGGCCTCACCCATGTCTTTGATAGGGAAACTCACTGGACGTTCCACGCCGTTAAGATCGTCGTTTATGCCTAATCCCTTTAACACGAAAAGGGGTGCCGTCACTCGTCTCAGCCGCAACTCGGTAGATAGATTCTGTTGAAAGAAATCTTTGAGCTGCTTAATGCCTTGTTCTGTCTGTCGTTTGCCAAGCAGAACCTTATAACCTTGCGGCTTTATAAGATTGCTCATAACATACTTAATTTAGATAAATCAATAATGACGACAAAGATAATAAATAATTATCATAATAGCGCAATTACCGATGGATATTTTGCAATATGATAGGATATTTCACATTTTGTTAACTTTCTGAACAGCAATATGAAGACATCCAGAAAAAAGATGGCTTCAGTACGTTAATACGAAACGCGCCTAAAGCCAAAACAAAGATGCCACGATATATTATGGTTCAAAAGTTTATTGAACCCATATGCAACTTCCTAATAAATCTCCAGCATATTTTATACAGCCTGCACTATGAGATAGGACAAATAAGAAGCAAAGGCTGTGACCAATACCAAGCCCTCCCAACGCTCAATGCGGTAACGAGTGAATGATACTAGCCAGATTAGCACCATGGAAAGAACCATTACTGAGAGATCAACAAAGGTTATTCCTGATATCTGCATAGGCGCAATTAGTCCAGTAATTCCAAGAATCATCAAAATATTGAACACGTTTGATCCTATTACATTACCGATGGCAATGCCACTATCCCCCCGACGGGCGGCAACAACACTCGTAGCCAACTCTGGTAGTGATGTGCCCATTGCGACAATGGTCAGTCCGATAAGGGCGTCACTCATCCCAAGGGTAGCAGCAATTGCAGAGACATTGTCGACGAACACATTAGATCCCAAAATCAAACTCACGAGACCAACCACTGTGAGCAGTAATGCCTTGCCAACACCAACTTGCTTTTTCTTTGAGTCTTTACCTGATTGAGTGGACGAATCCAAAGATGATTCTTCTGTTTTCTCTTGCTTTGCACCGCGTAATGTGGTTATTATATAAAATATGAACATCATCAACATGATAAGCGCGTCCAATCTATTGACACCTGAGTCATTACAGAGAATCATTAGGACTACTGAGGCGATTATGGCAAAGGGGATATCCTTGCGGACAGTGTCATGGAGAATAGCAATAGGAGAAACCATTGCTGCCACTCCAACAATGAGCAAAGCATTGAATATATTACTACCTACGACATTGCCCACTGCAAGGTCTGGCGTACCATTGATAGCCGACATAAAGCTCACGAAGAATTCAGGCATTGAGGTCCCCATGGCAACAATCGTCAGACCAATAACTATCTGTGGAACTCCCATACGCTCAGCAAGCCCTACTGCCCCATCGGTGAGACGGTCAGCACCCCATAACACAACAATAATTCCTACAATAGTGAGTAACACTTGTAGACAGATCTGTGGAGCCACGAACGAGAAAAGCAATTGATTAAGCATATTTTACTATTAAGATTTGAGTACAAATATACTCAAAAAACCCCGAATGTCGAAACACTCGGGGGTTGAAAACTAACAATCTATCAAACTACTATTTATCAAATCTATGGTCAATACCTACTTTACTTCAATTGAGCGGACCACCTCTTTGTCTGCTTTCTTCACCTTAGGGAGATCCACTGTGAGCACGCCGTTGGTCATTGTTGCGGCTATGTTTTGAGTATCCACATCATCAGGAAGTATTAATGTCTGTTCATACTTATCATAAGAAAACTCCCGACGGAGATAACGAATCCCTTCATCTTTTTTGTCCTGATGTTTCTCCATCTTTATGGTGAGGTCGCCTTCAGCATTGATGTTAATATCAAAATCGCTCTTGCTCAGCCCAGGAGCAGCCAGCTCAACCATGTATTTATCATTGTTCTCAAGCACGTTGATTGCTGGTGCTGTTGCATTAGTACGTCCCATACCTACTGTATTAAAGAAATCATTGAACACCTCTGGTAACCAATTGTCATGTGTATACATATCAAAATCTCCTATATTTAATTGTTATTATTTTATCATTTCTATCAATACAATTACAATCCGTGTACCAATCAGAATAAAATGCCACCCTGGCAGCAACGTACTGACAAGGTGGCATTTCTAAAAATTCATCTACGACTTTCCTAATTCTACTGATTAGAAAAGCGGATGAGCAGTGTACTATTCCTCTGTAGCCGTGCGATCGTCTACATTGTCGCTCTCTGAAGGAGCTAGTATCTCCTTAAAGTTTGTGTATCCATTCTTCACCAAAATGTTGTACCACTGCAATAATTTCTTTATATCACTATCGTGGACACGATCTTGATCAAAGTTTGGTAGAACTTCTGTAAAATATTGGCGGAGCTCCTTGCTTGAAGATTTCTTATAATCGAAGGAGGAAGGGTTCAGATTCTCCTTCTCCCCTACTTTCGTCAGCACCTCCCAGAGTGGTAAGTCGTCGGCATCTGTATACATAGCAATATCTGCCAAACTCGTTACTCTGTCTTTTGCAAAAGCGGGAAAACGGTGATGGGTCTCGTCGATTGACTCAACAATAAGAGTAGCCTTACCACGAGAAACTAGCTTATAAAGTCCCGGCTTTCCTGCAATGGATAATATTGTTTCCATGTCTAAATATTTTTTATTTGTATTATTAATTGATTGATTTGACTGTTAAGGTCTTTATGACCATCATTGTTAATAACAAAATTACAAAGTTGACTTACTTCTTCCTGAGGCATTTGACGATCAATCCATGCCATTGCCTGTTCGCGTGAAATACTATCTCGGTGCATGATGCGACTGATACGCAATTCAACAGGGGCAGTTACCGCAACAAAGTAATCGAAAGGCAGCCGGTAGTTAAAGCCGCTATCAAAGAGAATGGCGCTTTCCAACCATGAACAACCACTCGCAAGGAAATCTCGAGCAACGGCAGGATGAACTATATCATCGACCGCCAACTTGTTTTCATCTGATTGCAAAAGGAACTGAGCTAACACAGATTTCTGCAACTTACCATTATAATATATATTATCACCTACAATAACCGACAACTTTTGTTGTAGTTCTACATCCTGTGCCATTAGTCGTTTTGCCGCGGCGTCACAGTCATAGACTTTTATGCCCTGCTTCTCCAACAACTTACAGACATAACTCTTGCCGCTGCCAATACCTCCAGTAATACCAATGATACTCATTTATTGCTCGATGAGATAATCTACCTCATCCATTTCCAAATGGGCATTGCTGATACCCCTTGGCTTACTCTGTATGTAAAGTTTGCACTTGTCCGATGGATGTGAAGCCAATTCCTTATAATCCACAACCACCGAGAAATCACTTGCTTTGATAGAACGATACATGCTCGCCCCTACAGTGAAGTGTACCCGAACACGTTGCGGGAATGTGCGGATAGTCAATCCATCGGGTTTGTTAATAGCGGTGATCGGCACTTCCATACTTTCCTCTGTTAGGATATCTGGGTAAAGCGTAAGTTTAACTGTATTGGGAACAAATTTCACGCCTTTCATAGGCCTCAAGGTTACCACTCTACTAACTGTATCTTGGAAATTAACAATATTCAAGAACTCGGTAGAAACAGTCCCTAGACTATCCAAAACATCCTTGCTTGCATAGACGGTGACCTTTTCTGGATTGAACTGAATATGTGCAAGATAGTAGTTTTCTCCAGGTACGATGTTTCCTGCGAGCACTACCTTTACTTCCTTATTACTTCCATAGTTGAAATAAAAATCCAACCCGGAAGACTTAACGCTTGTGATTGATGAAGAGCCGAAGAGCTGCTGACGTAGTAATCTCTGAAGATCTAGAATAGGCACTTGGCCATGTCCAGCTTGCTTATTGGCGTAAGTGCTGAAGTTAAATACTATTGGTTGTAACTTGTTCGTGGTGATATATGACACGATAACAAATCCTTTGTCCTTAACAGTAACGTATACCGTATCGGTCAACTCGGACGTCATTACCACATTTTTGGGAACTCCGCTAATACGAACAACAACAGGCAGTTCCTTCTCATAAGTCTCATTGAGTGTCATCAGGAGCCAAAAGGCACCACTCAAAGCCAAAAAGAACAGAAAAACAAGAAACTCCTTGTTCAGCGCACCGAACAAGAAGTCTTTGATAATTTTATATGTTTTGCGAATATTAGGCATTAGGCTGCTGCTGAGTAGCGTCTGCAAAGACGTACCCCTTATCAACAGAAATCACCACACCACGTGCTATTTCAACTTCAATAATATTTTTTGCTTGGTCGATTCGCTTAACTGTACCATAGATTCCACCGCCAGTTACCACACGGGAACCATCCTGTAGGGAATTTTGGAATTCACGAATCTTCTTCTGCTTCTTCTGCTGAGGACGAACCATGAAGAACCACATGATTGCAAAGATGGCAACCATCATGAGCAGCATACCGCCCATTCCTCCACCCTGTGCTGCCTGAGCAGCTAACACTAATGTACTCATTTGTTGTTGTTTTGAGTTATTATTCTAAATCAGTTGTATTATCAGTAAACTCGTCAGTATCTTCTTCTGTATCCAAAATTCCATCGTTATCTGGAATCTCCGTCTGATCCTGCTGGTCAATACGAGGCCTGTGTACAAAACGAACACGTCCCTCGGCTTCTTCATCGTCACCTTGATTATCGTTGGACTGAAATCTTTGACGAGGTGCTGGCATCTCTTTAAACATATTACCCGTGTTGACCAAATAGCGGGCAATAGCGTCGAGCATGCCGTTAATGTATGAACCGCTCCGAGGAGTAGAATACAGTTTAGCCAACTCTACATATTCATTAATGGTAACCTGCACAGGGATATTTGGGAAATTGAGCATTTCCGCGATAGCTATTTGCATAATCACCACGTCCATATAGGCTAAGCGGGAGAAATCCCAGTTGCGAGATGTCTCGCTCATATACCGTTGGTAGGCATCTGCATTAAGAATAGTAGAACGGAAAAGCTTGCGAGCAAAGTCTTTATCCTCTTCGTCTTTGTATTCTGGCAACAAATCTTGTTTGCTCTTATTCTTAGGATCAAAGCGCTTAATTGTCTTCACAACAAAGGTGTCTACTATCTCTTTATCGTCATTCCAATAAAGACTACGTTCCTCCAAGAATGCATCCAAGTCAACATTGTCAATAATCAGCTGCTTGTATAACTTACGCCATAGCTCACGATCTTCTTCGTAGTCGCTCTCTGGCTCAGCCATATAATCCTTGTAAGTCTGGCTCTGTTCTATTTGGTTGCAAAGCTTACGAACAAACTCGATATCATCTTCCCATGAGATTTTCTTATCGTCTAAATACTCGTTAAGCGTCTTGTTCTCTTCCAACTGAACAGCAAACTTATTATAAGCTAGTTTTAACGAGAGTGCCTCTAAGCCTTCTCGTTCAACTCTCTGACTCAGAACTTCAATGCGATGGCGTTCTTCTTTGGTAATGGCAACTATGAGATCCAATAGGTAAATATAAAGATCATATGCCTTTGACAAGCTGAAGAGCAATTCCTTCTCAGCATTGTCCATGTTTTTATTGCCGTTTTGATAGTATGCGTAGGTTAACTGAACTATCTTGATTCTAATGATATCCCTATTGATCATTACTCTTACTTTACAACGTGATGTGTTTATTGTTACTATGCAAAAGTAATTAAAAAACCATATACATGCAAGAAACGCCGCTATAAAACTTTATTTTTTATGGAAACTTTGCACTATATGAAATAAAAGGCGTACCTTTGCACACGCATTTTCACTATGGCAAGTGTTTTCCAGTGTGATGGTGAATTAATTCATTTTTTAATTTAGAGTAACACAGTATGAAAGAAATTAGTATTTCAGCTCAGAAGCGTGAGACCGTTGGTAAGAAAGCTTCTAAAGTCCTTCGCAAGGAAGGATTGATTCCATGTAACATTTATGGCGAGGCCACTGAGAACGGCAAGCCTGTTGCTATGTCTTTTGCAACATCATTTAGTGAGCTCCGTAAGCTCATCTACACTCCACATATCTATGTGATTAAAATCAACATCGATGGCACTGACCATGCTGCGGTGATGAGAGAAATTCAGTTCCACCCAGTCACTGACGCACCTTTGCACGTAGATTTCTATGAGATAAATGATCAGAAACCTATCACTATCGGTATCCCCGTGAAACTTGTAGGACTGGCACAGGGTGTTCGCGATGGTGGTCGCATGAACCTCTCTACTCGTAAGATTAATGTAACAGCTCCATATCAGCAGATTCCCGAGCATCTTGACGTGGACGTGACAAGCCTGCAACTCGGCAAGAGTATCAAAATTGGAGACCTATCATTCGAGGGCCTCGAAATTGCTTCACCGAAGGATGTTGTAGTTTGCTCTGTGAAAATGACTCGTAATGCTGCAGCTGCAGCTGCAGCTGCAGGCGATGAGGCTGCAGAATCATCGGCAGAGTAATAAGGCTGCTGAGTAAGTTCGGCAACATGGACAAATATTTAGTTTGTGGATTGGGCAATCCTGGCGAAGAGTACGCTGGAACCCGTCACAACACTGGTTTTATGATATTGGACGCTTTTGCTAAGGCGTCCAATATTTATTTTGAGGATAAGCGTTATGGTTTCGTGACCTCCACGTCACTTAAGGGCCGCAAAATCTACTTGTTGAAACCTACAACGTTCATGAACCTCAGCGGCAATGCCGTGCGCTATTGGCTCAACGAGGAGCGTATCGATCAAAGTAGATTACTTGTCATCAGCGACGATGTTGCCCTTCCACTTGGAGATTTCCGACTGAAGGCAAATGGGAGCAATGGTGGGCATAATGGCCTTGGGCATATCATGCAACTGATTGGGCAGGATTTTGCGCGTCTACGCGTGGGCGTTGGCAACGAATTCCCACGTGGCGGGCAAGTTGATTGGGTTCTTGGACAATATTCCGAGGATGAGCTGAAAGCGCTACAACCTACAATTGACAATGCTTGTGACATTATCAAGAGTTTCGTGCTTCAAGGAATAGACATCACGATGAACCAATACAACAAATTAGGTAAGCATAAAGCATTATGACAATTGAAAGCGAACAACTTCGTCTTCCGAAGAACGGCCCGTCAGCGCGCATAGACAAATGGTTATGGGCGGCACGTATTTTCAAGACAAGATCAGTAGCATCAGATGCCATTAAGAATAGTCGTGTGACCATTGATGACATGAACGTGAAGCCCAGTCGTATTATTAAGGTGGGCGACGTCATAAGTGTGAAGAAACCTCCTATAACTTATTCATTTAAGGTTCTTGCATGCATTGAGCAACGTGTGAGTGCAAAACTTGTACCTCTGGTCTATGAGAACGTAACCGACCCTAAACAATACGAACTTCTTGAGATGAGCCGCATCAGTGGATTCGTAGACAGACAAAAGGGCTCTGGACGTCCTACCAAAAAAGATCGCCGAGCCATGGATACCTTTGTTGATCCCACTATGTTTGGATGGGATGACGAAGGATGGGACGACAATTCATAATTTCAACCATTATTATCTTTTAATCAATCCATTAATGACCAATATAGCCATCTTTGTATCGGGTAGCGGTAGCAACTGTGAGAATATAATCAAACATTTCCAAGGCAATAAGGAGATTCGCATACGTCTTGTTCTTAGTAACAAGGAGGATGCTTATGCTCTCGTCCGTGCCCAAAATTTAGGCATAGAAACTCGAGTTTTAGATAAAAAAGAGTTTAACGATCCAGACCTACTCATGCCCATCCTTGAGCAATTTGATGTCAATTTCATTGTTCTGGCAGGATTCTTACTCTTTATACCCGACTTTCTTATCGAGGCATTCAACCATCGAATGATTAACCTTCACCCTGCCCTATTGCCTAAGCATGGAGGAAAGGGGATGTGGGGACATCACGTTCACGAAGCCGTCAAGGCTGATGGCGACACCGAGACCGGCATGACAGTACACTGGGTAAGTCATGAAATCGACGGAGGAGAGATCATAGCGCAGTTCAGTACCTCTATTTCACCTGATGACACCCCAGACGATATTGCCGCTAAAGAGCATGTACTTGAGATGGAACACTTTCCGCAAGTTATTGAGAAAGTCATCAATCAGCTATAATAAAAACTACTAAAAAAGTTTCGGGGTAAATCTATCAGCGTGATAGGTTTGCCCCGAAACTTGTTATTGATTAATCTCCCATCATAGGTCCTCCAAAACCACCGTGGGAATGTCCTCCGAAGCCTCCGCCTCCAAGGCCACGAGGGCTTCTTCCATTACGAGGGCTAGGACCAAATTGACGCATTTCCTGACGAGCCGCCTTGCCTCCGAAAAGGTTTAGACGATAATTCACATGGAGCATAGCATAGCTATTGATGGCGTTATACTCTGTGTCACTACGTTGCATGGCAGAGATGCTACGACTTAGATTGCTCTGATTGTGTAAAATATCATAGAACTGAAGCATTACCGTGAGTGGCCTACCCCTTAGGAAGCTCTGTGAAATTTGTGCGTTCCAAACGAGTTCGTTCGTATTAAGAGAATTATCATTGAAACCACGACGGCTATTCATATGCAAGTCTGTGGACAAAGCCGTGCCCCAAGGAGCGTTTAGAGTGGTATTAATGCCATATGAGTACTGCCATGTATCCAAGTTTGCTGTCTTTTGCAAGGCATTACGAGTGTGGCGATAACCTAGATTTCCGTCCAATTCTATTTCCAACCAGTCGTTGCGATAGCTACCTGAAAGACGCTCGTTGATATTCAAATCCTTTGTCGTATTTTTCTGAGAGTCAGACAAACGGTCCAGGCTTAAATAACCCACATTATTAGCATAGTTTACATTAGTAAACGTATTGACATTCCAATAGCCTGCTGTATCAAGGGGGGTGTTAAACATAAATGCGCCATTCATGTTCCAGTCACCATTGATATTTTCCGGTTTGGTAATGCGTCCACCTGTCTTCTCATTGTAGCTAACCTTGTTGCTAATGGAGTTATTCGTTGTTGAAAATTGCACATAGGTCATCAAAGACTGCTTGGTTTTCTCGAAATAGCCATTATAGAAAAGTCGGAAATTCTGTGTGAACGATGGCTTCAGACCTGGGTTACCCGTTGAGATATTAAGAGGATTTGAGTCATCATAAATATCAAGCAATTGACTAATGCTAGGCTGAGAAGTGTTTGCACGGTAGTTTATGCGCAAGTTACTTACCTTGTTAAAACGATAACGGAAGTCAAAAGTAGGTGAAACGTTAAGCACATTACGTACGGTATCTACGTTCAGGCCCTGATAGTTCTGCACATAATTAGAATGTTGTGGTTGTGCCATCACACCTACATTCAACTGATATTTAGTCCTAATCATACGGAACATAAGTTCGATGATGTGAGTATAATTCTTGTATTCGGAGAAACGGCTCAGATTATCATCTTTATAGTATGTATATGGATTGTCCAGTCTGTTCAGATAATTGTCCCAAAGACGATATCCTGGTAATAGTCCGTCAAAGAAGTTCTCACCTAGGTTGGAGAAATCATAAGTAGCACGGTCACTCTTGCTATAGCTATAACTAAACCTGTAGCGAAGTTGCAGGAAGGTGGCACGCCATAGAGGTTCACTATATGTCGCTTGAAGGGTATATCCCCAATTTTTGGTAGGAGTGACGTTATAGCGATTTGTCTGATAAGTGGAGTCCATGCCAAGAGCATTCTCCAACTGATACAAGTGTACATTGTTAGTGGACAAGCTATTCGAATTTCCATCACCATAGTTAGCATTTGCACGCAAAGTCAAATTTCTACCCATGCTGTTTAGACGCCTGTTGTATTGCAACATTGCACTATAGCTATGATTACTTGAATAACTTATACTATTGCTTTGGTTGGAGTTTACCATCAAGCTATCAGCATCCAGCAAAGCCAATGACTCTGCCGAGAGAGGATCCTTAGTGTATAAGTAGGGGTCTTTGTTGTATGATGCTGAACGATTGTTAGACAGGCCATCATTGGTGCTAAGGCTAACTTCCGGCCTAAACATGATGTTTGTCATGGTATCAGGCGTCCACTCTAATCTCATTTCAGCATTAAATTGATCTCCACGCGAGTAGTTTTGGTTAATACTATTACCAAATGATCCCACCTTACTTACAAAGTTTTCAGATGATCCTCGAGAGAAAACGTCTCCATCACTATGGTTCCATCTAACGCTTCCATTGATTTCTATTGTGTCTTTCTTTTCGTAGTTCAACACCATGCCAGCCATCTTTGATGCATTAAGACCATTCCGTCCCCCGCCAAATCCACCTCTTCGACCGAAGCCCATATCGTTGGTATTATTGGCATTGCCCATACCCATTATGCGGGTCGATTTGTTAAAGTAACCTCCGAAGACCCTTCCGGTATATCGATCTTGTGTTCCTACGCCCGCATCAGCATTGACCATCAGACCCTTGTTCATTCCTGGCTTTGTGCCGAAGTCGAGAACGGTCTGTTCATCGCCGTCCTGGATACCTGTCACCCTGGACAAGTCGCTCTGTTGGTCGTAGGCTTTTATTTGTGAAATTATAGTCGTAGGGATATTCTTCATGGCCGTCTTGGTGTCTCCGGTCATAAATTCTTTTCCGTCTATCAATATCTTTTGTACCTGTTTGCCATTAATGGTGATCTTGCCATCGTCGCCCACTTGCGCACCTGGCAATCGCTTCACGAGTTCTTCAATGGTGGAACCCTCTGGCGTTTTGAAAGCAGCACTGTTATAGACAAAGGTGTCTTCCCTAACCGTTGCTTTAAGAGCCTGGGCCGTTATTCGGGCCTCTTTTAGCATCACGGCATCCGACGCAAACAGCACTGGCCCCATGTTCAGATTATGGTCATCTTGTATTTGAATCTTCTTTGCCGAAGTTATGTAGCCAACACTCGACATCTTGAGGATGTAGCGCTCATTGGCTGGTGCCCTCAATACAAACTTACCACTATCATTGGATACTGTTCCCGTAACATAAGTTGAGTCCTGCTTTAACAGCTGAACAGTTACCATAGGAATCGCTTCCTTAGAATCCTTGTCAATAAGGTACCCTGAAATTTCTCTCTCTTGGGCTCTAGCCATCGCCGAAATAACTATCAGCATGACCAAAAGAAGGCCTTTTTTCATATTATATGATCAATGTTGTTTTTGATTGAATACACATTTAAGACGCTTGTTTTGTCAATTAGTTTAATTCTTACACTATTTTTTTTTGATTGTTGACATTTGAAAATGCACATACTTATATATCATTGAGCAAAACACAACATATTACTTTAAAAAGCCTTAATTAATCAGTTCCTTTCTTTCCAAATTGCGCTTTTATTGCTTAAATTTGTATCATATGTTAATGTAGTATGATTATGGAACAAAGAGTTGTAATTGCCAAGAACCTGCAAACAGAGATTGCCACCGCTATCTCGGAGTGTGAGCATGACCGCATTTTTGTGCTTACCGATGAAACCACGGCCGAAAAATGCTGGCCTATCATCTATAATTGTTACTGCCTGAAAAATGCACACCTCATCACCATTCCCGCTACTGACACGCATAAAAATCTAGAATCCCTTGCACATGTTTGGCAAGAGTTGCAAGTTGGTGGAGCCACACGTCATTCGTGTCTGCTCAATCTCGGAGGTGGCATGGTTACGGATCTAGGTGGCTTTGCCGCATCCACATTCAAACGTGGTATTGATTTCATCAATATTCCCACTACACTACTTGCCATGGTAGATGCGTCCGTTGGTGGCAAGACGGGTATCAATTTTGGCGGATTGAAAAACGAGATTGGTGCCTTCAACAATGCCAATTGTGTAATCTTAGCCACGAAGTTCCTTCCGACCCTTGATCAACAAAACCTGCGTTCCGGTTTCGGCGAGATGCTTAAGCATGGCCTTATCTCAGATGATCACCATTGGGCAGAGTTGCTTCGCTTTGACCTTGATAACCCCGACTTTGAACATTTGCAAAAGTTAGTGTCGCGATCGGTTAAAGTCAAGGAGCGCATTGTTTTACTTGACCCTAAGGAAAGAGGTCTTCGCAAATCTCTAAACCTTGGACATACATTCGGTCATGCATTCGAGAGTTTCTCTCTTGCCAATGCTGATAAAGCTACCCCAATTCTTCATGGTTACGCCGTAGCCTATGGACTCATTTGCGAGCTCTATATGTCTGCTATCAAAACTGGCTTCCCCACGGAGCAGATGCATCAGACCGTAAAATTCATCCGTGATAACTATGGAACATTAGACATTTCTTGCGACGACTATCCACAACTCATCGAGCTCATGCACCATGACAAAAAGAACAACGCCGACGAGATCAACTTCACCTTGCTGGGTGGCGTCGGAGATGTACGCATCAATCAAACACTAAGCGAAGATGAAATTAAAGAGGCATTAGACTTCTTTCGTGAGGGCTAGTAATGAACGACTTCCGTCATAAGATTAGTGGATGTTCCTGTTTAAAAAACAATAATTGCAAGTTACTATTGGAAAAATTATCGTAACTTTGCAAACGAATAGAGTGCTTGGTAAACCTCTTTAAAAACAAGAAATGAAAAAAACAAAACAGAATGTGAGTGTGCTGTTTATGCTTGTCAGCATCCTCTTTTGCGTTTGCCTAATTGCCGCAAACGTCCTCGAAACAAAGCAAATTCAGGTAGGTTCTATAAGCCTTACGGGTGGTTTCATTGTATTTCCAATATCCTACATTATCAACGATTGTGTATGTGAGGTATGGGGATTCCGCAAAGCACGTCTTATCATCTGGACGGGATTTGCAATGAATTTTCTCTTTGTAACCTTCGGGGCTTTGTGTGACTTGATACCCGGTGCACCATACTGGAATAACCAAGAAGGCTTCCACGCTATCTTCGGACTTGCTCCCCGCATAGCCGCCGCATCCTTCGTGGCGTTCATTGCAGGTAGCTTTATCAACGCCTATGTGATGAGCCGCATGAAAATTCGTGATGGCGGACGCCGATTCTCAGCACGTGCCATTTTGAGCACCATAGCTGGTGAAAGTCTCGACTCGATCATTTTCTTCCCCCTAGCCCTTGGTGGTGTGGTGCCAATGGATGAACTACCAATTCTCATGATGTGGCAAGTGATTCTCAAGACTGCTTACGAGGTTGTGGCATTACCAATAACCGTCCGTGTAGTCAAGGCTATGAAGCGACATGAAGGAGTGGATGTTTATGACAATGGTGTCAGCTATAGTATCTGGAAAATATTTAATGTGGGATAAGATATGAATGAAGACCGCAATTTGGAAGGGCTCAAAGCACTTGGCGCCAAAACCCAGTACCGCATGGATTATGCACCTGAGGTTCTAGAAACCTTCATCAATAAGCACCCAGAAAACGACTATTGGGTTCAATTCAACTGTCCAGAGTTCACTTCTTTGTGCCCTATCACTGGCCAGCCTGACTTTGCAGAGATTCGTATCAGCTATGTTCCTGCTGAACGCATGGTGGAAAGCAAGAGCCTGAAACTCTATTTGTTCAGCTTCCGCAATCATGGTGCATTCCACGAAGATTGCGTCAATATCATCATGAAGGATCTCATCAATCTCATGCAACCCAAATATATTGAGGTGACTGGGATTTTCACCCCACGTGGTGGCATTAGCATTTACCCCTATGCCAACTTTGGGCAGCCAGGTACAGAATACGAAGAAATGGCGATGACGAGATTCATGAACCACAATCAATGATATCATTGATTCATCCAAAGCATATCAGTAGCAAGCCCAAGGCATAGCCTTGGGCTTGCTAGTTCATAGTATCCGAAAAATTGGTTGACGCTCCATCTATCTTAATCCTATTCAAGGTCGACTATTTAAATCTTATTCGTTATTAATGTTGTCAATTCCTTTTATTCATGCGTGTCGGAAATAATATTTTTTCACTTCATACTTTTAATAAAATCCGTTCACTAAAAAAATATTTTCACTGCACTGAAAATAGATAATAACTTTGTTAGGAATCATTTAGTATCACTCTGCCACGGGGAAACTGACTTTGATTGATGAGAACTCATTAGTTTGAGAATTAGCGAAAAACCTTATTAAAAACTTAGAAAAAACAAGACTTACTTATACAACAAACAGTACTAACACACGCATTACTTTTTTTAAGATAAACTTTGCGTTTACCGATTAATTGATTACTTTTGCATAACAATCATACTATGGCTCCGTAGCTCAGTTGAATAGAGCATCAGATTCCGGTTCTGAGTGTCGCGGGTTTGAGTCCCGCCGGAGTCACTTTATAATTCCGATTTTTTGTTAACTACTTCTTCCAATATGGATATTACCGAAAGATTTATTAATTACACGAAATTTGACACCCAGTCGGCAGAGGACTCTCAGACCGTCCCCAGTACTCTAAAACAGCTTGAATTAGCAAAATACCTCAAGGAGGAGTTAGAGCACGAAGGATTACACGATGTCGAGATGGATGAGATGGGCTACATTTATGCCACACTTCCCTCGAACATGAAGAAGGAAGTGCCAACCATCGGTTTTATTTCCCACTATGATACTGCTTTGGATGCTAGTGGTGCCAATATCAAAGCTCGTATTGTAAACAACTATGACGGCAAGGACATTGAACTATCCCCAGATATCATTTCTTCCCCAAAGAAGTTTCCTGAGCTCTTGGAGCATATAGGAGAAGATATCATCGTCACTGACGGAACAACACTCCTCGGTGCAGATGACAAGGCTGGTATAGCAGAAATCGTACAAGCCATGTGCTATCTGCGCGACCATGATGAAATCAAGCATGGTGACATCAGAGTAGCTTTCAATCCCGACGAAGAAATAGGGATGGGCGCTCACCATTTCGATGTTGAGAAGTTCGGATGTCAATGGGCTTACACCATGGACGGTGGAGATCTCGGCGACTTGGAATATGAAAATTTCAATGCTGCGTCAGCCAAGATAACAATCAAAGGTGTGAGTGTCCATACTGGCTATGCAAAGGGAAAAATGGTGAATGCCAGCCGACTTGCATGCGAATTTAACAGCTTTATCCCAGACACCGATATTCCAGAGACGACCGAAGGCTACCAAGGTTTCTACCATCTTCTGGCCATCAATAGCCATTGCGAGGAAGCAAAGTTGAACTACATTATCCGTGACCATGACCGCAAAAAGTTTGAAGAACGAAAAGATTTCATGGAGGATATCGTTCGGACGATGAATGAGAAATATGGTGCAGGTACCGTAGCTATTGAAATGAAAGACCAATACTACAACATGAAAGAGAAGATAGATCCCAACATGTATGTAGTGGACATCTTATTGAAAGCCATGCAGGAATGTAGCGTAGCACCTAAGGTGCAACCTATCCGTGGTGGTACTGATGGTGCCCAATTGTCTTTTCGTGGTCTCCCCTGCCCTAATGTATTTGCTGGTGGCGTGAATTATCATGGACCTTATGAATTTGTATCTGTTCAGGTCATGAAAAAAGCCGTACAGGTTATTGTCAAGATTTGCGAAATAGTAGGCACATTCAAAGATTAATATATTATGGACTTAGCATAGGGCCTAACCTTGCTTTCCGAAGGGGAAGGCAGGGTTAGGCCTTTATTATTTACCTATGGCAGAACTCCCTAATCTCATCAAGGACCTCGCCCTCATCCTAGTAGTTGCGAGTGCAGTAACGCTTATCTTCAAGATGCTTAAGCAACCACTTGTCCTCGGATACATTGTGGCAGGTTTTCTTGTGGGCCCTCACATGCCCTACACAATGCACGTGATGGACAAAGCCGACATCCAGACTTGGGCAGATATCGGAGTTATGTTCCTCTTGTTTTCTTTGGGACTGGACTTCTCATTTAAGAAGATACTTAGAATGGGGCTTTCCCCAATAATAGCCACACTTATCATTATCTTCTCGATGGCAGGGTTAGGACTCGCCGTAGGACTTAGTTTCGGCTGGAGCAGAATGGATAGCATCTTTCTCGGGGGAATGCTCGCGATGTCTTCGACCACTATTATATACAAGGCCTTTGATGACTTGGGGCTTCGACAACAGCGATTTGCCGGATTGGTAATGAGTGTATTGATACTGGAAGACATACTTGCTATTGTGTTGATGGTATTGCTCTCTGCCTTGGCTAATGGCTCAAGTCCGGATGGAGGCCAGATGCTTAGTTCCATTTTACGCATTGGTTTCTTCCTAGTTCTATGGTTTGTGGTGGGACTTTTCATTATTCCCACATTCCTACGAAAGACACGCGGACTAATGACAGATGAGACAATGGTTATTGTCTCCTTGGGTCTATGTTGTTTGATGGCATGGATTTCGAGCACCGTAGGATTTTCTCCTGCCTTTGGCGCATTTATCATGGGTAGCATTTTAGCAGAGACCATTGAGGCAGATAAGATTATTCGGTTGGTAGAACCAGTCAAGAGCCTTTTCGGTGCTATTTTTTTTGTATCGGTAGGAATGCTTGTCGACCCCAATATTTTGCTGGAATATGCCGCGCCTATATTAGTGTTGGTTGTTACGATATTACTTGGTCAGGCGGTATTGGGCACAAGTGGATTCATGCTTAGCGGGCAACCGCTCAAAACCGCCATGCGTTGCGGATTCTCCTTAGCACAGATAGGCGAGTTCGCTTTCATTATTGCCTCATTAGGATTATCACTCGGCGTTATTGGAGATTTTCTCTATCCAGTCGTCGTTGCCGTGTCAGTTATTACCACTTTCTTGACTCCCTACATGATACGAGTCGCCGAACCTTGTTACAATAAGTTAGAACAGGCTTTGCCCAAACGTTGGATTCGTCGCCTCAACCATCTTGGAACAGCACATCAGACAACCGCAATTGAGCAGAACAACTGGAAGAGCTTGTTACGTAAGATGGGAATAAACACGGGTATTTACACTATCCTTTGCATTGCCATCACTACGTTGATGCTAACGTTTTTCTTACCTTTTATTCGCGCAATTCTACCTCATTGGTGGGCAAATGCCGTATGTGGACTTCTGCTTATCATAATGTTGGCCCCGTTTATGCGGTCAATCATCATGAAAAACAACCATAGTGAAGAGTTTAAGGCATTATGGATAGAGAGCCGACTCAACCGACTACCACTCATCTTTACCGTGCTGGTGCGAATCGTCATCGTTGCCACCTTCATCTTTTATATCTGCAATTATCTTGCGAGATTCGAGAATGCTCTGGTCATTACCTTAGCCATGGTCATCATTGTTCTGATGATTCTATCACGTAGCCTGAAAAAACGGTCCATAGGCTTGGAGCGACTATTCGTAAAAAACCTGCATAGTCGAGAAATTGAGGCGCAGGTTCATGGCCGTCGCAGACCTCTTTTTAGTGATCGTCTGATAGACCGCGATATCCATATTTCAGACTTTGAGGTGCCTGGGGACTCGGCTTGGGCAGGCAAGACATTACAACAACTTAAGTTTCGCAATCGCTTTGGAGTCCATTTGAGTGGCATTCTCCGTGGTATGCAACGGCATAATATCCCTACGGGCCAAACTATTATTTTCCCTGGTGATCATCTACAAGTGATTGGAAGCGATGAGCAACTGGAGCGATTCGGAAAGGCACTTAAGGGCGAACTTGTAGCCGAGGACGACCACATTGAGGAACGAGAGATGACATTACAGAAATTGCGCCTCTCCAGTAATTGCACTTTCATTGGCAAGACATTAAAAGAAAGTGGCATCCGCGACCAATATAATTGCATGGTCGTTGGCTTGGAAGCGGGCCAAAAAAATCTCACTATGATTGACCCAACACACCAATTTGTTGTTGGAGACATCATTTGGGTAGTGGGTGAAAGACCGTCATTGCGGGCATTGATAGCGCAAGCGTAACCATAAAAACACCTTTGTCCTCGTATACCAGATATTCCTCCTCGAGGTTATTGGATTTATCTTTAAGTGGGAATCAATGATTTCCCGCTTTTTCTTTGTGTGTATTGAAATGGGAATAGGCAAAATATATCAATTGAAAGAAAATTACACGATTTTTCTACGTTTTTGTATAATCAAGCAAAAAAGTATCATATTCTGCTAATATAATAACGTATTTTACTCTTGATATTTCATATCTTTGCAATGTCAACATACTAACATCTTTATTTTTTTCTACCTAAATTAAACTGATATGAAGTATTTTTTTACCCTAATTATTGGTGCGCTTAGTGTTTTAAGCGCTAGTAGTGCTACTATCGAAAAATTGAGATTATCCACAGATCAGTGGGGTTCCTCTTTAGTAGCAAATAGTAATGTTACCTTGCTTTCGACATCTCAGTATGGCGAATTCAACATTTCCAACACTCTCCCAGTGGACATGAACACTTACACAGGAGTAAGGGTGGACTATTCAAACGCCATAACGGCAGAAGATGGCTCATTCTATCAGATAGTCTTAGGTGGAGGTACCTATGATAGTGGGTCTTATAGTTGGTCAGAATCTGACTTTGTAGATCTTGACGCTACGAAAAACACCATTACGGTTACCTTTGATAAAACAAAATTCGTAGATAACTCTATCCAACGTCTAGCCCTTCAGGCAAAGGGTGTTGGTTGCAGTGTCATGATTAATAGTGCCTATCTAATTAAGGGTGATGGCTCTGAAGTACAGATCGTATTTGGTGGAGTATCATGGGGATTGACTCGCACCGACAATTATCCTGATTTAGCAACGTTCAACTTCACAAATAGTTATGGAGGGCAGAAAGTACAAACCATGGACAATGCGGAGTGCACATATAAAACCCCTGGACAAGCTTACGTTTACACTATGGAGCTGACCGAACCTACATCTGATGACGGTTACTTTTTTGAAGCTGATGGTGAGAGTGGTGGTTATGCTTGGTTCAACCTTCCAGCTGGTGTATCTACTTTTACCTTCGCAATCAACGACTCAACAAATAAACAGGAACTAAAGACTTTGTGGTTTAAGCATGGTGGAAATTCAGCTGTAACTCCAGCCACTATTACCATCAAGTCACTAACAAGAACACCTGTGGCATCCTATTATGTCCTTGGTGACTTTTCTGCATGGACACTTGCTGGTACCATTGCAGGTGCTATGACAACAACTGATGGCGTTAAGTATATAAGGAACATCACAACAACGAAGGTAGACCAATACTGGAAGATTGCTCCACAATCTTCGCTTTTGGCAACCGATCTTGATTGGACCAAAATGTATGGTGTAGCAACTGATGGCAGCACAGCTTCTTCCGGTACATTGATACAAGGAGATAATGTAGGTGCCCTAAAGATTGCTGCCGCTGGATCTTATGTGTTACAACTGAATGCTGAGACACTTACCTACACTCTCTATACAGCAGAGGAATATACCGCTGGAGTAAATGGTGTTTTGATTAGCAAGCCGGTAGCAAATGGTGAGATATTCAACCTTGCTGGACAACGCGTTAGCGAGAGTTATAAGGGTGTGGTCATCAAAAATGGAAAGAAACACATCAATAGGTAAATGATGAGCCTGCAATAATCATAGAGGTGTCGGCGGTGTCGACACCTCTATTTTTACAAACTGGCAATAAGCAAGTATCAGCATTAGGCAACAAAGTATTGCCTTTATGAGTGGATCCTTCTAATCTTATCGACTCAATCAGAATATACTCTGGTTATCAAATCCAAAACTAACACCAAATCATAAAACCTAATGAAGAAAATAGCATTGCTTTGGCTAATGCTCCTTGTGAGCAGCCTAACATTCGCTCAATCGTCAGTAAGAGGAACCATCACCGATCAGGCTGGTGATCCAATCATTGGGGCAAGCGTCTCTGTAAAAGGTGCAAAAGGTGCTGGGGCTGTCTCCGACACTAATGGTAGCTTTTCTATTACCGTGCCCTCTACGAGAAGCCAACTCGTCGTAAGCTATGTAGGTTACGAGACACAAACTGTCAGCCTTGCTGGTCAAACGAGTATAAATGTTGTGCTTACAGAAGATCGTCAAACCCTTAATGAAGTTGTAGTAGTAGGCTATGGCGTCATGAAACGTAGCGACCTAACTGGCTCTGTCTCATCGATTGATGAAAAAGCTATTAAACAAGGAGTGAATACAAGCATAGAACAAGCCATGCAAGGGCGAATTGCAGGCGTGTCAGTCATGCAAAATTCAGGAGCCCCAGGTGGTGGTATTTCCGTACAAGTACGTGGCATCAACTCTCTGAGCAATAACGAACCACTATATGTAGTCGACGGAATTGCCATGTCAGGTCAGTCGAGCGAAAATACCAGTGCATTGGCAAGTATTAACCCTTCAGACATTACGAATATTGAAGTACTTAAGGATGCCTCGGCAACAGCCATATATGGGTCGCGTGCCAGCAATGGTGTTGTGTTAATAACTACCAAGAAAGGTCAGGCGGGCAAGACTCAAGTTCAATACGAAGGTTATGTGGGTTGGCAATCCTTGCCCAATACTTTGGAAATGATGAATTTGAAGGAGTATGCACGATTCTATAACGACCGCGCCACCATCCTTGGCTGGGGAATTCGTGAAGACTACAAGGATGCATCACTGCTCACCGATGGAACTGATTGGCAAAACGTCCTTTTTGATACTGCATTCATGCACAATCACCAATTGAATGTGAGCGGTGGCACAAAGGGAACTAATTTCTCGCTCTCTGGTGGTTATTTGAACCAAGAGGGTGTTGGCATTGGCTCATCGTTCGACAGAGCCTCGTTCCGTGCCAATGTTGACACGGAGGTTAGCAAGTGGTTGCGGATTGGCATGAACGCCTACTATGCCAACACCAATCAAGTGGTCACATTTGATGCCAGCAATGCCATTCAGACAGCATTGTATCAATTCCCCGACGTAGCACCTAGGAATCCTGATGGAACTTATGGTTTCGTTCAGACGAGCGAATTTGCCACATACTATTCCAATCCGCTTTTTGAGGCACAAATGCGCGAGAACAACAAAAAGAATCAATCTCTTGACTATAATCTCTATGCCAATATCATGCCTATCAAAAATCTCACCATCCGTTTGGAGTATGGTGGTAGCAATGGTTGGGGACAGAATTACTACTTTCAACCATCCTACGGATATGGCTCCATCATCGTGGAAAGCATATCGAGGCGTGGCAATACAAAAAACGAATATAACACGTTCAAGCAATATGCTACCTATGACTTTGATCTTTGGAAAGGAAGCCATATGCAAATCATGGGAGGACATGAGGCACAATGGGGAAAATGGCAAAGTTTAGAGGGTACTCGAAAGGGCTTTATCTCGGATGCTATTCATAGCCTTAACGTGGGCGACTCTTCTACATCAACAAACACGGGTGATGATGGCACTCCCTGGGCCATTGAATCTTACTACGGGAGATTGAACTATAATCTCTTGGATAGATACCTTCTAACAGCTACTCTCCGTACTGATGGTTCGTCAAGCTTTAGCAAAGAAAACCGCTGGGGATGGTTCCCATCAGTTGCATTGGCATGGCGCATCAGTAATGAAGGATTCATGAAGAATATCAAATGGGTGAACAACCTGAAACTTCGACTTGGTTGGGGACTTGTTGGAAACCAAAGTGTCGGTAGCTATGCTTATGGTGCCACTATGGCCAACGTTCCCACGTCTTGGGGTACAGGTTATTATCCTGCAAATTTTGCCAATCCCGATTTAAAGTGGGAAAGTACTCACGCTTGGAACGTTGGTATTGACCTAAATATGCTCAACAACCGAATTGAATTCATCGTGGATGCATATTATAAAAAGACAAAGGACTTGCTGATGCAAGCTTCATTGCCTTCCTACATCATAAATAATGACTATATGGGCATGACTTCGCCTTGGGTTAACGCTGGCGAAATGGAGAACAAGGGTATTGAGTTTACGCTCAACACCGTTAACCTAATGACAAAGGACTGGCGTTGGCAAACTGGGCTCACCCTATCTATGAACCGTAACAAGCTTACACGTACGAATAGCGAACAGAGTGCTCTTTTTGGCACAATAGGATCAAATACGTATACCATGTCAGAGATTGGTGGAACTGTAGGTAGGTTTTATGGATACAATGTCATAGGGATGTTCACTGATGAGAATTCTTTTTATCAACGCAACCAGCTGGGCGAGTTCTTGCTAGATCAGGACGGCAACAGACTACCAGTGGCACGCCCAGTAAATTCAGAGGGTAGCATGTATGACATTGCTAAAGGAAGTATTTGGGTAGGTGACTATATATTCGAAGATGTGAATAAAGACGGAAAAATTACCGAAGCAGACCGCAAATATATTGGTAATCCAAATCCTGATTTCACATTCGGCTTAAACAATGTGATAACATGGAAAGACTTCGAACTATCATTCTTTATTAACGGAAGTGTCGGTAACGACGTCTACAACCTTGTGAGACAGAACCATACCGATTTCTCCGTTTGGAGCAATCTGATGAAGGATGCCACTAATTACGCCGTAATAGGACTCCACGACGAAGCAGGTTCAGCACTAGATATTACTAATGTCTACATTACCAACGCTTCTACAGCCACTTATCCTCGAATCTACACCAAAGGCGGAAGTATGAATGACAACAACCGAATCAGTAGCCGTTTTGTTGAAGATGGCTCCTATGTAAGGCTGAAGTCACTCTCTTTCGCATGGAATATGCCAAAAAAATGGATTTCAAAAGTAAATCTTGACTGGGTACAAATATATGCCAATGCTCAAAACTTATTCACCATAACTGGCTACGATGGCTACGATCCAGAAATTGGAGCCAATGGACAAAGCGTGATTTTACAGGGTATAGACAACTATCGCTATCCTTCTCAACGCATCTATAACGTAGGACTAAAAGTAAGATTCTAACCTTAAAGACATGAAGAAGAAGAATATATTTAAGTTTATCGCTATTGCCTTTTTGGTGACTATAACGAATGGTTGTAGCGACAACTTTTTAGACAAGACCCCGTCTGGCAACTACACATCGGCTACTTTCTATGCTTCCGATGATGCCGTGATGAAGGGTATAGAGCCTCTTTACAACCGCGCATGGTTTGATTTCAATCGCCGTGCAATCATCGGCATGGGCTCATACCGTGCAAATGATGGCTGGAATCCTTACGTGAGTGCAGAGTTCGCACGTTTCCAAGTTACAAGTTTAACTCAGGACATGAGCCTTGCTTGGTCATCTCTTTACAACGTAATAACCATGTCCAATGCTACGTTGAAGAACATAAAGGAATACTGTTCCGACAAAGTAACAGAGGAAGTAAAAAATCAAGCAATGGGCGAATGCTATCTCATGCGAGCCACGGCCTACTTCTATTTGCTTCGTGGTTGGGGTGCTAATATCATCATTGAGGACAATGATAAGTTCGTAAACAATCCGATACAACCTCTAAACCCAGAGGATGACGTACTGAAGTTTATCATTCAAGACTACCGAAAAGCAGCTGACTTGATGCGAGCAAACATCGTCAACCACCACCCTTCCAAATACGCCGCAAAGGCTTTGCTGGCAAAAGCCCTACTTGCTCAGAGCGGATGGAACCAAACCACACGTGACGAGAACACTCTTAAGGAGGTAGTAGGGTTGTGTAACGAAGTACTCAATAGTGGCAAGTATTCATTGATGGAAAACTATGAGGACCTTTTCAAGGCTCAAAACAATGATAACTCTGAAACATTGCTAGCTATGCGATGGGCAGATGCAAACCTTGGTACAGAGTCAGGATGGGGAGCCATCAATTGCCTTTACTCCGATCTCACTTTCTCAGAAGTAACTGACGTGAATGTTTGGGGTGGTAATCTTACTGCATCAGTTGACATGATCGATCTCTATAATGAGGAGCCAACCGATACTTTCCGTCTCCGGGCCACTTTCTTTACTCCTGGACGTCATTACAGCTACATCAAACAAGCAGAGGGCGGATATACTTATAATCATAACTGGATGCAATGCAAGAAGGGAGTGTTAGGAACCAAAGCAGATGCTGGAGGGCACCTTGCCCAAATGGCTTCTCCTCTCAACACATATATCCAAAGGTTAGCAGACATCTACCTTATCAAAGCAGAAGCAATATTAGGTAACCAAGATGTTTGCAAGGACCAAGATGGTTTGAATGCGCTCAATGCCGTAAGGCTTCGGGCAGGACTTTCACCTCGCAAGTCCTTCACATTCCAGCAACTCATTGACGAAAGGCGAAAAGAGTTCTGCATGGAGTATTTTAACTGGTTTGATATGGTAACATGGTATCGATGGAAACCTCAATATATGCTTGATTTCTTCAACAACAAGCAACATCGTGCCTTCGAATACCGTGAAGGGGATGTTCTCCAAAATAAAGATGGAACGCTAAGTTACCGTGCCTTTCTCAATAGCGGAACAAACGCTTGGTACTTTACCGATGCAGACGGTCATGTCTACTGGAACGATCATTTAGCTGTTTCAGAAACCGATAGCAAGACCGTTTATTTCCGAGGAAGGCCTGTTGACAAGGCTCATGGCTATGTGTACGATGTTGATTCATTAGTTCGCGCCAATGCTAATCTAGTCCCAATTATTCTTAATGAAACCAACATTTTTATGCCTTATCCCGAGGCTGATGTGTTGCAAAACCATTATCTGAAAGAGACTCCACAACCATACAATTTCGGAGATGACACGAAATAAATGTCCTAAAATGATTAATCCTATGCAAAAGAGAAAAATAAATAGGGGGTTGACCTTGCTTGTACTGTTCATGCTGAGCATGTTTCAGGTTATCGTCACTTCATGTAGCGACAAAGAAAACACAGGAGGCGGTATACCTGAGATTACTGCTGTTAGAGTTCCTAACCCTGCCGCGGCCGATAGTTTCTTTGTAAAATCCGTTCCTGGACAAGTCATTGTCATTGTTGGAAAAAACCTAGACAACGTGATGAAGGTTTATATCAATGATCAAGAGGTATCCTTTAATTCTACGATGAACACTGATCACAGTCTCATTGTAACTGTACCGACAGAGGAGAAGGGCTTCAAGCTCACCGCCTTCAATAGCGACTTAAAAGATGAGATACGCGTAGTAACCTCACATGGGGAAACTGCCTATGCCTTCAAGATTACTGCACCCTACCCTTCAATTGCACGTATTCAAGGAAAATATCCCCGAGGTACTGGAGACACTCTGTTTGTTTATGGTTCTAACCTTGTAGATGTTGAAAAGGTTTATTTCACAGATATCCCTGCAACAAAGCTTGATTCTACTTCTTGGACAGAAATTGAAGGTAATACTGTAGATGCCATTAAGTATTTCAGTATTACCCAGAACCATTATCTTGACAATAAGACACAAGCCTATACCACAGACTCAAAGATTGGCGTCATTACACCGGAGATACCCTATGAAAGTGGAACCATTGTCGTAAAAACCGCTGGGGGCTACTCTTATATGCCTTATTATAAGCGTCCGGGGGTTCCCACAATCAATTCAATCAGCTCTGATTTCCCAGAGATTGGTGAGGAGGTTGTCATTACTGGCACGGAATTCGTGCAAGTACAGAGCATTACCTATGGTGATATTTCCCTCACAAACGAAGACATGAAAGTCTCTCCATCGGAAGATTCCATTAAGTTTATCTGTAAATCAAAACCAACAGTTGGTAGTGGGTCAACCATAACACTTACCACACCTGGTGGAACTGTAAGCGAAGATAACTTCTTCAACTACTCTTTCCTTCTCTTCAACTTTGATGATCTCGGTCTAAATAATGGATGGGGACCAGATGCCGTGTATGAAACAGCTACACTCACGTCTGTTCCTTACACCAGTGATGGAAACTATGCCCGCTTCAAGGAAACGCAGAGCCAAACGTGGTGGGGAGCGATGATTTATTACAAATACTCTGCTGATTCCAAGTTCCCTCTTCCGAGTTATGACCTGATCCCTGCAGATGCATCACTCAATGATGTTTATTTAGCAATAGAGGTTTACAACAACAATAGTGATTACAACAACGGATTGTTCGGTGGTTATTTGCGCTACTTTATCCAACAGGATGCTGAAGACCCTGTTCCCACGAATAACGACAGTGGTAACCCTAATCCGGTAGGTAAGGTTAACCAGTTTGACAATTTCGCCTGGGTGGATTACAACGCTAGTACGTTCTCACATCCATTGGGAGTCCTCTCTGACATAAATGGTGATCATCCGGTTGGCAAGTGGTATCGCCACGTACTTCCACTCAGTAGATTTGGCAAACTTCAGGGTCAAACCTATAAGGACTTGGTCAACATGGGACTCAATCAAATTCGTATACAATGCCTCAACCAAACTGTTACAACAGGAAAGGTTGATGTAATGTTTGACAATGTTCGTATTTATTATAACAAGAAATGATGAAAAAACTTAGATATCTTTTGTGGTTAGTATTTATATTGTTGTCCTCAGTTCCCATCCAAAGTTGTAGTGATGATGACAAAACACCCTCGGCAACTAAACTAGAAGTACTAAAAAACAATACCCCTATAGAATCTTTGGACTTTCAGATACCTGCATCATCTATGATGATTGGCATCAATTGCGATGCCGATTGGACAGCCACTGTTTCGGATTCTTCATGGGTCAATATATCAAATCATGCTGGTTATGGTTATGATAACAAACTTTCATACATTAAAGTATCCGTAACTCGTAATACTACTGAAGCACGTCAAGCACAGCTGACAATCACATCAGGAAGTTTACAAAAGGTTATTACTATCAGCCAAGGCGGTGAAGGACTTGACCCTAACGACCCTTTTGAAAGTTCGTTCTCATTTGTCAACAACATGAAAGTAGGCTACAACCTTGGCAATACACTTGATGCCAACCCAGACATCTATACAGTTCCTGCCAATTTTAATGCAAAATCTACCTCCGATTGGGAGACTTCATGGGGGCAACCCGTAACCACACAAGCTATTATTGATGCCATTGCTGCAAAGGGATTCAACATCATCCGTATCCCCGTAACATGGTATCCCCACATGGATAGTGAGGGCAACATTGATGCTCAATGGATGGCACGTGTAAAAGAAGTGGTCGACTATGTTATCAAAGCGGGTTGCTACTGCATAGTGAACGTACACCATGATAATGGTGCTAAGTCAGCTGGACGTAGAGACTCCTCTGCTTGGCTTGTTGCTGATGCGACTCAATATGACGCTGTCAAGGCTCGCTACAAGAAGCTTTGGACACAGATTGCCACAGAATTTCGCAACTATAACGACAAATTGCTTTTTGAATCTTTCAACGAGATACTTGACAAAAATTACACATGGGGTGATGCTTCTGAGGCGGGTGCTTACGCCGTAGTGAACAAACTCAACCAAGACTTTGTCGATGCAGTACGTGCAACAGGCGGAAATAACGAGTATCGAAACCTTGTCTGCAATACTTATAGTGCCGGACATACTAAAGCAAAACTCGACAATTGGCTGGTTCCACAAGACGTTCACCCAAATCATATTGTAGCATCATATCATACTTATGACCCTTACAGCTTCTGTAACGACAACGGACAGTATAACATCAATATCTTTGATGCTTCTTGCGAAGCTGAGATAGATGCTATGATAAAGCTTACTTCCGATCGTTTCAGTGAATTAGGTATACCCTTCTTTGTTGGGGAATTTGGTGCCATTGACAACAAAAAAAGCATGGCCGAAAGAATCAAATATGCTAAATATATGATGACAAAGCTGCGAAGTCATGGAACCTCAGGCTTATGGTGGATGGGTTTATATGACCGCAAGACTAAGACATGGTATGAAAACGAGATTGCTGATGCCCTGATGAGTGTCGTTAACCAATAATATTTGCTGTCCGCCTCGATTTAAGGCGGACAGTTTTATTATTGACTATCCTACCTCATTTTTTCTGATTCAATATTTTAACAGAATATCTACTCCTCGATCAAAACATAAATCTATTCTTCCAAACAACCTAATCTCACCAAACGTTACAAAATAATTTCTGAATTTTCAAAGCAGGATCTAATGCAACATGAGTTCGACGAATTTACGTTGTTTTCGGCATAATAAATATTTGTTAGACCGAAACCTCTCGAATGTTCATTACGCCTATAAAGAGAACTATCATCATAACAAAAATCACTATATAACATATAAGGAGGCATAGTGATTAACTGATGAATCATCTCATCTTCTGTGTTTCGAGATAGTCTTCATAATGAGAAGAGTTTGATTCCAGAAGAAAACAATATCGATGAAGAACTTCTTTGTAAGGAGTTTAAAGAATGATTGCTATTCTTTCCAAAACACTAATACCATTGCACAGCATTACTATATCCACTACGCTTGTCATATTTCAAGGCATCCGTTAAGGTAGACGCATTGGCACGGAAAGTAAAGTTGTAGCTGGTGTACGGAGCGAGAACCACAGAGCAGCTCATATTAAAGCAATGAAGATCACGCTGGAGTGATGCTGTTGTCATAGACATCTTGTTGTTTTCGAAGTCGTATCCACTAGAGAAACTGATATTCCATCCATCACTGATACGCAAGTTACCACTAACATTAAGTGTCTGAGTAAATTTATAGGGATATCGCATGGTCTTAGAATTGAACTTACCACCAGTGTTTTCACGCATGGTGATACCATATCCAAATGTAAGAGACCAAGGCATAGTAAAAGACATATAACCATCTTCGTCGGTTTTAGCCTTACCGCCACCACCTTGTTTTTTTGCACCTCGCTGGCCTTCAATCATAGTTTCATCCACATTGCTCTCAATGTCGGTGTCTACACCCTCGTCATTCTTCTTGTTCTTATTCTTCTCTTCTTCATCACCTCCACCGAAGAGCTTCATGATTTTCTCGGGATTCAACGTGTAAGATAAGTTCTGTGACATACCTTGGAAACGCCCAAACCTACCATATCCCCACTCTGTATTGTTGCCAATGTAAGGCCTTCCGTCCTCACCAATTTCATATGCGTATGTTGCAAATACCGCATTCAAGTTAAAGGTATAGCTCTTCCACCATTTAAGACGGATGCGCATACTCAGATCACTCCATTTATGTGTTGGTGCCGCCATATTGTATGACATAGAAGCACCAAGTTCATCAATGAGGCTTATCTTCTTAAAACCCGAACTATCCTCATCGCTTTTAATCTTCATTTCGAGGTTGTTGCTCACATCCCACGAAATACTTCCCGTTCGACCTCTGCCCGGGGCGCTATACAAACCACCATCGTATGGAGAATACTCCACTAGTGACACATTACCATTAACATCTGTTTTTTGATAGGTATCATAGTAACCATAGCGTCGTGCACCAAAGTCAGGAGCATAACTGAAGCTCATCTGAGGTGTGAAGACATGGCGAATGGCTTGAATCTTATCACCAAAGATCTTTCTGTTGGGAGTGTAAAAGCCATAAAGTTTAGTACTTGCCGAAAGGCTAAGATTCCAGTTGTAGAGATTATGGAATCCGTACGTTGTATCCCTAACCTCCACCTGACGTTCCTCATCCCAGGACTTGGTCACCTTACGAGTGGTCATGCGATCCGTCAAATTGAACGATGGAGTTAGATTGATAAAATTAAACAACATGAAGTTGGCATTAATAGGGATGTTGTGCTGCATGCCGTTACGCCAGTCTTTAACCAAGTTGGAGTGGAAAAGCTTATTTTCCTTTGTATTGATAGAGTTAGAAAGCTGTCCCGTATAACTCATAGATATCTTCTCATACCAGCGTTCCTCACCTGCTTGATGCTTACGACGAAACGGATAGAAACGACTAATAGAAATATTCAAGTCAGGTAAAGACACCGCTATGGATGAATCACGCATATTCTGAGAAAGGTTTGCGGTAGAGCTAAGAGACATACCAATACTAGATAATGTAGTGCTCCAACTGACTGATGACGTACGCGTTGATTGTGTCATTGTCTGCGGGTTGTACATGCTGGTAAGGTTATTACGCTCATAACTTGACGAAGCAAAGTTCACACTTGCCGACAAAGAGCTAAATGGATTGGCCTTTGGATCCTGGCGATGACTCCATTGTAATTTGAAGCTTTGTTGCTCTTGGTAATCCGGCATACCTTTATCACCAGTCTTGGTGTTTTGCAAACTGAAGAAGAAAGAGCCACTATACTTGTAACGTTTGCGATAGTTGGTGGCGGCAGAAATGCCCCAAGATCCCTTGGTATAGATCTCACCAATTAGTTTTAAGTCCCATTTATCGTTAATAGCAAAGTAGTAACCACCATCACGTAAGTAAAAGCCACGATTATTTTCGTCGCCATAAGTAGGCATGATAAACCCGCTACTGTAACTCTTAGTAAATGGGAAGAAACCATAAGGAATAGCCAATGGCAATGGCACATCAGCTACAACAAGGTGCGCTGGCCCAAAAACCACGTCCTTACCAGGACGGACTTTGGCACGTGATAGTGCAATATAGAAGTCGGGATGATCCTTGTCGCAGGTTGTGTAGCGCCCATGAGCAAGAAACACATCACCTTTATCATTACGCTTAGAAATCTGACTTGTTAGATATCCGTCCTGTTGCTGGGTGTATGCTTGCTGGACAATGCCCTTCTTCGTCTTGAAGTTAAAAGCCATGGTGTCAGTGTCATACTTGTCCTGCCCCATGGTGAATTGTGGACGACCCTTGAGACCTGTCTTCTCTGTTGAGTCTTTGGAACCGGTAGCATGAACCAAACTACTATCAAGACTCATATAGATCTTATCGCTCTTCAGGTTCATTGTTTCATAGTCTACCTCTGATGAGCCATAAAGATGAGCAGTGTTGGAGCTAGCTTCATATACGAGAGAGTCCGTCGCATTATATTTTACAGGAGCATCTATACCACTCTTCTTACTTTTATTGATGGAGTCAAGGCGGATGGAATCGTCAATCACCTTATTATGGTGATAAATTGCAAGTTGTAACGAATCCATGGATAAAGTGTCCAGTATGGTATTGGCGGAAATTTGTTCGGTTTTGGATTTTTCCAACAATGAACTGCCTTTCAAGGAATCTTTCACCATTGTGGAATCACCAACTGGCTCTTGCAATTGGTGTTCAGAGAAGAGGAATACACTACCATCAGCCATAACAAAAGTGATGGCTAATAACAATAGAGTGATGAAAGATTTAGTCCTCATTTAAAGTACAAAAGTAATTAAATGTTGGTGAACAGCCGAGCGTTTTCTCATTTTTAACGTAGGATCCCATTAATAGCTAATAGCCTACCAACTATTATCGAGTATTTTCGAAAATATTATGATTAAGTTATGTGTTGCTTCATTTTAAACTATCTTGGAGTCTCTGTTTTTCAAGCAAACATTTTGACCCACTCACGGAATCGTTCTACTCCTTCTTCTCCAAACTTAGCTAAGCTTCTTTCGGCCTGCTCCACCGTTTTTTCATGCTGAAGGTTAGACTTGCTATAAAATTTATCGGCATAACAAATAACCTTCTCTTCCATAGTTTCTGGTAGGAAGTCGCGATGAGGAAGAAGAAGATGGCCAGCAATGATACTCTCCGCAGTTAGTCCTGCACCTGTATGGCGTTCGCAAACACGTGCATGGCCTGGATACCCTTCTTTGCGCATAAGTTCCGCACCAAGAAATCCATGACGAAGGTAATGCTCCTTGCCAAAGCAGCAGATTGCGGGAGCATCGCAAAGAAAAATGCCAATATCATGTATCATCGCCGCCTCTTCAACAAACTGACGATCCAGATGAAGTTCCGGATGGAGGTCACACACTTTCAATGCACGTACTGTTACCTGGCGACTATGTATCATCAGTATTTCTTTCAAGCGGTTATCCTGAGGATAATACTTGTCTATGATGATGTTATAATTCATTGTTATACCTTGTTTTTCCTGATTTGAGATCTTACTGACCTCTTTGCACATTTTAGGCCTGCACTCAAGTCTTCGTTATCTAATATGTCTATAGTCAACTCTAACTCCATCAAAAGTTCTGGGTAATGCTGACATTGTGTAAAACTCAGATAAAGACATAATGCTCTGATACCGATAGGGACTGAATTATCTACAATACACGAGAGGCAAAAGTCGAGGAAGTCTGTCCTTAGATTTTGTTTGTCAAACGATTGTCTCTTAAGTATCGAGAGCAGCAAACGACGCTTTGTGTTGCTTGTCGTTGCCAAGGCTTCAGATATCAATTCACCCTGTTTGGCATTCAAAAACCTTTCTGCTCTGCCTTTGGCATGACTGAGAATCCACGCGGCGTTGTCTGAAATACGCTTGTCGGCATCAATAAGCAAGTCATAGAGCTCATTAACCACGCTGATGCCTTCATTTTCTTGCATCCGCATGACGTACTCAGCTATGTCTGGCTTATTTATTCTTCCACTTAGTCGTTCACGCAATGTCATAGCCCCCTATCGATGTCTCCGCTTTATCGCAAAGCGACCCATTCTTGCCGGCAACGAACCGTATAAGAATGAGTCGACTTAAATCGTAAAATTTTATCGAAAAGGCTTAATGCTCTCGCTCAATATAGGCAATCACATCACCCTTTTGAACCTTTGCACCTTGCTTTGCATTAATCTCAACGAGCTTTCCACCAAGATCTGCTTTGACCTCAACAAACTCGCCCCATGGTGCCTGAAGATAGCAGAACGCATCGCCTTCTGCATATTTCTTGCCAACAAATGGCTCTACAGCAGGTGTAGCCTCGCCTTCGCCTTGGAATTCCCAGAAGACTTGTCCCTTCACCGGTGCAACAATAGCATCGGCCTTTGCATGCTTGTAAGCAGAAAGTTGTTCAGGCGTAGTGCTTGAACCGAGTTTAGCGTCCTTGGCACTCTGTAAGTCTGCCAAGAAGTTTTTCTTAGCTTGGCCACTCTTATAATTACGATATTGCTCGGGATGCATAGCCAATTCGAAGAGTTCCTCATCGTCCTTACCATACTCCCAGCCGTTTTCGTCCATCTCTTTGCGGAAATCTGAAAGAGCATTTTGCAATAAGGTATGAGGATCGGCATTAGTAAACTCTCTGCCTTGCTTCTTTGCAAGCTCAACGAGTTCAGGAGTAATATCTCCTGGCACTTTACCGCTCTTTCCTAGAATCATACCCCACATAGAATCATCCATCATCACGAAGCGGCCTTTGCCCTGCTCCATAGTGAGCAGATTCATCAAGGCTATATTCTTGACATATTGAGAGAATGGAGTTACAAGTGGTGGATAGCCTACGTGTGGCCAAACATAAGCCACCTCGTCGAAGAGTTTGATAAGTAGGTCATCCTTAGACAATTCTACATCGCCTTTCTTTCTACGAAGGTTATTGATAGTATCATGAATACCACCAAGGTCTGACATCATCGAGCCCATCATACCACCTGGAAGTCCGCAGGTCAGCAACAAAGAACTCATGACCTTGTTCTGTGGATTGATGAAGTAGCCCAACCACTCATCAATAAATTCTTGTGTGAGAGCACGAGCACGCATATAGGCGTTCATGTTGATCTCTGGTACATCAAATCCTGCATTCTTTAGCATGCTCTGCAAGCTGATAACATCAGGATGAACCTTACCCCAAGACAATGGTTCAATAGCTGTATCCAGAATATCTGCACCGTTCATAGCCACCTCCAGCATTGATGCCATGCTTAGGCCAGGACCAGAATGACCGTGATATTCGATGATGATATCCGGATGCTTGGTCTTGATCATCTTTGTCAATTTGCCGAGGAATGCAGGCTGACCGATACCGGCCATATCCTTAAGGCATATCTCTTCCGCACCAGCCTCTATTTCCTGGTCAGCGAGTTTAGCATAATATTCTAATGTATGAACCGGCGAAGTAGTTATACAAAGTGTGCCTTGCGGTGTCATACCAGCTTCCTTGGCCCAACGTATTGACGGTGCAATGTTGCGAATGTCATTCAAGCCATCAAAGATACGAGTGATATCTGTTCCCTGTGCATGTTTCACCTTATACATCAAAGCACGAACATCATCAGGTACAGGATACATTCTAAGAGCATTGAGACCGCGATCAAGCATATGTGTCTTGATGCCAGCATTATTGAATGGCTTGCAAAAAGCACGCACTGCATCGTTAGGATTCTCGCCAGCAAGCAATTGCACTTGTTCAAAAGCGCCGCCATTGGTCTCTACGCGGGAGAAACACCCCATTTCGATGATGGCCGGTGCAATCCGTTCTAATTGATCCTTGCGTGGCTGAAACTTTCCTGAACTCTGCCACATATCTCTGTATACGAGACTGAATCGAATTTTCTTTCCCATAATTTCGGTTGATTTCCTTGAATGAAAAACCAGCACGATAAAAAGATCGGACTGGCAATTATGATTATTAGACTTGCAAAATTAGGCAAAAAAAAAGATAATTCGTAGCAAAGCAATGCTTTTTTATGATTTATAAATAACTGTGCATCATCCTAAAGCAAGAAGATACGCCTATCTTTCACTCTTCCGCTTTAGGATTGCTAACAAATTAGGTACATCAATCTATTTGTGGCAAAACTAAAGATCTAAAAAATCCATGCTAGTTTTTTATTCAAATCATATGGTGAAATAAAAAAATTCATGAAGGAATAATTTTATTTCACCCTATGATTTGATAAGAATGGAATGTATACCGACTAAAACCTCATGGAGAGGGCTATGCGATGACGACGGCGGTCAACTTCTATGACCTTTACACGTACATGTTGATGAAGTTTTACAACGTCATTTGGATTCTTCACATAGTGATCTGCCAGTTGTGAAATATGCACCAATCCATCCTGGTGCACCCCTATGTCAACAAATGCACCGAAGTTGGTGATGTTGGTAATGATACCAGGAAGCTCCATGCCAGTAACCAGATCCTCTGGTGTCTTCACACGTGGGTCAAACTCGAAGGTTTCTATTTGAGCACGGGGATCTAAGCCAGGCTTTTCCAGCTCCTTCATGATGTCAGTGAGAGTGGGTAGCCCTACTGTATCGGAAACGTAGCGCTGGACATCTATTTTCTGGCGTTGTTCCGCACTCTTCATTAGGTCTATTACCGTGCAACCACAATCTTTGGCCATACATTGCACTATAGTATAACTCTCTGGATGAACTGCACTTCCATCCAAAGGATTTTCTCCATCCGGTATGCGTAGGAAACCCGCACATTGCTGGAAGGCTGAATTTCCAAGCCGAGGCACTTTCAGCAATTGACGACGAGAAGTGAACGCTCCATTTTCTCGACGATATTCTACAATATTGCGAGCCAATGAGGGTCCCAATCCGCTCACGTAAGTCAACAGGGCACGACTCGCCGTATTGAGATTAACACCTACTGAGTTAACACATAGTTCAACGGTCTGGTCAAGACTATGCCTGAGCTTAGCCTGATCTACATCATGCTGATATTGTCCAACTCCAATGCTCTTAGGATCAATCTTCACCAATTCGGCCAGTGGATCCATTAATCGACGACCAATGCTAACAGCTCCACGCACCGTAACATCCTCATTTGGAAACTCCTCACGTGCCACCTCTGAAGCAGAGTAAACGCTTGCACCATCCTCGCTCACCACATAAGTAGGAACATCAGATATTTGTCTTAATATGTCGGACGTTTCCCTTGAGCCAGTGCCGTTGCCCACCGCGATGGCTTCAATATGATATCGCTTTACTATTTCTTGGAAGAGGTGCAAAGGACTTGGGTCATTGGCCTTCCTATACTCTGCTTGTCTGCCTACGGCAAAAACGACACCGTGATAAAGAAGATTACCCTGTGCATCAAGTGCCACGACCTTACATCCTGTGCGAATTCCGGGATCTACGCCCATCACACGCTTCTGTCCAAGAGGTGGGGCTAACAGCAACTGGCGCAGGTTCTCCCCAAACACTTTAATAGCCTCATCATCGGCAAGTTCCTTGCTCGAAGTAGCAAACTCGTTCTCTATCGACGGACGCAAAAGACGTTTATAGGAATCCTCTACCGCCTCGCTGACCAATGACTGGCATGGGCCATATCCATGCACATAATGGCGTTTCAGACGGTCCATACATTCATCATCGTCCACAGTAATGTTAATGCGTAGGATACCCTCAGACTCACCTCGACGAATGGCTAGGAGCCTATGTGAAGAGCAATGTCTCAATTCTTCACTGAAAAAAAAGTAGTCTGAATACTTCTGAGCACCGTCTTCATCCTTCATTTTAGATATCACTCGCGATGCTATTGTGGCATCACGACGAAACACTTGACGTATTGTCTTTCTGCTACCCTCACTCTCATTGATATTTTCTGCAATGATATCTTGGGCGCCCTTGATGGCTTCTGCCACATCAGTCACACTATCCTTAACAAAACGCAATGCCGCTTTCTCTGGATTGGATTCTCTCTGTGCCATTATGATTTCAGCCAATGGTTCCAACCCTTGCTCACGGGCCACTGAAGCACGAGTGCGGCGATGTGGCTTATATGGCAAATAAATGTCTTCCAACTCCGTGGCATTCCAGCTTGCAATGATACGTTTTTGAAGATCATCAGTTAGTTTACCTTGTTCGCTGATAGTGTGAATAATGGTATCTTTACGCTTCTGTAGGTCTTTGAGCTTCTCGTTTAAGTCACTAATTGCTGCTACTTGCACTTCATTAAGATTACCTGTCGCCTCCTTTCTATAGCGACTGATAAATGGAATTGTGGCTCCAGCATCAAGTAATTCGAGCGTGGCATCCACCTGTGCAAGACGAATGTCGAGTTCTTCGGAAATATATTTGGCAAAGGAATTCATGCTATTTTCTATAACCCATTGATAAAACTTCGGGCTTTCTCGATGATTGTATCGCGGTTTTTGAGGAAATCGTCTTTTGTTAGTGACACACGAATATCCGGTTCTATTCCGTTCTCTGTGCTCTCTTTCTCGGTGTTATACATGGGGCAAGCTGAGAACCGCACACTCCAACCGCTTGGTAGTTCACTTGAAAAAGGTAATCCAGCTCCACCTCCTGTCTTATCACCGATTACCGTTACATTTGGACAGCATCTCATATACTTCACAAACTCATTTGCGGCTGAGAAGACTGCTCGATTGGTCAGGACCACGACAGGCTTCTGCCAACGCACTCCGCTACCAGGCTTAAGTTTTTGTGGACGAAGCTCCGAAAAGTCATTGTGCCCACGACCTGTCTTATGCTTCATATAGCCAACAAGAACTTCCTCATTGGTAAAGCGTCCTGCTAGTTCCTCTGCAGATGAGATTAGTCCACCACCATTTTGCCGCAGGTCAATAATGAGAGCGCGACAGGGTTGGAAGAAAAGGAGAATATTGTCAAGATTTCCAGCTCCAATAGGTCCAGTGAAAGAAGGACAACGGAAGTAGCCAATATTATCATCAAGGATTCGATAGCTGTAACCATTTGAAATGCGGTAATCTGTTCCAAGATATCGGTTGATGAGGGTGTCACTATAATTGGCTGGATAATGTTCGTGAAACCCCCAATATCGACCCATATCAAATGATGTGAAGAGATTAACATGGCCATCTTTCACCTCGGCAAGCATATTTCCTAGCACCTCCAAAAGCTGGCTTTCAGTCATCTGCGCATCAATCTGCTTGGCATAGCTTGTATGAACTTCGTTCCAGTCCACTCCTTTCTCGTCGAAAAAACAATAATGCTCATCCATGATCTTCCACAATGCCTCGAAATTCCCCTGAGGATTGTCAGAGAATTCCGACTCCATTACACAGCTTGATAGTGCCAACACCATCAATAATAGCAATGTGAAATTGATCTTTTTGTTCATGGGCTTATCCAAAAAAAGCATTAAAATTTCCAACCGAAAACAACAGCATTAGAGTAATGGTGGTATTTCAAGCTATTCGCTTTTAGTTGACGAATGTCGCCAAGATAACCGAACGAGAACGTGGTTTTGAACAGAGAAAAGTCAAAAGTGAGCATTTGATGGAGCTGAGGGCCACTGAATGGGGAGACCAAGACAATGTTATGATCGTAGTTTCCCTTTGAGAAGATTTCATAGTACGACTGCCCATAGTTGGGTGAAAAGGCAGCTCCAATTAGCGGAAGGGACACAGCGTAGTTTAACTTCATCGGAAAACGTGCGATCCTAAAGCCCCAACAAAGCCTAGCAGCAGGGTCAATGGTGAGCGCAATGCGAGCTTGTGCAGGGTTATTAGAGTTTCGGGTATTATATGCCCCACCCAAGGTACCGTCCATCAAACCACCAATCATCAGATTAATCGAAGGTGATGAAAAGTCCAAGTTATAGTAACATCCTAGTCTAAAGCCATAAATCGCGGTCAAAAGAGAATTATTATTACCACGAGTTCCTGTTGATGATGCAAACAAATGATGCGTCATCTCACGTGTGATTTTACTATCTGCATGGCGACTAAAAGTCTGAGACAAATAGTGCAACTCCGTACCTGTCGATTTTTCTTGTGAGAGGTAGGTGTCAAGGATATCCGTATGCCCTATCCCAAACAACCTCACACGCTCCAGGCTTTGATATCTGGTGCTATCAGTGGTTGCCTGACTATAAGCAACAATGCTCACCAAGAGCCCTAAGGCCATGGTGAGCATTCGCATAGGTTTATTCCTTGTCATCATTATCGAATACATTGTCAGAGAATAGATTAAGTTGGCCAGTTATCTTGTCGATAATTTCCTGCTGACTTTTCCCTGCATCAGGATCAAAGTTTTCAGTCTGGTCTTCTAAATCAGAATCTTCCTTGTCATCATCTCTGACAGGCTCAGGAAATCTTGTAGGCTCAAGTTCCTTAATCTTGGCCACATTCCAAGTGCTTATTCGTTTGCCTTTTGCCTTAAACCCTTTGACAGAGACAAACTCTTCGACTTCAATCTCCATATTTGGACGGACACTGTCGTCTCCTCCAAACGTGACTTGTAGGCGTGGATAAGCTGTGTCGGTAAGCAGGACAAGTTTGTTTACTGGGTTTTCTCCAATATAGTTTTGGGGCTTCTTTGAAGCTTCCATATGGAAACGCTTGAGGTATGGGTATCCATTATTATCGGCATCAAAAAGTACAGCAGTCCAAACTTTATTCTCGTCCCACTTCTCCAAAATGCGTATTCCTTCTGGGAAGTGATTGTTTAGATCAAAGTCAGTGATATAAAAGTCACCGTTTTGAAGAATTACAAGGATATTGTCTTCATCATTGAATTCACCAAGCAACCTTCCATGCTCTTCATAATTCAGCCTGTTGACATCGGGATCATACCAAACCTTGCGACCTCCAAGTGTGGAATGTCCATGACTCTTCAATGTCACTCGGTGCACACTTTTTTTGCTGAGTAAGTTGCCCTTGGCGGCACGACCCTTGATGGCTATCTTTGAGAAATCCTCTTCCAAAAAGATATTTTGCTTTTTCTTCTTAGGATCAGGATCAAGAGTAATCTTGATGGTTTCAGCCTCACCATTGGGATTAGCAGAAAAATAGAGAACGCGCGACCCTGGTGTACCCTGTGTGAGATCATATTCGCGATCGCGTGTCATGCTTGTCACATTAAAACGCTTGATGAAACAATAGCCACCCTTGCCATCACGATACACCGCATTATAGATAGTGCGTCGATCGTTATGTTTGAAGACTTGTATCCAAAGTACATTTTTGCCCACGAAAATTTTGTCTGCAATCTTGATTATCTTGTATTTTCCATCACGATAGAAGATGATGATATCATCGATGTCTGAACAATTGCACACAAATTCGTCCTTTTTCAGGCCAGTACCGATGAACCCATCTTGTCTGTTAATATAAAGCTTTTCATTGGCTTCCACCACTTTTGCAGCTACGATGGTATCAAAGCTACGTATCTCAGTGAGCCTCTTGTAATCCTTTCCGTATGTTGCCTTGAGGTGATGAAACCATGCTATCGTCACATCTGTCATATGTTCGAGATCATGTTCGATGCCTTTGATCTCAGCTTTCACCTTCAACAGGAGTTGTTCGGCCTTGTCTTTATTATACTTCAAGATACGTTGCATCTTGATTTCAAGCAATCGCAGATAGTCATCCTCACGGATTTCTCGAATCATATCCTTCTTGTACGGTGTGAATTTCTCGTCCAGAAACTTCACCACGGCCTTCTGATCAGCGGCTTGTTCAAAGCGCTTCTCCTTGTACATTCCTTGCTCAATGAAGATGCGCTCTAAGGAAACGAAGAACAGTTGTTCCTCCAACTCGGCTTTTCGGATAAGTAATTCTTGCCGCAAGAGACCCATAGTACTGTCAACGTTGTGACGAAGAACATCACTTACAGTTAAGAAACCTGGTTTATTGTCTTCGATGACACAGCAGTTGGGAGATATGTTGATCTCACAATCTGTGAATGCATATAGGGCATCTATGGTCTTATCAGAAGATGTTCCAGGCGTGAGCTGTACCTGAATCTCAACATTACGCGCCGTCATATCAATGACGCGGCGTGCCTTAATCTTACCCTTTTCGATAGCTTTGGTAATGGAATCCTGCAACGAAGCAGCCGTCTTACTGAACGGCACCTCTCTTATGACGAGGGTTTTGCTATCCAACTTCTCTATCTTTGCCCGTACACGCACCATCCCTCCGCGCTGTCCGTCGTTATATTTCGACACATCTATTGCGCCACCCGTAGGAAAGTCAGGATATAGTTCGAAGGGTTTACCCTTAAGATAGTTCACGGCTGCATCGCAAAGCTCGTTAAAGTTATGCGGCAATATCTTGCTACTCAACCCTACTGCAATACCCTCTGCCCCTTGCGCAAGAAGCAATGGGAATTTCACTGGTAAGGCAACCGGCTCCTTATTACGTCCATCGTAGCTCTGTTGCCATTCGGTAGTCTTGGGATTGAACACCGTTTCCAAGGCAAATTTTGATAGTCGAGCTTCAATGTATCGGGGTGCGGCGGCACGGTCACCGGTGAGAATGTTACCCCAGTTTCCCTGGGTATCGATAAGCAAATCCTTTTGACCAAGTTGAACCAACGCATCACCAATGGAAGCATCTCCATGCGGATGAAACTGCATGGTATGTCCAACAATGTTCGCAACCTTGTTATATCGCCCGTCATCCATGCGCTTCATAGAGTGCAGTATGCGTCGCTGAACAGGCTTCAGCCCGTCCTCAATATTGGGGACAGCACGCTCTAATATTACATAGGAAGCGTAATCGAGAAACCAAGTCTTATACATCCCACTCAGATGATGAACCGCAGACGCATCGAAACGATCAGCAGGTTTATAGTCAGAGTGCATGTCAGTCGTAGCTTCTTCCTCCTCAGACGCATCTATTGTCATAGCGTCATCGTCGGAGACAGACGGGGTTAGTTCTTCCTTATCTATATCTTTGGTCTTATCGTCGTCCATTTTGATATTGGGTTATGCTAAAAACCATTCCAAATACGGAATGTATGACTCATTGCAAAGGTACTAAAAATCTCTGAATGATGGCGGTGCATTCATATTTTTGATGGAAAACAAAAAATAATTGCTATTTTTTTGTCACAATATGGCGACCTTTGCGTAATCATAGTAAAAAAAAACATGACCGTTAGCGAGTACCAACTTGAGGCAGACACTATCAGACCCTCCCTCTCCACTGTTGCCAAGCAATACTTAGGCAACGATGACGAGGTGGAAGACGTGGTTCAGGACGTACTGCTACGGCTGTGGGATATGCACGCCGATGTGCGGTGCCCGATGGCGTCGCTTGCCCGAGTGCTCACCCGCAACCGCTGCATAGACCTCTTGCGGCGGAATCGCTTTACAACCGACATGGAGACGGTTCAGCTGGCCATCCAACCGACACCAATCGACACCAACGAGCGCATAGACCGCATGATGGCCATCATCGATAGCTTGCCCGCGCTCCAACGGACCATTTTGAGGTTGCGACACATCGACGGAATAGAGATGGCGCAGGTGGCGGAAATCATGGGCATGACAGAGGTGGCCGTAAGGAAGGCGTTGAGCCGTGCTCGCATGGCCGTGCGTGAGATTTATAGTAGGAGGTACGAATGATGACAGATTACAAGAAACTAGTGGATAGGTTTTTCGATGGCGAGACGACCATTGAGGAGGAACGGCAGCTCTACCGCTATTTCAACGGTGAGGACGTGAGTGAGGAACTGAATCCGCTGCAATGCTTCTTCAAGGATATGGCCGCCGTGGAACTGCCCAATAAGGTTATAACGCCGTTGGGTGACGCTCCAGCGATTACGGAGACAGCACCGACACGTCACAAAGAGGTGAAACTTCGGCGATGGATGGGATGGGCTGCCGCGGCAATAGTGCTGCTTCTGTTCTCTACCTATCTGATGTTCCAACGCCAGCCCGACTACGAGGCTTATATCTACGGACGCCATTCCACCAATCGTACAGAAGTGATGCAAGTCGTGAACAGCAACCTGCGCTCGACTGCCGAGGCCACACCCGATGTTGACGCCCAGCTCAAAGACATCTTTGCAGATTAAAAAAACAGGAGGATATGACAATGAAATTACGCATGACCATAATCATCGGCCTGCTGATGACAGCACTCTCGCTGTCCGCCCAATCGGCATCACTAAAGATCAATCAAGTGTTCGATGGACTAGTGACACCCATTGAGCGCATGGTGCTAACACGTGTCAAGGGTAAGGCATTGAGTAAGTATAGGCTCACCTATTACCGCAGTGCACAGTTTATCTGCTCGACATCGGAAGCGGCTGAGGTCACCAACCTTGTTCTGGCCGACAAGGCGACAAGCGACCGGGCAGGCCTCTCCCAGCGACAAACGTGGCGCAGCAGCAAGGAACAATTGGTGTTTGCACTACCCTCCCAGCGAGGGCACAACCGATTCATCTCCTTGGTCAAGGAAAAGCAGAAGCATGGCAAGACGCTCGTCACGCTCATCTATATGGAAGGCAGCGTGGGTGACGTTCACGAACTCAACAAGCTAATCAAGCAATGACGACTTAGGTGATAATCGAGGAATCAAAAATATGACTATAAATCCTTAAAATAATGAATGCAATGAGAAATCTAATAGTATTGTTGGCCTTTTGCGCAGCAACGGCAACATACGCTAGAGAAAGCAAAGACACCTTGGTCATCGACCATCCCGATCGCGTGACGGTCATCGACAACGATTCGTTGCTCAAGGTTCAAGTCAACGGACGCGAGAACGATAAACACTACAGCTACAGCGCAATGCTGCAGACGGTGGACAGCAACTATGTGAGCACCTCGACCATCGGGAATGACTGGGGATTCAACATCGGCGGAATACGTAGCAGCAAGGAAAAGAAAAGTTATCACTCCATCGAAAGTCACCTCTTCTTAGGCCTTGTCTCTGCACCCGGAGCCGCCGACAATCTCCCCTTCAACACCCAGTCGTCTTGGGAGTTATGGTGGCTCATTACCGACTATATGGACTCCCCATGGCGCAACGACCATTTCCTCTCCGTAGGATTTGGTATTGACTGGCGAAACTATCGCATGACGGGTCGACAACAATTCGTCAAGGGCGATGATGGAATCCTGTCCGTTGCCGAGCTACCACAGGGCTCGGAACCCATGTTCTCCCGCATCAAGGTGTTCAGCCTCACCTTTCCCCTACGCTATCATTATTATAAAAAGGGCTGGGGCTTCTCCGTTGGCCCAGTCGTCAACATCAACACTTATTCCAGTATCAAAACGCGCTATAAGTTGGATGGAGAAAAAATGAAGAATATTGCAAAGAACGTCCACCACCAACCTATCACGGTCGACTTCATGGCAACTTTCACCAATCCGTTCGTCGATCTCTATGTGAAATACAGTCCCTGTAACGTGCTTGACCAGAACTATGGATTCAAGTTCCAATCGCTCTCATTTGGTATTTACTTTTAACCCAGCCTCTCACTGTTTGAGATTTTTTCGTATCTCTGTAGAGACGATGTATGCATCGTCTCTACAGAGATATGTCCCTATGGTAGAGGTTCGGGTATCAACACCAAATGAGACGGCCTAAAAGCGATAGCTCGCCGATGTGACGAACCGTGCAAATAGCCGTTCGGAGGATACGCTTATAAAAGTGATGAAAAGCAGTTTTTCCACCAAAGAGACTTAAAGCTTTTTATGCAATTTACCAACACAAATGGCAAAAGCAAGATGACACGATTTTTTATAAAATTCTGTCAAAGCGTCATAAGATATCTAGCCGAGAATGGCCTCATTTGTTTTGCTGGAGTCTTTGACTGGAAATATGAAAATCCTGGAGTATCTACGTAACTTGTTATGATACAAATGTTTATTAACACAATAGTCTGTAGGACAGTAAGTGAATTCGTCGAGGTCTCGCGAAAGGGCATCAATCGCAGTGCGATAACGTAACTATCACAGTGCGTTTGCTATGTAGTCGCATCGCGATTACTAAGTTTTCGCACTGCGATTGGATAGCAATCGCACGATGGCTTGACTATGCCTAAATTTACTTT
>DHOP01000035.1:0-999 GCA_002407775.1 Prevotella sp. UBA5387
TTTATCGTAGAGCTGCAAGTCTATTTCATGAATACTCTTCGACCAGTCAATGTCGGAGGATGAAGTAAAGTCTTGAAGGGGAACATACTTCCACTTCTCTGGAGGATTATCTTGTGTTATCTTCAAAATACCGAGCATCGTTCTAGCAAACTTACTTTCCACATACTTGTAGGTAGCTTTAGCATCTTGCTCGGAATCAAAGGCTCCGATGCCAAGGAAAGTTTGCGTATAGCCAATTAACGGCTTGCCAATTAACGGCGTAGACAATACTTCTCCCAATGCTCCTGATCCATTGGATTTGGGCACCAGTACCTTCCATTGCTTCAGATTTGTTTTTTTTAGATCTAAATATTTGATGGAGATATACCTACGGACACGTTTATTGTTGATGACACCTATTATAGCTACGTCACTATCTTCGTTCTTGTTTTCCGTGAATACGTCCAACTGATAAAGGATTGAAGCCGTTAGCCTTCGCTCTTTTCCTCCACTCCCTATGATTTTCCGATATTGAGGAAAATCCTTATAAAGCATGTTTAAGTCGAATTTATTTTGTGTATAAAACAGGTCGCTCAAGGATTTCCCTTTGCTTTTCCTGCTTACTTTATTTTGTATAGAGTTTAATTGTTCGTAATTTGTAAAGACCTCAATAGTACCAAAATCTTTAGTCGTATCGTGATAGGTGATTGCAATTCCCCCCTTGATATCTGTATTGGGAAATGTCTCCGAACTGTTTTGCTTATATTCAAGTACTTTAAGATGTTTGTCAGATAGCATTTTTTCATTCCATACCTTCTGAGTCTTACCTGCATTGAAAAGAAATCTAGCTGGAGTAATTAGCATCACTTTTGATGACATTTGGTATGCACCATCCATAAATTTATCGTAGACAGGCTTATCGGAAGTACCTTCCGTATCTTCATTGTACGGTGGATTTCCTATTACAAAGTCGAATTTCATAGGCCATTTAGTTTTATGATGAGTTTTATATTTCTTAGT
>DHOP01000035.1:1270-2130 GCA_002407775.1 Prevotella sp. UBA5387
TTGTGCAACTGTATGTCGTCTTTCTCACAACCAAGGCAAGGTGTTACTGTGGTTGTGCCATTGCCAAAAAGGTCGGTCTCGATATGTTTATCTTCATGACACGAGCCAGGCACGACACCCTTTAGTCCGTCCATCTGCCAAAGATTCCATGATATGATGTCAACGGCTTTGAACATCGTTTGGTCGTCCGGTTTCTGTCCGAAATGTTGTCCATAGTAGTCGCAGAACGTGGCAAGCAATGCCATACGCGCCAACAGCAGGTTGTCACCCTGCCACTCGTAGCCATAGACACTGCCCAGGGCCAGCAAAGCCCAACGCGTCCAGCTGTCGTCGGTGCAGTTCTCATTGACGACACGCAGCTTGCGGTCAAGAATGCCGATACGGTTGGTAATAGGAATGGCTTCGCCCGATACCGTGTCATAGCGCGAGGCAAGGAACGGGGCCTCACCACAGGTAATCTCCAGTCGCGTGGCAAGCACATAGTCTTGCCACGACTTTCCTTCCGGCATGATAATCGTATCGGTAACTGACTGCCAGAAATGGTTGGCGCACAGATTATTGAACACGTCTGACCGGTCAAACCACTCCTCGTCTATGACATTGTTCATCTTGTTTACCAGCCATGAAGGCGTGAACACTTCTGCCATCTGCCTTGCCCGCTTTTGCTGCTCATCGCGGGCCTTCATTGATCGTGGCCTAATTATACCTTCATGATGGCCCGTGATAGTCTGTGATGTGATGGCATCGTGCCAATGATAGCCCTCACCCAGATCAGCATAACTGTCCGTCGCCCAAAAGATATTCTTTTGGGTAGTGTGGTCAACAAGGAGGCCTTCAAGCAGCCCTGGATTGTTTTTCAT
>DHOP01000035.1:2397-3936 GCA_002407775.1 Prevotella sp. UBA5387
TGATTTCGTTTCATATAGCTTTGTCTATGCTAATCGATTAAGTTTTACTTCATTATGGCATCTTCTGGTCTTGCTTAGTCCTGAATGCGAGCTAAGAGAGAACGAAAGATTCTGATCAACATCGTCTCACACATTCCCTTATTAAAAATCCGACTTGAGACGAAACCGATCGCTTTCACTCGATTCTTTCCCTTTAGCCCCTGACTTCCATTAAGCGAGTGGTTTTAGTTTTCAGATTCTTTCATCACAAAAATAGTACATTATTTCAAGAAAGACAACAATTTTCGCCTTTTTACCAGTTTTTTATCAGAATCAAGATTCCATTCTTCCTCTGATTTCTTAATATCTTCCTACATAGTAACTGCCACATTCAAAACAGGGTTCACTGAGCACCAGATACTACATCATGGAGCAGAGAGGTAATCCTTATTCATCCCTTGCAAATGATTCTTACGCGCATCTATATAAAAGTTACTATGTTTGCAAAGGCTAACGCATTGAAACAAGAAAAACATCGCTCTTCGGAGGCTTCGCGCCTCCGGCCGCTGGGCAAGCCACCGCGGTGTTTTTCATAGTTTCGGAAGGAAAAAGTTGGTGCATAAATAATTGGATACTATATTTGTAGATACAAAGCTATAATAAGTAAGACAATTAAATATGCACCAGAATGCAAAGAAACAAAATTTCCTTCAAAGGACAAAAGATTTTCTTAGGAATTGATGTCCACGCAAAAACTTGGGAGGTCGCAGTACTGACAGAGTCGGGTTATAAAGAGAGGCACCCGCAGGAAGCCTCCTCCAAATCGCTCTTTGATTTTCTGAAGAAGCATTTTCCGGATGGAGAGTACCATGCCGTCTACGAATCGGGGTTCAGCGGCTTTGCCACATACTACGCATTGAAAGAATACGGCATAGACTGCGTGGTGACCCATGCAGCTGATGTCCCGACCACTCAATACGAGGAAGTGATGAAGACAGACAGGATAGATGCCGGTAAGCTTGCACGTTCATTGCGGGCAGGTGAGATCAGACCAATATACATCCGTGAGCGGGAGAATATAGACGACCGGTCCGTTATCCGCATAAGAAAGACCATTCAAAAGCAGCTCTCGGGATACAAGGCCAGGGTAAAGCATCTGCTTTACTGTAATGGCGTCGAGATGCCGGAGCGTTTTTCAAAGCCCGGCTCATATTGGTCCAGGGCTTTTATCAAATGGCTTAAGGAAGATGTCAGGCTACTCTCATCATCACGTTTGTCATTGGACTTACTGATCAGACAGGTTGAAACTATCCGCATGACCCTGTTGGATGCAACAAAGGCCATGAGGAATCTTGGACAGACAGAGCGTTACAGTAAAAACTGCAGGCTCCTGATGACAGTACCGGGAATCGGTGTAAGCGTGACGATGTGTATCCTGACCGAGATCTACAACATCAGGAGATTCCGCAACGAAAACCAGTTTGCCAGCTATCTTGGCCTGATTCCGACCTGTCACAACAGCGGTGAGAAAACCTCGAACGGTGAGAAAACCTTCCGTGG
>DHOP01000065.1 GCA_002407775.1 Prevotella sp. UBA5387
GTGAAATATAACCGGACACTAGTGTCATATATTATAAATTAATTCTTCCGCTACATGAGCAATCAACTTCTCTTTCCACAAATATAAGCAATTAGAATGAATACAACTATAAAGAATATCTCTTTCTTTATCATTTCCGTCTCATCTGTGAACTCATCATTATTGAATCCTTATAAATGAACTTTTTCAACAAAAATTTGGCTTTATTCTTTTTTTTTCCTACCTTTGTAATCTAATAGCTTTCTTCACTAGTGTTACAAAGATAAGAAACGTACCTCATGGCAACCTAAGCAACATACAGAAAGGGCTTTGGAGTTATGTAAGTTATATGACTCTGACACCACCCCATTATATCATGATAAACAAATAGAGAAACAGATTCACCAAATACTTGGTTTTTGGTTTAAGAACATGCCAGAATGTTCGAACTGGTGGCAAAATGAGATAGGCATTCCCCGCACATTAGGACAAGCATTTCTGATTTTTGAAGATCAACTAAATGAAGAAGAGCGGAATGGTGCACTTTCTGTTATGAATAAAGCACACTTCGGCATGACAGGACAGAATAAGGTTTGGCTGGCTTCCAACATGATGATAAAGGGACTACTGACCGACGATGAGCTATTGGTCAAACAAGCCAGAGATACCATCGTTTCTGAAATCACAACAGAAGGTGTTGATGGAATACAACCCGATTGGAGCTATCATCTACATGGTCCACAACAGCAGTTTGGCAATTACGGATTAGCTTTCTTGAGCAGTATGTCTCTCTTTTACAAACTGTTTGAGAATACTTCCTATCAATTAACAGATCATCAGCGATCAATACTCGTTAACCTGGTAGAAAATGGATACCAATGGGTAATATGGCATCGGCATATGGATATCAGTTCATTAGGACGACAGTTGTTTATGCATGCATCCACACATAAAGGGTACATGACTGCTTTTTGTGCACAAGATCTGGGTATCTCAGGATTCCCTCTAGACAGTAATCCATTAGTAGGACACAAACACTTCCCTTATTCTGATTATACCATTCATCGTACACCTACCTGGATGGCATCGGTAAAGATGCATTCATGTAGAACCATCGGCTCAGAACATGTCAACGAGGATAATATCAGAGGCTTTTACCTGGGAGATGGTGCTACCTACTTCTATATGGATAAAGATGACTATATGGATGCACTTCCCTGTTGGGATTGGAGGAAAGTGCCAGGAACGACAGCTTACGAATCAGATATTCCAGTAGATCAGAAATATCGTAATGAGCGCAACAGCAGTAGAATGGTTGGAGGTGTCTCTGAAGGAATGTATGGTGTCAGTGCCATGGATTACTCACGCGACCACCTAAGGGCCAAGAAGGCATGGTTCTTCACACCCGAGGCAGTTGTCTGTCTTGGGGCAGGTATTCACTCAGATAGTCTTCTTCATGTTACGACAGCCGTTGATCAACGATTATCTCGTGGCCCGCTAATTAGAATCAAGAAAGGCAAAAAAGAGATCATCTCTCAAAAAACAACCATGGGAAAGGAACGGCTTTTCCATCATAACATTGGATATATTATGCTTCAAGATGGTCATATGATCGCTGAAGCATCTTTACGTAAAGGACTGTGGGCAGACAATATGGGTGCCTATAGCGATGAGACTGCTACAGATAATATTACCACTATTTATATTAACCACGGAGCACAGCCTCTCAACGAAAGCTATGCCTATTTAGTCATGCCTAACACCACTATTGAAAAACTATCTCACTTCAAGGAAAAAGACCTTGATATCATTCGGAATGATGAAAACTGCCAGATTGTTGGCGGGAAAATGATGAACGATAACTATTGGGGCGTGTTTTATGCTCCTGGAAATGTCAAAATCCACCATTCTACAATACATGTTGAGAAACCCGGATTGTACCAATTTAAGGAATCTGACAAGGAAATACATATTCTGCAATCATTAATTTTCTAAAATACATACATATGAAAAAAATTATTGTTTATCTATTAGCAATGATGATGACTCTCAGTGTGGGAGCCAAACAGAAACAGATACCTGTGAACAAAATGGACTGGTGGCAAGAAGCAAAGTTCGGTTTGTTTGTTCATTGGGGGCCCTACTGTCTTTACGGAGGAGTATATAATGGTTACCAACAACGACGGGGTGGTGCAGAATGGATTATGAACAGATGTAAGATTCCTGTGATGGAATACCGTGCAAAAGCCAGCACTTTCAACCCCGTGGGATTCTCTGCCGACAGCCTCGTTTTGATGGCAAAGCGGGCAGGAATGAAATATGTAGTGTTTACTTCAAAGCATCACGATGGTTTTGCCATGTTCAAGAGTAATGCCAGTCATTTCAACATTGTTGACTACACACCCTACAAAAAAGATATCGTAGATATGGTTGCACAAGCCTGTCGGAAATATGGCATGAAGATTGGGTTCTACTATTCTCATGCCCAAGACTGGAACAATCCAGGTGGTTCAACGGCGCGTAAGGTGATGAATGAAGGCTGGGACAACCCCGATTCCACAAGAGTGAATCAGTTTACGGAAGCAAACCATGGCGCATGGGATTATATTCAGTTAGAGCGTTCGTTTGAGGATTATATCCACCAGGTATCTATTCCGCAGATTAAAGAGTTGCTCAACCGTTATAAAGACATGGCTGTCTTGTGGTTTGACACCCCTACTCGCATGACTGATGCCCTTGCGAAAGAAATACAGGATTTGTTGATTGACTATCCACAGATTATCACCAACGACCGTCTGAAACGCCCAAATTTCCCCGGTGACTATAAGACACCGGAAGGAAAAGTACCCAACCCCGATGATGTAAAGGGTGTGTATTGGGAAACCTGTATGAATATAGGTTCTTCATGGGGATATAAGAGTTGGGAGAACAGATGGAAATCGTCTGAGGACATTATCCGCACGTTGTTGATGTGTGCTGCAAGAGGAGGAAACCTGTTGCTGAATGTCGGTCCGGATGGAAACGGACAAGTTCCTCAAGAAGCACAGCAATGTCTGAAGACCGTTGGAGAATGGCTGAAAGAGAACGGGGAGGTTGTTTACGGCACACAACGGAGTTTGCTCTATCCGTCATGGGGTGAATGCATCCGTAAAGACAACAAGAACACCACCCTCCTTTATCTATGCGTTTATGACTGGCCCTCTGATCAGAAACTGGTTCTCGAGAAATCCCTGAGCGTCAAACAGGCAAAGATGTTGCACGGCAATACGAAACTCAAGGTGACAACATCGGCGAAAGGAACCATTGTCAACGTGCCGAAGGTTCATGACAATCAATTCGTACATATCGTAGAACTCACACTGAAGAAGAAACTACCTGCTGTAAAACTGCAAACCAACAGCGATCGGTTCTTCAGCATCGTGGATGAAGAATAATAATTTCTCGTATATTCATCATGAACAAAAGAACTATTATTATCCTAAGCACGTTCCTGTTGACTGTTGCCTCTGCCAATGCCCAACAGACAAACAAGGGAGATGAACAGGGATTTGAGATCCCCACATCAACAGATCTGCCTGAAGACATGCAGGAGATAAAAGAAGCTATCAAAGGCTGGTGGACAGCCTCCCAGAAAAACAAAGATGAGCGTACAGCATGGTATAAAGAAGCACGTTTCGGTTGTTTTATTCACTGGGGGGTCTATTCCACTGCTGCCGGTTATTGGATGGGGATACCTGTCAGTGGGTACTCCGAACACCTGATGAGGAAAGAAAAGATTCCTCTTACTGTTTATAAAGACTCACTTGTAAGCAGTTTCAATCCCTACCTCTTTGATGCGGAGGAATGGATTAAGACAGCTGTCAAGGCTGGAATGAGATATTTTATTATCACAGCCAAACACCATGACGGTTTCGCGATGTTTCCGTCTGATGCCTATCCCTATGATATCCGACAGACATCCTTCAAACGTGATCCGATGATGGAATTGCGGAATGCAGCACGTAAGTATGGTGTAAAATTCGGATTTTACTACTCGCATGCTTTCGACTGGGAACATCCCTGTGCTCCAGGTAACGACTGGGAATATGACCACCCCGGTGGTGACAAGCTATTAGGGGGTACCAACTGGTGGAATAGTGAGTATCACCATTATCTGGCTGAAGCCGACAAGTATGTCAAAGAAAAATCCATTCCTCAGATCCTGGAACTGATACACAACTATCAGCCAGATATTCTGTGGTTCGACACTCCAGGCAAACTACCATTATATCAGAATATCCGAATCCTCAAGGCTATACGCAAAGCGGACCCAAAACAGCAGATTGTTGTTAACGGACGATTGGTAAGATTCGGTAAGATGAACATGGGTGACTATGTGAATACCGGTGACCGAGCAGCTTTCTTCTTCCCACAACAAGGTCTCTGGGAGAGCATCCCCACCACCAATGAGTCGTACGGGTATAGTGCTTCTGATACAAAACGTAAGAGTGTCAAGCATTTCGTAAGGCTCATCGAATCGGCTGTTTCCAAAGGAGGAAACATCCTGATGAATGTAGGGCCGATGGGTAATGGCAAATGGGATCAGCGGGATGTGGATATCTTTCTCGGCATTGGCAACTGGATGAAGAAAAACGGCAACAGTATCTATGGGGCAGGCCGTACAGATCTCCCGATACAACAGTGGGGCGTATTGACCGCTAAGTATGACACGCTCTATGCACATATCCATCAGTGGCCGAAAGACGGTCGTATCACCATCGGAGGATTACGCAGTAATATCCGTAAGGCATGGATGCTTTCAGAACAACAGCAGAAAGAAGTAAGATGGAAGAGAATCAATAAAGATGATTGTCAACTCCTATTATCCGGACCCATGCCCGACACGTTGAGTACAGTTGTTGCTTTCACGATAGACAAGAAAACCGATGCATGTCCTGATCGCCTGCTCAATGCTCATACAGACAATATCCTATATACCTTCGATGCAACATTGACTGGCAAGGGACTGGGATACGGCGACGGCAAGGTGAATAGGAATTATGTAAAAAACTGGAAAGATAACAGCCAACAGATGGATTGGTCTTTCCGATTAAACGAAAAGGCAACATACACCTTATATCTTGACTATAATACCGTAAAGGCAGAAGATCAAGGTACTGTAATGGTTACCATCGACAACCAATCCTTTGAAGTGCCCTATCAAGGATTTACCGAACGACAAGGTACTAATCGTCTCAAGGTAGGAGTAATCCATCTGAAAAAAGGATTACACCATTGCACATTGCAGGGAAAAGAGTATAAAGGAGAACAGTATATGTGCCCAATCGCTATCCTTTTAAATAACAAATTAAATAACAAATTAAATAACAAAGACAGATGATGAAAAAAGTTATTATTGTTTTTTTCTTTCTCCTCAGTTCAGTAGTGTATGCTCAGTCACAGACTGTCAGAATATCCTGCGTAGGAGCCAGCATCACAGAGGGTTACGGAACTACCAAACCATGGAGTGAGAATTCATATCCTGCTCTGTTGGGAAAACTTCTTGGCACAAAATACCACGTTGAGAACTATGGAAGGAGCGGCTGCACAATGCTTCGGAAAGGCAATAGTCCTTATTGGGACAAAGAAAAATACGAACCTTCCATGCAGTCAAGACCTGATATTGTATTGATTGACCTTGGCGGCAATGATGCAAAACTAAAGAATCGGATTTACAAGAACGACTTTGTTGAGGATGCCTGTGAACTGATTCGTCGGTATCAGCATTTGCCTTCTCACCCACGGGTCATCTTGATGACTGCTATTCCCGGTTTTACCAACGACACCACAGGTATCTGGGACAAAGCCATCGTGCGAGATATCAACCCGTTGATTATTGAAGCGGCCCGAAAGATGCATATAGAAGTTCTTGATATGCATCCTTTATTTGAAGGTCTTCCACAGCTATTGCCCGATGCCATCCATCCTAATGACGAAGGAGCTCATATGATAGCACAAAAGATAGCTAACTATCTGAAAGCCTATCCGAAAAAACCTACTGAAGATATGACTATCGACGGTCTTCCAACAGAGGAAAAAACAAGTGTCAATGGGCACAATCATTCAGATAATAGTCTTTCTTTGGGGGAGCGCGGACAATTATTCAAAAAGGGGAAATATGCCATGTTCATCCACTGGGGATTGTTCTCCGAACTGGCAGGCAAATGGGACGGTAAAACATATTATGGCGTTTCTGAATGGATATTGAATCGCAGTATGGCAAATATTGACCGGCGGGAGTACATGGCTGCCGCCAGACATTTTAATCCGCAAGACTTTGACGCCATGAAGATTGCACAGTTAGCCAAGGATGCAGGTATGAGATATATCGTTATTACCAGCAAGCATCATGAGGGATTTGCCATGTTCCACTCATCTGCAGACGCTTTCAACATATATGATGCTACTCCCTTCAAACGAGACCCTCTTAAAGAGCTATCTGAGGCCTGTACCAAACTTGGCCTCGGCCTCGGCATTTATTATTCTCACAACTATGACTGGACCTATCCAGGGGCCACACGCGGGCCAAAGGTGGATGCACAAGGTAATTCCAAAACCATTGATGACTATTTCCATGAGAAATGCTTGCCACAAGTAGAAGAGATTACGAAAAATTATGGAAAATTAGAACTGATTTGGTTCGACATGCCGTCTGGAATGCCCAAGGAATATGCAGAGAAGTTGGTTGCAGTAGTACGCCGTAATCAGCCTCATGCTCTTATATCCAGTCGCATCGGCCACAACTTAGGTGATTATCAGTGTTTGGGTGATATGGAAGTTCCTTTCGAGAATGTGGAAGGATTGTGGGAAAGTGTAGATGTTACAAACGATACCTGGGGCTATGCCTGGTATGACCAAAATTGGAAATCACCGAAACAGATTCTGCAATTACTACTATCTACTATAGCTCGTGGTGGTACATATATGCTAAATGTTGGTCCAGACGGTAAAGGAAATATTCCGGAAATGATACAACAATCTCTTCGAGAAGCAGGTAAGTGGATAGCTCGTTACCCACAGGTAATCTATGAGAGTGAACCGTCTCCCTGGAAACATGCTATGCCATGGGGTGATGTGATAAAAAAAGGTAATAAACTCTATTTGATGATATACGAATGGCCACGGACAGGAAGACTTTATTTACCTGGGCTGAAGAACCCCATCCTTTCTGCAAAAATCCTTGGCAGACGTAACGGTTCTTCTTTGCATATCACTCAGGAAAACGGTTGGACTAAACTATCCCTACCCTATCAGCAACCAGATGCACTGGTAAATGTCATAGAACTGAAGATGCAAGAAGCTAACGTCGTAGTGGATAACACATTAGCCGTGGACACTGATTATGGACTGGAAAACGTATCCGTTCAGTTCGCAGAAACCAACAACTGTCATGTCAATAAGATTAGTTGGGCAGAGAAATTTGGAGAATGGAAACACGTCCACTGTTGTTCAGACTTAAATGAAGGTGGATCATTATCTTGGACTGTTGACATTAAATCACCTGGCCTCTATCAATTGGCTCTTACCCTGAAGGGTAATAACACGAAGGTTGTATGTAAGATCGAAAGTGATGAGGGTCATTTCGTGCAGAATCAACAACGTGCAGTGGAGATCCCGCTCAGTCGTCCTATGGGATGGATGCGATTTGATCGGGCAGGACGTCATACCATCTCCGTATCTTTACCTGACAAAAAGGCCGACGTCTCACTATGCTCCATCAGCATCATTCCCGTTGAAACATTAACAAAAGAGTGATACAAACAGAGTCCGCGTGTATTGCGGACTCTGCTTTTTATCATCAATACTCGACTAATCAGTACTCGATTAGTTGACTTTTAATACCAAATACTCGACTAATTGGTACCCGATTAGTCTGGTATCAGTTCTTCAATGAGTAGGTAACGGTGGTTACGACACGCACCTTCTTGATATATGGCGTGTTCTCATCACGATTCTCGATAGAGAATTGTCCCTGATCGGCGGTGATGATCTTGTTGATCTTAGAATGTGAGTTCTCCGCAAACTGGCGGGCTGTCTGCTCCGCATTCTCGATGGCCTCGGTCATCATCTTGGGTTTCATCTCCTTGAAGGAGACATACTCATAACGGGTGGCAGGGGCATCATAACCACCATCAACGATAGCGATACCCTCTTGCAACAGTTCTCCCTGACGTGCAATGAGCTTACGCACCTGTTGCACGTTACGTGAGGAGACGGTGATCGTGGAGGTGATATTATAGCGGTAGCCACGGTTGTTGTCACCATATCGCTCGGCATTCAGGTCGACGACAGTAGGAGCATTCACGCTGATCTCCTCGTTCTTGATGCCGTTCTTGGTGAGGAACTGCTTGATGGTTGCCGTTGTCTTGTTGATCTTATTATACAACTGCGGCAGGTCATTACCTATCTCTTTTGTCTGGATGGGCCATGTCACCTTGTCGGCCTCCACCTCTTGTTCTACCAATCCCTTCACTGTCACCTTACGGTCTTTCTCCGTAAAATGATCGATACCGGACTTCAGCGTGATGCCCAGACATAACAATCCTATGACGATTCCAGCTGCGATGATGGCAGCCTCATGAATCCTGTTGTTTTGTTTTTGTTCCATGATATAATGTTTCTTTTTGTTTATAATAACGGCTTATCGCCGATGATTGATAACACATGGATAAAGATTCGTTCATTTCCAAGCGCAAAGATACATATTAACACTAGTGTCTCTTAAAAT
>DHOP01000024.1 GCA_002407775.1 Prevotella sp. UBA5387
TGGTAATCAGAAACAATTGCTAATGCTATTGTTGTACCCATTGGGCATTTGTACTCTGCAAGTCCTTTTGTTGCAATCGCATTGTCAGCTGTTTTTAGAGCATCCTTCAACATTCTTGTTTCAGAATGAAAACCCTTGTAGTTGTTGACAACATATTCTACAGCGGCTTCACATGCTAAGCGTGCAGCTATATCACCATAAGATAATCCTCCCATTCCATCGGCTAGGGCAATGACATAGCCATTAATACCCATATTCCTATACAGAAGATAATCTTCATTGGTATCTGAACTTCCGATGGAAAAATCACTTATCTTCATTTCTTTCCTCAATTTCTTTGTTTAGAATATCGTATATATTTGTCCAGATACTCAAGCTGACATCATAGGCATCATCTTCTTCATCACCATATAATTTGATGAAGTCTTTTATAAGGTCGCTTTCAGTTCCTTTATCAAGTTCTGTTTTTATCATATCAGAGTAATCGGCAAGGTGTTCATTGCTCAGTATGTGCTTGATTTCGCTTGCTAACCATTGAGCCCCCCTAATGATTTCATTATCTTCTTCTAAAATTACGTCATCAGGAATTTCATCGCTATCAAGTAGTTTGGAGACATAATATTTTTCAAGAATGAAAAACATATCATCGGAATCTTTATGATTTTTGGTGTGTCTGTCCATGTAGGAATCCAGCTTAATAAAGAACTGTCCTGCCAATGTCGCTATGTTTATATCTATAATATACCCCAAAATTTAGACAGGTGCATAAGTTAAAGACTATTTTTATACTTTTGTACCGTAAAAAGAAAGGGAATTTCATGGGACGTAGAAGTAAATTTGAGGCCTCCTTCAAAGCCAAAGTGGCTTTAGAGGCCGTCAAGGAACAAAAGACATTGAACGAGTTGGCAAAAGAGTTCAAGGTCTCTCCCTCAAAGATTGCTGCTTGGAAAGCCGAGTTTTTGCAAAATGCAAGTGCCGCCTTCGTCAAGCCGGATAGCTCGCAAGAGAGGTTAGTCAAGCATCTGAATGCAGAGAAAGCACAGCTTCTGAAAAAAGTGGGTGAACTGACCATTGAGAATGATTTTTTTGCGAGTGCCTGCGAGGATGCCGGACTAAAAGTCAGATAGTGGAACTTGGGAAGAAGCTTCCTCACGGAATGAGCATCAACCGTTTTTGCGGGCAGATGCATGTATGCAGAAGCCGCTTCTATTATGATCCTAAAGTGGAATCGCAGGCAAATTTGAATTTGATGAAGCAGATGGATGAAATCTTGTTGGAGCATCCGGCAACGGGTGTACAGAAGTTTGTGGATCTCTTCCACCTTCAGGGAATTAGAGTAAACCATAAGCGTATTAGCCGGTTGATGAAAGTCATGGGCGTGGAATGCATTTACCCTCAGAAATGCCTTTCTAAAGGCGGTAGGGCAAAGTATGTGTATCCCTACCTGCTCAGGGACATTAAGGCGAAGCACCCTAACCAAATTTGGAGTACGGATATATCCTACATACCTATGGGACGTGGGTTTATAGCTGAGATGATCCTACAAAGTATCGAGTATGGACATAGTCTATCCACCTTCGTCTTGGCATAGCTTCAATGGCAACATCTCGATAAATCCCACCAAGTGTCCAGTCATCATAGGTATCACATTTATATCCGGGGTAAACCTGCCTGACACGTAATGCCAAGGTGTTATCCTGGCCATCTCTTACCTTCCCTGTTATGTCAAATGAGAACGATGTATATCCGCTATCATGCCGGCCAAGCCTCTCTCCATTTAACCACACTTCAGCCGATGCGAAAACACCACCAAAATGTAATAGAACCCTTTTGTCTTTATAGTCATCAGGAAGAGTAAAATGGCGGATATATAGACCTTCACTCGCCTTGTCATTCTTATATCCACGATATATTGGCTCCTCATAGCCCAGAATTGCCCAGCATGAAGGAACTTCTATTTCATCGAATCTGATAGAGTTCGTTGGATTATAGTCAGGCCTATAGAAGCCGGATTTCTCAATCTCATCGGCTGATTGATAATCCTTGGCATAGCAGAACATCCATTTTCCGTTCAGACTTACCACTTCCTTTGCAGATGACGATGTAATACAACCAATGATTACCAACAATATTATTATGATTTGTTTCATACTATATAGCTTATAAGTAGATTTAGTTAGTTAGTGCAAAATTAGTTAAAACTATTCTTAACGGCAAAGCTAGTTGTTTTAAATTATCCATCATGATAGAATTATGCTTATAGATTTGTAACAAAGTAGGTTTTTTTGTGCATAGATTATAATCTATTAATGAATAATTTTTTCTAAAACTATGAAGTGAAAGCATAGTAATCGTGTGGTGTCCTGAATTTGTTTGACCCTCAATCTTTCTTAATCATATTCAAGGTTGACTCCTTAATGGGTCAACCTTATCCAGGACACCACACGATTACAAAAGAAGTTAAAAGTGCCATAAGAGTAACAAATGTTACTACTTAGATCTATGGAGAAGACTTAACTTCGTAGCCAAATATCAGAAAAAAAATGACACACGGACATGAAATACTCCATATGATGGAGGGAAACACTTACGAGAACAAGGAAAGTCTCATCAAAGCAATTAAAAATAAGTTTGGCGCTGAAGAACGGTTTTACACATGTAGTGCAGAGGACCTCAGCGCCGAAGAACTTATAGACTTCTTATATGAACGCAACAAGTTTAGAGTTACCGAAAACGGAAATTTCACGGTAAACACATCTCAAATATGCGATCACTAATGCTTATGTTTTAAACTCTAAATTATTCATTTGTTCAAAAAGTTCCACTATCAAGGTAGAATACTTCAGGTTGTGCATTACAAATAAACCTATAGATGAGTCTGCAACACCTCTGGATACACGACAGTTACTTTGTTTTCATCCCACTTTGAACGATCAAGGCCGAAAACTTTAATAAAAAACTCATAATTAGCATTGCGTTTGTTAATGCCATAGTCATGACGTTCATTGGGAAGGTGAACATTGGATAGCATATTCTGTGCCTCATAGAAGCCATAGATGCGTTGAATATAAGGGAATTCCAAAGTTGGCACTGAAGCAGTCCAATCGCCACCATCACTCACAACTTGTAAAGGTTTAGGAGCAAAGAAGGACAGAAGTTCCGGATTGCATGTTCCACCACCTGAAAGTTGGACGGGTTTACCACTTTCGCATGGGCACCCTCCATCAAAATGGCTTGCAAGATTTACCGTAGGAGCTGCCGCGGTAATACGATCATCCAACACCGTTAGCAATATAGTGTGTGTGCCACCACCCGAACCTCCGTTAGCCCCAATTCGGGTCTTGTCTACGTCTTTGCGATTTTTGAGCATATAATCAAGTAACACCTCTGCATTGAGCGCCTGAATCACATGGGCACGATCTGTCTGATGACTATCTTTGCCATATTCCGATTCACTTTCACCCCAACCATAGAGATCAAAGTCGACGCATATAGCACCCATTCGAGCAAGTGTTCCAAGACGTAGTTGTTCGTCCTTACGATATCTTCCACCATTAAAATGGCCATCTGGACATATAATTAAAGGATGTTTGCCCTTGGTAACTGGAGAATAGATGCTGCCAAACACATGCTCTCCCGGGAGTGTCTCAATACAAATGTTTTGGACAGTATAACCATCGTATTTCCGGACTTTTGAGAGAATCGGACTTTTGTGAACCAATTTCTCCATATAACTATCTATCTCCAGCCGCTTCCTCACTTCACGTTTTACACTATCCCGACGATTTTCAAACTCGATACGATTATGATATAGCGAACTAAGGTAGGTCAACATTTGTTGGCCTTCGTCGGTATGGCGACGAGGATATTCATATGGCTTTATCTTATACACACGATCATCCTGCTTCCACCAATTAAAATCGAAATACTTACAGATATTATTTAGCGACTCTTCTAAGGAATAGGCACGAACTCGGAAGTCGGCATATGGTAGTTGACGTCCAGTAGTATCTACATTATATTTGAAACTCACATTCCATTTCTTACCAACCGCATTCATCACATCGTGCAAGCTACGTGTGAAATGGCCAGAATAGTTATTCTGCGCTAATGCGCTCATATTGCAGCCTAAAGCCGCGAATAGAGCAAAACCGATTAACTTCTTCATCTTTCAATGTTACTTTTATGGTTCTAGGAGCTGTTACGTTCAATAGAAATTTCTTGCCTTCACACTTCCAGCTCACCTGAATTTTATCTTTACTAATCATCGTCTCTCCCTTTGCCCAAGTCAAATCTCCAACAGGCTTTGGCTCGACAACAACCATATTGCCATTAACGTTAATTCCCACCATGTCATGTATGAGATGATTGTTGATATGAGCCAACATAAAGTGATTTCGACTTGACCCAAGATCCGGGTCCCACTGTTCGGCAAGAGTAGTCATGCCCTTCTTCAATTGGTAGCCATATCCAGGCACACCGTCATGGTTGAGTATTTTGTAAAGCAGCTCCTGATTTCCGTTGTGCAATAATACTCTGAAAAGGTAGCGAGTACCGATATCTCCCGTTGTAAGTCGATCACCATGCTGATGAATGTCATCAACCAGTCGTTGTAATAGTAGCTGCTTTTCTCCCTTACGATAAAGGCCCATTTCCAAGGCAATGGCGTAAGCAGACTGGCTCTGTAGCTTGAAGGTCTCTAGAAAAGCCTGCCGAATACTGTCTGCCCTATGAAGCAGCGTTTTAGCCTTCTGTTTGTTTCCATATTTCTTAGCCACCATAGCTACCATCTGCGTCCATAAATAATAATGTGCTGTACTTACCAAAGACACGGGTGTGTTTTTTGCAAATCCAGCCTTACCAGGTCCATAGTCGTACCAATCGCCTAAACCCATGTTGAGAATGTAGGAACTATCTCTCGTAGCAAGATAATCGACATACTTGATCATCTCTGGCAGGTACTTTTGAATAAGACTATTATCGCAATAATGCCCTGCATAGAGGTATGGCAAAGCTATCAGTGCTCCACCCCATTCGGGCGATTCTAGAAAAGGTTTGGCCCAAGGACCTTCAAACCTGACATATTCTGGGGCGATCTCGGGCAAGGATCCATCATCATGTTGAGCATCAGCTAACAGAATCATGGTCTGCTCTATCATCTTACGACAATCATAGTTATCCATTAGTCCCTCAGCATTGAGCCAATCCTGTTCCATCCAACCTAATTTCTCGCGATGAGGACAATCAGTCCATACACTTTGCCAATTACTACGGATAGCTCTATCAATGATTCGATAGGTGTCATTGAAAAGAGGATTAGAACATGAGAAAGAACCTATCGTAGGTGAAGAATTATAGATGAAGCATGACTTGATGTCTTGTAAAACTGGCAATCCATCTGAATTAACATCATCTTGCATTACTGCACCTTCGACTTGAATATATCTAAAGCCATAATAGGAGAATGCTGGATGCCATGTCTCAGGCTCATTTCCGCGTAATGTATAGGTATAGTAATGCGGTCTGCCTGTCTGTCTCTGATCGCAAGCCCCTTCTTTCGTCAGAGTCTCACCCACAATCAGCGTTATCTTTTGTCCGCGCTTACCTTTAACCCTAATCTCTGGAAAACCGGACAGGTTTTGTCCCATATCGAGCACAAAAGCATGAGGAGCAATATCACGTTTGGTAGTCATTGAAGCAGAAGCAATTTCACCCTCTGTGAGATGATGAACTGATTTAATGCCATATCGTTCCATAATTCTCACTGGTGGTGCAATCTGCTCAATTAACACACCAGATGGCGCGGATTGTACAATGGCATCATTCCATGGCATAGAATCCTCTAGTCGAGCATCATAGTCCTCACCACCGTAAATACTATTGAAGGTCACTGGACTTAGACACCATTGCCAATCCTTGTCTGTTATCACTTCTTGCTGAGTACCATCTTCATAGTCAACATGCAAGTGCAATAGTAATGTAAGCGGACCAAAGCGACTCTTTAGTTTATGGTACCTTTTACCATCTTCATAATAGAATCCATTGCCGAGCATTACAGAGACTCTCAAGTCTCCTGATACAGAGGTCAATTGTTTGGTGACATCGTAACGATTGTAGAACACGGTTTTGCGATAATCACTCCAGGCAGGAGCAAATACATCGTCAGAGACTTTTGATCCGTTCAAATAAAGCTGGTACTGCCCAAGTCCACAAACATAAATCTCAGCCTTGCTTACTTTTTTTTCAAACTGAAGAGTTTTTGATAGCACAATACTCTTGCCTCCCATAGTATCATTGATATCAGATGTAGCCCCAATCCATTTAGCGTTGCCAAAGGGCGTAATGGCTGAGGCCGTCTGCAAAGCCAACAATAGAATGAAGACAATATATTTCCGCATCTTTGTTAAAGTGTCATTATTAGTTTGCCAATATTATCACGTTTACCTTTTAGACGACCGTCAACATATACACGTAGTCCCTTTCCAGCATGATAATTGTTTCCGTTAAGATCCCATACAATTGTCACATTATGTCCATGATAAAGCACATTATCTAAACAGAAGTGATCCCACTTGTCTGAGGGAAGTAACGGATTGACTTCAAGAATATTATCTGCGCGTGGACGTAAGCCACAAATACCTGTAATAATTAAATCATTGAAGGTACTGTGATTGTAATATCGGCTACGTTCCTGATCTCCCTTCAACCAGTATCCTGTAGTCTCATCAAGATATTCTCCTACATAAGGCTTACCTCGATGCGTCTGACTTTGAACATATTTCTCCATTTCTACAAAATAGAGGCTATCGTTCACAATGGGATTGGAATAGTTATTAATATAGTTTGCCATCGCCGTTAGTGTCTGGGATGTGGCAAACGGCCAAACGGCACCGTCCCATTCACATTCTCCTACGCCATGGGTTCTAAAAGCAGGATGACGCCGCTCTGCGGTAGTCTGACCATAGGGTGCGGAAAAACCCTTATCATCCGCCGCCTGTTGCCATGCCTGTGCATAGCGCGATAGGTCAGACGGCAAGTTAAAATACCAAGGCAGGAAGCCTATTGCTTCTCTAACTCCAGCAAATTTTTGGTTTGGATAAAGTACCTCAAAAAAAGACGCAGTGTCATTCCATAGCTTAGTCTCAACCAAAGTCTTCAATGAATCAGCCTTGTTTTGATAAAGAGAGGCAATAGAGGTGTTGCCTACAAGACTTGCCATGTTTGAAATAGCCTTTGCATTACCATACATATAACTGTTGATACTTGGACGTGCATTTTTTTCTCTTCGTCCACCACTGATTGTCTCCTCCATTGCATCACGCACATCGTACTGCCAATAGAGTCCATCAGCCCATCGATGGTTTTCCCATTGTTGATTCTCCCAAACCAATTGTGGTAGCACACTTGCCATGCTGTCTCTTCTACCGTCAACCAGATAACGGTCCCAAATACTTGATGCAATCCAACTACTATAGGCATTGATTTTTTTCATCGGCTTGCCGTCATTACCATGGAACCAAGTATTAATTATCTGGTCAAGATAAGTTGGATTACGCAGCCACCGACTTTCATGTATATGATGTCCTACGGCTGATGCAATCAGATTATACTTATCAGCATAATTGCGACGAACAAGAAACTCCGTCATTGCATAACCGACACTAGTCTTCTCAATGTGCTTTCTCAGTGTCCACCAACGATAATACCACATCTGCTCAAAATCCTTTTGAGGACAGTCAAATAATGGTACATTCTTACTCATCCATTCCCATGACTGTGCATTAGGAATAGCCTGCGCAATATTTTCATCTTCCATGTTGTTGAAATAATCAACATAGTGCTTGTAATTATCTGCCTTCAGAAATGCTGCTCCACTATCTTCGTCTGCACTCGATGTTTTAAAGTTTGCAATCTTATATATGGCTAATGTGTCAGTATCACCTGCATTATCCAAAATACCATACCAGTCGGCAGGAGTATCTATATCAGGAAAGGTGCGTCGCGAACCAGTGCGCAACATAACACGCTCAATGCCATGAACTGGTGCATAAAACATACTTTGTCCCACTTTTTTCCCATCTATATAGAACTCTGCAAGTCGACGATCCACATTCAAATGGATATCCATATGGTAGGTCTGTCCTGCCTCATAGTTAGACAATTTACCATAACGCGCTCCACCCTTATCTCTAATGATGCCCTCAGACGTAAACTCCAGTCTAGAGGCGCTCACTCCATGATCGTCAAGAAACTCCACTTGTAGCAGACCGTGATTATTTTGCATTGGTTGAATGTCAAGACTTACTGTTAAGTCTTGTGTCATAGGAATTTTTCTATCTACTCGGGCATAATCAAAAGGGTCTTCGTCAGATAAAACCATCCATTTATTATCAAGCGATACAGAGGCCATTCGTGGTGAATATATGTTCCATGTGGTCAGATCAGCCAACGTCCTCGACTTGCTGAAGTCGTCATCTGCCTGAGCATGAGCCTCTGTCTGCACTGGAACAGGTATGTGAGCTACCCAAACATCTTCCTTGTTCATTGAATAACTTACCCACAAGTCAGAATCCTTAGGAACACCGTTCCCTTCTTGAATACCACGGACATATTGAGGACCATAACTTTTATAGTTACCCCCATAACGCATTGGAGGAATCTCGCCGTTGATGAGATTAAGTGACTGATAATTTAATCCGTCACTGCTTAAGGAAATAGCTAAAGGCCATCGATACTCGGATGGATTATATACTGTGGCGTAGCTTCCATCAGTAAGCCGTTGTCCCCAGATTTTTGCATTGCTATTGACAAAGCCATGAGCACGCTCCACAGGTTCCATCCAAGTATTTCCTCCGTCTTTCGATATAGACGTAAGTGCGTGTTTCCATAATGCTACGATACTTCCGTCTGGTAACGTATAGTCATTGTATGCCTTATAAGCCTTATTCAACGGTATCAGCTTGTCATCTCGATCTGCTTCTTCTACCCATTGCATGCGATAACGGGGATTGGCTAGAATCTCTTCTGCGGCCAGACGCAATTGCTTGTCAGCATGGGTATAGAAAGGGTAATCAGTGTTTGACTCGCTGAAGCCATGGTTGTAATAGATGAAGTAGATCTTCCCGAACTTTCCATTGGCTTTCACTTCTCGTATCACTCGGCCTATACCATTACCATCATTGGGGTCATCTTTAGGGTCCATAGCTACACCATAATTACCCAAGGCATACAGCCGACCTGATTTACTGACATACCAACCCACACGTTGGTGCATAATTGCCACCAGGTTATGAGCCTTGTCAGATCTACCTTCTTTTGTATAACCCTCCGGTACTTGATATTCTGGGAATAGCACTACCGGATCGCTCCAGTGGTAACCATCTTGCGAGGTTTGTAGGTTGGTATGCGAAGGCGGCACATGTTCGCTAACAGGGTCACTCAGATAATGCACATAGAAAGTTCCATGCCAATAGGCCATCATCGGCTGATGGTTATAAGTCCACCCCTGTCCGTTTGAGGGCATTGGGTGCTCACGGTTGGCCCGCAATATCTGAATATTATGAACGCCAACGACAGGTGATAGTCCTCCGTCATGTCTGTTCGGATCACTTAATGTGTAACCAGTATAATGAACCTTTTCCTGCCCCAGCACAACAGCAACTGGGCAAAGAATTACTAATGCCAAAGTAATGATTATCTTTTTCATTGTAGTAATCCTTTTACGACCTTTGATGATGCCTTGAATATCGTACCATGCTTATGCAAAGGAGGGACACTAACCTTTGAGGTTGCATCCGTGAAATGTTTGAAATCCGTTGTGAACATTGCACCAAAGTCAAGTTTTCTGTATCGGTCATAATAAATAAGATAGCCCTTTTTTACTTTGGCCACCGACGGTCCTTCAACAAAATTCTCAGTAAAAGAATCAGAAGCTGGGCTCCATGGTCCATAGGGAGACCTGGCAAACGAAATCTTTAGATTTCTGTTAAGTCGCGTGTTGTCTTTGAGAACCATGACATAATCTCCCTTACCACGTTTCAAGAGTGTGGCATCAATTGTACTAAATCCTGGATCCATCAGAAGTTTTGCCGGGGTAAAATGTTGGAAGTCTTTTGTAGTTGTATAATACAAACGATGGTTGTTGTATTCCTCTTCCATACCCTTCTCAAACTTAAAGGGCACACATGATGCCCAAACAATCATCAATTGTTCATTCCCATCATCATAAAAGAGTTCAGGAGCCCAAACATTTACTGTCGAGGTATCACTCATCACTTCGATATACCGCTCAGGACTCCAATACCTAAGGTCCTTACTAGAAGCATACCCAAAGCCTCGATCGCCCTTCCAACTGCTTGTCCATACCAGATGAAAAGTGCCATCAGGAGTCTGAAGAATAGACGGATCACGCATCACTCTCTGGCTACCCACCTCCGGTTTTAGCCACACACCAGGAACAGAATTCCATGTTGCACCATTTTTACTATATAGGAAGCGGAGACCATCTGTAGCAGGCTCATGAAAACTTGAATACATATAATATTGAGTGTTGCAGGAATCCAAAGATAGCAACAATACAATTCCTAATAGAATATTTCTGATAGTTCTTACCACGATTGTTGAATTTCGACTTATTATGTAATAGTAGAGATCGTTTTGTTGTAATAATAGGACAACCTAATATTTTACGATTATTTCTTTTCCTTGAGATATGTTTACTGATTTGCCATTTATATGTAAAACGCCAATGCCACAACTGCTTTTCACCTTAACCTGATGTCTATCCATGAAGACATTAATTTCGCCATGTGGTGTCGGGACTGTACCTTCCATCCATTTCAAGCCTCCCAATGAAGGTGTGACCGAATATTGCTTATACCCCGGTTTCTCCGGCTTTACACCTAAAAAGTATTTCCCGATTAGGTAAATTGGGCTTGCACCCCATGCATGGCAAAGGCTTTTACCGTAAGGGCGACCATACATCGACAAATGTGTGCTCATCGGTGCAAGTCCATTTTTGTCCAAACTTGGGTCATATGCTTCCCAAAAAGTTGTGGTACCATGCTTAATCATTCCACCCCAATATTCCTTCATCTGTTGCAACACATTTTGCTGCTCACCCATCTTACAAAGTGCCTCCATCTCATAAAATCGCATATATGGTGTCGTGATCGGCATCACGCTATCATTATGGAGTACAGACTTTGCAACCTGCTTTTGTTGCTCGGAACTGAGATAATCATAAAAAATAGCAAACATATTTGCATAGCGTGTGACTTCAGGGCTTTGACGGCCATTCTCGAGTCTGTGTACAAGAGCTTGTTTGTCAGCATTCCAGAAGGAAGGAACTATCTTTGCTTTTAGGCTTGCGGCAAGTTGCTGATACTTGGCTTTAGCTTGTAAATCGTCTGCTATTTCCGCACACATACCCATCGATTCAAGACTCTTACAGAAGAGAATCTGCTCAAAAGAGAGTTCTCCACTTTTAGCCATAGCCTTAGGGGACCAGTCCACAAAGACCCAGTCACCAGAAAGTCCTTGAACCATGCCATTATCATCAGTGCGACTCAGCACATAATCCATCAAAGTTTTCATGCGTGGATAAACCTGCTTGACGAAATGGATGTCTCCTGAATAAAGATAATAGTCATATATACTAAGGAACCAATAGAACGTGTAATCCATAATAGTATTGACGTGTGAAGTGACAGGGTCCTTCCCCCTTAGTTGCCAGATAGTACGTTTCACACAATCATTGTTGAAAAAGAGATAATAGTTCATCAGATAACTCTGGTAGGCATCACCACTCCATGTCCATCGGTCACGCTTGATTCCATCAATAAAAAATTCACGTGTTGTAAGATGAAGAGTGTTAACACCTATGTCCCACATCTTATTCACCTCTTCATCGCTGCATCTGAACTGTCCGCGTACATCAACAGGAAGGGATTCTGTTTCCATACTGACCTGCCCTAGGGTAACACCAGCATCAGTTTCTATATACACATAACGAAAAGCCTTATTATTGGGAGTCACCAGTGTCTCACCACTATCCAAACGGCTAGGTTGAAGCTGAATATCAGATGTCTTATCTAAAACTTTTTCATCACAAACTTGAAAGATGTCAAGTGTTTCGCAATGGGACTTATCCAGTGCTTCCTCGGAACTTTCACCGTAATAAACATGTATAAAGCCATTACCTCTCAGACCATTAAAAGCAAGATAGCCAAACGTTTCCTTTCCAAAATCATATAATCTACCAGTGCTTGTCTTTGTTATACCTAAAGCATCAGCTGCCTGCCGAGGTAGTTTAAAATCAGAAGGTCGCGAAGCTTCATCATTGAAATTCCAATAGCCGGCATCCATATAGATACTCGCCGATGTATCAGAAGCTTTACCAGATTCATCGATCCATTCTTTGTCTTCGTTAGTTACTCTCCATGTACCATCGCTATGAATTGTCTTACCACACACAAAAATTGACGGTGGGGTACTTTGGTTCCATACCTTGATGTTCAGTGAGTGATGCCCAGCAGGGATTACCATCGAAGTAGGTCTGCCAAAAGACATCTTTCCGTCAAGTTTTACATTATATGCACCCTCAACAGAGATCTTTATAGTATCGGGATTGGATAAAGTCAAGTCCTTGGAAAACTCAACAGTAACATAATGGCTATCCGACTTCCAGAAAGGTGGGAAAAAAGCGCCTCGATCTGTTCTCCGATTGTTAGTTTGATTGCCTAACCATACTTCATAATCGCCTGGATACCATATCCAGGTCTGAGCATTAACCAACAAATGGAACTGAAACAGACCAATAAATATCAATAAGTATGATATCAGTTCCCTTCTCATATGATTAGTATTTAAGGATTTTGTCCTCATCTTATTCCTGCGTTGTTAATTATCGTTTCACTCACCCCAGATCCGTTGTTTATCCACACGTTATTAGGACCAGTTGCATTCTTCAAATATTTTTCTGTCGGAGTCCAGTTGTCTTTTAATAATATGTTGCTGCTTCCTTCATCGGTATAGAGATAAAACCAGTACTCAGGGTCGTGTACATATGGAGGGTGTGCGATGTCTCTTACCACATTCTCATCAATGACTGTACCAGGCTGGTTTCCCAATGTATAAATTCCCGCACAGTCATACATATGCTGGCCATACTGATAGATTAAGTTAGCATGTATGCGATTATCTCTCATGCATACGCTGTCCCGATTCCAACCCCATCCTAAGGAGATACCCGTGTATGGTACATCGTGTATTTCATTGTGTGAGATATCTATACCACTTACATATCCTGCAGCAATAGCACAACTTCCCCAGTCTTCCTCACCAATATGAGAAAACGAAGAACTTGTGACCTGCTGTTGTCGGCACACTTCGATAATATCTTTTGGACGATAAGGGAGATGTGTCTCTAAAGATGCAGGTGAGAAACTTCCGGACACATAGCCGTTGATTGCAATGTCATTGAAGACACAACGCTCGACTTTTCCACCTTCGCAACCCAACACATAATCAATACCAGATCCACCTAAATGTGTAAAACTGCAATCAGAGAAATCTACATTTTTCCCATAGCCAACTCTCACGGCAGCCTCAGCACGGCCTATCCAACCTTGATTATCAAGTTTGTGGTTTTCTACCCTATCGATCTTTGGTCGTAACTTGTAAGCATCTATCAGATACATACCTGCCTGAAGGGGTACATGACCATGGAATGATGGTCTGCTCCATGTAGCATAAGAAAATGTAATGTTTGACAAACTCACATTCTCTACTCGCCGTTCCGGTGTCCCCTCAATCTCAATAATGTTCTCTAAGACAGGAGCAATGACTGTTGCTGTTGTCATATCGTCTTCTGGACGAGGCTTATAGTAGAGTCTGTGTGTCTTGAGATCCTCAAACCATTCCCCAGGTTCATCAAGTAGAACCTTTGAGTTAGTTAAGTAAAATGGAGAGTCGTGTTTACTTTGAACCATCGGTGAAGGCCAAGGATGCTCAAACTGCAAGCGCGACTCAGGTGAATGAAATGTTATTGCAGCACTATCTCCAACTATCTTTATTCCTTTGATTCGTAAGAATGCCACCTCCCACATCTGATGCAACACCATCTCAAGATATGGAGAATTGGCAACGTCAATATTTAAACGTGTAATAGCTGATTTAGGAATCCATATCGTCTGTTGTTGCTTATCTATGCTTAGAATATGGTTCATGGCATTGAAGTTAGTTACATCTCTTGCTCGGACAGCTTTTCTGCCATTTATCCAGAGCTGTCTAAATTCTACTGGACGACCATTAAAATCAGGTATATCGACAACCCATAGTTTCCCTTCTCTATGCCATCCATTTATGGACATTCCTCCAGACAGGACAGTTCTTGGCTCTCCCAAAATGCTAAGGTTACTATCTTCTGGATATATACGTAAAGGCTCAAATAACGTATAGATTCCTTTGGTAAGCTTGATTCTTGCTGATGGATACTCCTTTATTTGCAAACCTTGGTAAACAGATGACATTACGTGTCTGCGGCGATAATCCCTAGCTTGACGTATTGCCTCATATAAGCCCTCACCACCTTGGTAAGGCAACACGTTGATAGTGGTGTCTTCATAAGTGGAAGTATTAGCCGCTGATGTGATTAGTACACAACCTGCTATAAAAATAATCGCAATAAACCTATTCATCTCTTCTTATCACTTCTTCAGATTCATCCAAACTGTCATGTCCTCATTCCCACGATTTCCCCATGCGAAATATGGAATAAGTCTGACCTTAACATCACCACAAACCGGAGAGACCTCTCGATAAAGTTCGTTCTTCCAGACTGCTTCGTCAGATAGTTCTGCCTGGCCATCCAAAGCGACGAATTTGCAGCCTGCTATATCCTGCATTTCCTCTTTCCATGATATATTGGAAGGAATTAGGATGTTGTTTATATTCTTTCCATCGCCTATATCACAGCCTTCAAGACAATAAACCACAGGTCCTCGTTTGATGGCAACCTGATTTTTGGTTTCTTCAACCAAGGGGTTGCTTTCCAAAAGTCGGATCTTCATTGGAAGATTAAGTAAAATAGTATCTCCCTTATGAAAAGGACCTGAAACAATAGCATATGTTCCACTGGTGCATGTCGGAAGTGGCAGTCCATTGATACTTACCGTTGCACTGTCACACCATTCAGGAATACGTAGCCGCACCTGCTTAAGTTTTTTTGCGTCAAGAATCACTAACTTAATCTGTCCGTCATTTGGATAGCTTGTATATTGCTCCACAGCTATCCCCTTGATCTTCAACTGATTTTCTCCATAAACATTCACCCAAAGTGTACCGTCTTTCAAGGTATAGGCATACTCTTGAGCCTCCGCTAATGTACGAAGTGTATTGGGAGGACAACAGAAACAACTTATATATCGTTGCCTCTCCTTTGGCCAACGCAACTCATAAGGAAAATCCTTGTTCTTCCGCAATGCCTGCGTGTAAAAGTATTTTGTACCATCAAGGCTAATACCAGGAAGAATACCATTGTATAATTCGTTCTCCACCATGTCCGCATATCGGGAATCATTGGTCGTTTCCAACATTCTCCAAGAGAACAACAGATTACCCACTTGAGCACAAGTTTCGTTGTGACTAGCCTCATTTGGCAACTGGTATTGTCTTCCGTAAGCCTGGTGAACTTGTTGGATACTGGGCTGATCGTAGGTTGTTCCGTCAGGAGAAACACCATCGTAAAGGGCTCCACAACCTCCAGTGATATAGATTTTATGATTTGTAATATCATCCCAGATGCTTGACAAATTTTTCATCAGCTGCTCTTCGCCAATCTCAGAATACAAATCTGCTACACCAGCATAAAGGTAGTTGGCCCTAACGGCATGTCCCATTGCCTCATACTGCTTGCGGAAAGGTATGCGGTCTTGATTGTGATCCTCTCCATTACGTACAGAGTCTCTAATATCTATCAGCTCCTCTGCTAATTCCAGATAACGTTTGTCACCTGTCTCACGATACATCTCGGTGGCTGCCATATAGTGTGACGGACAAATAGCGTTACGGGCCAGTTCATCTCGATGATTTTTCAAAAAGTTATAAAGAAAGTCTGCAGCTTTGACAGCACAGTCGAACAAATTCGTTTTGCCTGTTGCTCGATGATGTACGATGCCCGCCATCATAAGATGGCCTAAGTTATATGTTTCAAAGTTCAACCGACTAGCAAATGCCTCTTTCTGATTTTTTCCGATCTCAATGCCAATTATAGTGTTGCCTTTTGCATGCGTATCAACGCCCTTATTGCGCTCTTCGATGATTACAGGAGTATGAATGTACCCATCAGCACGTTGAGATTTGGCCACTTGTTCGATGAATTTATCCATCAAGACGTCTAAATCTTTGTCATGGTTCACCGCATAAATAGCAGCGCAAGCCTCCAGCCATTTATACATGTCTCCATCGTGAAACGGAGGTCCTTGATGAACACCAGGCACAAAGCCGGAAGCTACTTCAAAGTTTCTAAAGCCATGACTAATATCCGGATCATTCCAAGTGTCCCACATTTCCCACACTGACTTCTGACTCAGCACTCTGAAACGATCTCCCCAAAAGCCACCGGTCCATTTCACAGACCCCATAGGTGTATTGACCATAACCGCTTCCTTGCTTCGACTCATATCCACCAACCCCCGATGCTGAGCGTTCATAGGAAGGGTGGATAAACACGTAAACAAAAATATTTCGATATAATGCCGCATCATGATGCCTTATGTTTAAATTAAGGACGAATTTGAATGCATTTTGTCATCATAGACATACTATAAGAATAAAGCAACTCACCTAGTCGAATTACGAAAGAAAATGATGTATGAAATATGCCCATTAGAATAAGACACAAGAACCAACTGATTAAATATTATTATTATGATGAGAAAATCTTATTCTACAGATAGAAGTCTCTACAATTGAAATACAAGAAATTTGCTTTTTATATTGAATCATGATATTTGGAGACTTACGATTATTATTTAGCATCGGTGATTCAAATTGAATTACATCGTGATTCAAATTAAAACACTCCGTCAATCAAATTGAATCACAATTCCATCTAGCATCAACGAGAAGCCCGTTTGATACAAAGAAAAGGAATAGCGAACGCCTTAATAGTAATCGGAGTCAAACTATTAAGTTCAAATAAATTCTTTTGTAGGAAGTATTCTCTAATTTTCAATTTAGAGAAAAGACTATAAATGGTTATCAAATAGATATTTACATAAATACAAAACCAATATTATAAAATGGGAAATACATATTTTCCGTAAATATCAGAAACTTTCATTGGAAAACAATGTCCTTCTTCCTAGACTCAGGAAAGACAATCAAACTTTTAACTTTTCCATCTCTCCATTCCAATTCAACTGTTGTCTTATTGCTACAATGAAGCTTAAAATGAATGTTCCATGACTTTGGCCATGCTGGCAGAAGATAGATCTTATTATTTGCTTCTTGTAATAGCATCTCCTGAAGTCCAATCATTCCACTGCCACCCCAATTATGGTCAGGGCTCCAGTCATGCCCAGGTCCCCAGAAGGCATGGAATCTATAGGGGCCAGAAGCAAGCTTCTTGCTATTCCAATAAAGCGCCTCATCGGTCAAACCCAAATCAGCCGCCCAGATATTGGCCTGCTCCCATCCTACATATCCGTTGAACTTCTTGACATAGGGATCAAGCACCCATGCGTCTCTAGCCACTTGGAGATCGTCACGCCCTACGCCATAAACACGCCATGGGAACACAGGGTATAGCATTGATGGCTCTGTGTTGTTTACACGAGCCCAAGCAACAGCAGGCGCAATGACTCGGTGTCCATCAATATAGCGAAAGGCTATATCTGGCCATTCATCCAACATACTGCGTATCTTTTCAATCCGTGTGGAGTCATAATGATGACGATTCATATAGGAAAGGAGACTTTGGGTGACCACATGCAACCCTGCTGATGTCGCACTTGGATTGTAAGCCATCTTGAAAGTCTCGGCACCCGAGCCAGGGTATATAATAAGCTTATTGTTCTCGTCAAGTTGTTTTCGGCCCTGTTTTTGGGCGATATATCGATAATGTTGGTCAAAAAATTCCAAGGAGGACTCTATCCATGGGATATAACGCTCAATATCCACCCCACCATAGTTTTCTGCATCTAGTGCCATCTGGCAAAACTCAAGCACAGTATCCCATGTGTATTCCAACCAAGCATTGTATTCCAAGCCAGGATCGAAACCAACAGGACGTTTCTTGCCATATTCGTCAAATTGTGGCAGTCCAAAGTTTTCAATCTGTTCTGTAAAAGCTGCGCCACCATGGTTCCAATACACTTTACTCCGACACTCAGCATTCCTAAGTATATATAAATAAAAGTCTAACTGAGTCTTCAAGGCATCATAGTCTCCACTTTTCAACATTGGCCAATATACCAGCCGCTGATTTTGTGCGGTATGAGTACCTCCACCCCATTTTCTGTAATCTGGCGTAAAGGCATATGTTGAATCAACAAAGATCGGATCGAAACAGAATAGTCCTCCATTAAACTTAGTTGGCCATTGGCCATGAGCATTACAACCCAACATATATCGAAAGAGGGTGTAATTGCGGGTCATTTCTGCACACTCTCCTTCTCCCTCAATAAAACTTCTATTCCACCATAGTCTCCACCAATCAATAGTCATTCTACGATCATCTACAGTGTGAATCTGGTTCTGTGTATCAAGCAATCGTGTGTTCCACTCCTTATAAGAACCTTGACATTCAGCCAAAATAATCTGAAGATGGAATTCCCTAGACTTGCCAGCAGAAACAAATTTCCACCCTTTGAAGTCTACACCATTATAAATGCCTTGATAGGTATCTCTAAAAAACAAATCCTTAGATACGAGTTTCCCGCCAAATATTCGATTGCTTAAAGGATTGTTTAATTGATTTCTATAGTCTTTCAGCTGCTGTTGAAGAACAGTCGCATCAAATATAGTACTGTCAGGATTATGGTGATAAAACACAAGATCTTTACCATCTAGGAACACTTCGTCTTTATGAGTTAGACAGCCTGAAGGAACTCCAAACTTATATGAAGTCTGAAAACTTTCTTTCTGCAGTATTATGCGGTCCCTGTATCTCCAGTTTTCATAATTACACTCGGCTTGAATACTTATTTTAGAGTTGATGGCTATATGCACAACCGGCCTAAAAACGTCCACCCAAAGGTCAATGGTCGATTCACCATCCGATATTCGAACATAGCCATCTCTTACAATAAGTCTTTGCTCAAAACCTTTTGAATTTAACGATGGACTAAGCCTCAGTCTAAAACGTCCCTGCTTAAGTAAGGTATTATTTTCATCAAAGCTTCCGCTTCTACTTAAATAAAAATAAATATCACCATGCTCTACCCATACATTCATGCCTATACTACCTCCACCACATGGCATAGATTCGGATGAATTTTGGCTTTGGGAATTCCACACAACATCTTTAGGCGTAGCTAAACAGTTTATCCCCAGAACATGCAAAAGGAAAAACAAAATTATTTTCCGCATGTCAACAAAATCAGCAAGCAAGCATACGCAGTTTTAGCATACCACGATGTACCAAGTTTCTAACAGAATGATAATTAAGATTCATCAACTCACATATCTCCTCATATTTTCGTTGTTCAATATAATACAAGTGAATTGCTCCACGCTGTCTGGGAGTCAACTGTTCAAGAAGTGCATTTACACGTGAGATGTTTAAGTTATTTATTTCTTCTGAGAGATAAGTTTGCTCTACACTTACCTCAGTTCTTAGATTAGAATAATTTTCTGCTGGTGTTTCAGTATTATGGGTATTTCTACGAAACTCATCAAGAAGTCTGTTACGCAACGAAATGATCAAATAAGAACTCATCCTGTTCACATATCTAGAATTTTGACGGTCCAACATATGAACAAATACATCCTGAACACAATCCTTTACCAGTTCCTTGTCAGATGTTAGGCAGGAACCATAGTTAAGGAGCATTCGCGCGTATAAATTGTATAGTTGAGAGAAAACGCCATCATCTCCTTTCCGATAGGCATTAAGCAGTTCACATGCTGTCCTGTCCTGGTCTGATATTGAGTTTGCCATTCTGATTAATAGTAGATTTGTTTGACGCAAAGTTAAACAAACCGACCTTTGATGGCATGGAAAATCAAATATTATAATGGGAAAAATTGGTAAAACGGATAATTTTTTTTCAACTTTAGGCTTTTATCGCCCGTTTTATCCTGTCCTCAAGTAATTTTATATCCTCCTTGTCAAAGCCACCATCTATCTGTTCTAGATGATCTAAAAGATAAGCAGCAATGCCGAAATTTTCAGAATCAGCCGAAATTCTCTTTCTCATTTTACTTTTCTGAGAAACAGTAAGCGATTCGGGTTCTTTCACATATTTGATAAAATCCTCGTCTATCAGCCAATTAATAACATTCAAAGGTTGCGTCATCTTATTAATCATAAAGTAGGTTCATGTCTGTATGGTACGACATGATTCTCATCGGTTAAATAATTATTTGATAGTCTTACCACTAATCATAAAGTCAAGGTATTAGGTGTTATAGTCCATAACACCACAATACCATATTGTTCTCAAGCTACTTTAACCTTTTCAACCAATAAATGCCCTTTGTATTGACCTTATAGCCATCTTGAATTGAAAGATTATCGTTAATTGTTGAAATCCTACCCGTTTTAGGTTCAATTCTTGCAAGTCTATATTCCCCTTCAGGCAACTTAATTGTTGTAGAAAGATCAGCCCCATCTACATAAACCAGCCCTCCTAATTTTTCATTTTGCATCATATAGATTCCATCAGATATTACGTTCGGGTTCATTTTTGCCACATCGGTTAAGAATGTTCTGTCCTTTACTGGCAGTACGGGGCAAGATCCTCCTGCCATAAGCACTGCCCAGCACATTTCTGGATACTTCTGTGCACTATACAGCACTGCCTTATTTGGATAAGCCTTGCGACATTCAGACACTCCTCTGTATACATCCTTAAAACGCACACCGCCTACCTTTATCTTACGCAAGTATTGACGAGGGGCCATATTCGTTCCACCCTCTGGAGCATATAATCCTCGGTCATTATAGAACCATTGCTCAATATCAATTATATCTACTACGCGATTTAGATCACTAAGTTGCATGATTGAATCCTGCACATTCTTGTTTACGGCCAAAGACACCAAAACATGCTTTCCCTTTTGTTGTTCCCAATCTCGAATAGTCTGAAGCCAAAATTCAACAAATCCATAAGGACCTGTAAATTCTTCGCCTATGGAATGTATTACATTGGGTTGGTCTGCAAACACATCTAGCACTTTTTCTATATATTGTTTGTGCAAACCTCTGATGGCAGGATTATTCAAATCATAAAAATAATCGGCCATGAAAATCCTCTTATCTCCAGTAAACGGAACAGGCTCAGGAAATTCATGATGATTTATATTATTGGCTGTTCGCCAAGGACAATCTACCCAATGAGCTCCAGCTTCAAGAATGTTATGTTGAAAATAATATTGATTCTTAAGAATTATACCCTTATCAGAAACCTTGTTTGCAAAATCAGTCAAGCGATTGAAATACCAATTATTCAGACGCTCAAGGTCGTATTTGCTTAGTCCATCCCAAGCAAATCCCTTTCCACTACGAGCAAATGCCTGCTCATAGAATGGGCCCCAAACATCTCCGTCTCGCCTTCGAACTCTCTCGTGATCATCACGACGACGATCATACCATAAGCCATAATTCTGATTATAGATTACAGTTCCTTCTCGTTGCATTGTTGCCACGACACTATCAACACGATCAGTCGTTCCCTTTTGTTCCATGCCTGGTACAAAACGAGTCAAAGCATAAGGTGCCTTTTGGGTAGCTGAATATTTCACGCGACCATTCCACCAAGGCGAATCATGCCGTCCACCAACAAGCAGTTGACCATCTACTATTAGTCGACCGTCAACAATATTATACTCTTTTGGTGTTATTTGTTCAACAGAGGCAAAGTCATTAATCCGGTCCACATTCTTGACACCATCTGCATTAGTCGAAGCAGTAAACCGTGCACTATCAATCCATGCATCCATTGTGATGGGTGGCTCATGTGCCCTTCGTGCCATTTCTTGTGCCTCCTCAAATGTTGGACTGCTAGAGGCATCCGTATTTCTCTCATGCGTTCGAGCAATCAAGGCCGCTTTCTCCCCTATACGTTTTTCCAACTGAGCCGCAAAGATACTCCATGGCTTGACGTGATTATTAGATTCCTGATAATCACCTGTACCACAGAATTGCGCCCAACATCCATAAACATGATTATTTGAACCATCAGGCAAACTATCTGCAAAGATACCAGAAGCTGTGCATTGATAAGCTAAACTATTGGATGTATTCCAGCCTGTACCATACTTCTCAATTCCAAGATTGCAAAACCTGAGGTCATTACCGTCTATATTAACGTCATCATACAACAAGCCAGTTGCCCATGAACCTACCGACCCACTAAATCCTAATGACCTTTGAGATTCGCACTGGACAAAGGCATTAGGTCCTGCTGCTATAAACCCAGCTGCAAAATCATTAATGCCATCTTCCGAATGTAGTCGCTGAAACAGACATTTCTCTCCATAAGTAAGGAAAGTACGACGACGATAACCTCCAATCTCTGAAACTGGCTCTTTGGATGTACAATCCTCTACTGTAATCTGCGATCCACTTCTCTGTATTACAACAGCAGAACCTGAAAAATGACGGAAATCGACAAGACGCACCCAGCAATTTCGTGCATTAGCAATGTAAACCCCGTCCCATGCATGGTCTTCGTCTTTAAGATGAAGGGTATCATAGTCTGAAATGAGTGATAGGTTTTCTACTCCCGAATCCTCGATTCGCCCAGGCCAAACATATCTTATTAAACGAGTGTCTGACCACTTTTTATCAAGCGTCATACTTAGTGGTGCATCTAGACTAACCTGATTTCCCTCGACATTTGTCAAACGACGAGTCCATTCAAGGTCAACCTCTCCTGGATGCCAACCCCAATAGCCCAAATCTTGACCACCACCAAATGTACTACAATTGAGAAGGTCAATCCATTCTTTTGTAGATGAACGAGCAATAATCACTTCATCACCTACCTTCAAATCGCGATGGGTGCCAAGCTTAGAGACAAACTTTAAATCTTTACTTCCAACCACCATCTGATGATCTAAAGTAAATGTATCAGTTCCGATACGATTATCCACGCCTTCAATATAGACAACAGCCCCACGATCAAAACCTTTTTTGTGAAGAAAAGTATTATTCCTACCCTGACCACGTAATACTACACCACTCTTTGCAATTCGTAATGGCCTGTCTAGTATATAATCACCTGCATCAAGTAATATTGCACCACGCAATCCTGTTTTACGGTCGGGTTTTAACTGACTAACATAGTCTATCGCTTTCTGTATCCTCGCACTCTGAAAACTAGACTTATAAGGTACATATACTTTAACATCAGCATCAGGTATCTGATGTTCGGACATACGATAGCCTACATAGCTGTAATCTAATGGTAAAGGTTGTGCATAAGCCTGCACAACCCCCACTATCATGAGAACGAATACTGTGATTTTATTCATCTCCAACCTAAATTATTTATTTCTTCTTGGCAGCTTCGATACGTTTATACCACGCCTCACGCTCTGCCTTCAAATCATATCCACATTTAGCCAACCAATTGTTGATACGACCCTTATACTTTCCAAACCATGCATGCTTGCTCTTTGAGTCACCTGCATCAATAGCAAATTCCCGTGCTTCTTTTAGCCAGTTTAGAATCTGAAGCTTCTCATTCTCTTTGAGAGATGGTATCATCTCTATATGAGCTTGATATGTCTTTGGCACAACTCCGTAAGTAAGTCCATCTTTGACGCTCTCAATTTGGGAATCATTCAGATAGTTGGCCAATTGAGCGGAGAACTCAAAATGATGCTTATAAAGTTCAGCGTTAAGCTCTGTTGAATTCGGTTTGTTCTTTGCTTCCAAATCATTGATCAAGAAGTAGCGATTACTTATAATGTTCAACACATTATTCCTAGCTTCAAAATCCTCCAACTTCAGACCATCCACAATTTTCTGAGAACGGCCAATAATTGTCTTCACGTATCCAGCATCACGTCCGACACTGTCCAAAGCTACCTGAGCATGCAATGAAAGTGCTAGCAGAGCAACAATTGGTATTAATCCTATTCTTTTTAGAAACATATAACTCCAATTATTACATGAGTTTTCCCTTTTCTGCAAGGGTATCATAGTTATTATTGAGGTTTCTCCAGTCCACCTTTACTTTTGTATCAATGCCATTGATATACTTTTCAATATTCGTATAACCATCACCATTAATATCACCATTGGCATCTGAAGGATCGTTAGGACTCAACCCATTGGCTTTCTCCCAAGCATCAGGCATTCCATCTTTATCAGAGTCTACGTACGGTGTTCCTTGATATACAGGATATCCACCCATCTGCTCTGGTGAAGAGATAATGCCATCTTTGTATGAGTCCTTAGGGAGACGACGATACTTAAACAGACCATCTTTATCTTGGCTCTTTGGTGAGAGACCCCAGTTATTGCCATAAGGATTTTCTTTCGGAAGTTTCTTTACATAATAAGCCTTACCTGTACGTACCTCTTCGATAACCTTTTGATCTACCTCATCTCTGCATGGAACAGTAGCTCCAGCATTGTCAAGAACATAATCATAGGCTCCCTTTGCGCTCATTAGTCTGAAATAAGGCATAGCCAAAGGGCTTGTCGAACGCATAAACTCAGTATATCCCTGAGTACCATCCTCATCTTCCACCTGTACACCACGATTCCAGTTGTCAGCTGTCACATCAGGAAAGCCTTCCATGATATTACCTTCTACGTATGCTCGCCCATATTGCTTATAGTCAAGACGGCTACGGCCTGATTCGGGTTTAAGAATGCGGTGTCCAACTGGAGAGTCCTTCTGTGTAAGTGGACCTGGCTTGAAGTAGTTATTGATGATATTGAACTGGGCTGTATAATCACCTCCGTCGATAGAGCGGTGCACCCAGTTGTAAATTACGTTATTCGCGAAATTGAAAATACCATTCCAGCCAACAGAAGGATTACGTCCACTGTTCGAGGCCCAAAGGTTACGCACGAAAGAGCAATTTTCACCACCAAGAGTCGATCCGAACGCATGATTGTAGGTATCAAGAGCCTTAGCCGAAATTGTGTTCTGGATAGTTACATTTACAGTTGGCAACTTCAGTTCTGTATAATCTGCTCCTGGACTATACATATGACGATAGAAGGAGATATTTTCATCGAGTCCCCATTCGCAAGAGCAATGGTCAATCATAATGTTGCCAATTGGATTGCCCCCAAAGCTGTCCTCGCGATACCAAACGTTGGTTTCTCCACGACGGAAACGCATATGACGAACTACTACATCATGAGTATTAACCTGAAAACTTTCACCAGCAATGCAAATACCATTGCCCGGAGCCGTCTGTCCAGCAATCGTTACATAAGGAGCACGAACGAATATTGGAGTTTTCAATCTTATCACACCACTCACATTAAATACGATGATACGGGCTCCACCTTGCTCACAGGCCCATCTGAAAGAGCCTTCACCATCGTCATTCAAATTGGTCACTGTGATAACTTTTCCATTACGTCCTCCGAAGGAATACATACCACCACCCTCTGCTCCTGGAAATGAAGGAATTTGGGCTTGTGGCAAGTCGTAGGGACGCGATGCCCAAGGCACATAAGGACGACCTTCTTTTGCCTCCTTCATCACTGTGGGAAGAGCCTTTTCCCAAGCCTCATCTGAGTGCCTGGTCCATGCAGCCTTCAGAGAATCTATATGAGCTTGCGCCTCATCAGTAATCTGAGGATACTGAGCATGCATAGCCATAGGACTAAACATCAGGGCGCATGCAGCAAGTAATAAATTGTGTTTCATTGTTACCTTAAAATTAATATCTATTGTTTCTTATTATAGACGCAGTATCATTCCATTTGTCATCATGAAATCAGCTTAATCATCAATAAAAGATAGGAAAACTGATAACACAAGCACAAGTTACTTGATACAGTTTTTGTGCAAACGGTTTATTTAAACAAAAGTGTTTAGAAAAAGAAAGAAAGAAGCCTGTACATCCGAGCGAGGAGGCGAAATAAAAGATTTCGAAGAAGTATTCTGAGACGAGTGTTTCAAAAGGATACTAACGGTGACTTATATCAGATTTACTTT
>DHOP01000044.1 GCA_002407775.1 Prevotella sp. UBA5387
TGCCTGTTTTGACACACCCTCAAAGATAGTAAACGCAGATCCTGATGTGTGATGTTGAGATAAAACCTATTCCATTCCACCCCTCAAGGCGTACGCCACCCTCTAAAAGGGCTTATTCTGCCTGTCATTTTTCGAAATCAAAAAGTAAGAGAACAACTGATTTTCCTTGCACAATGACAGTCCATGTATCTACGAAGGAAACGGTACGACAAGTCCGCTGCATCCTCATGGCCCGACAGATAAAGGGGGCGAGCGACAGCAGACAAAAAAAGGTCGATTGTCTTTGGCAACCGATCAGAAGACGCTATCTTTGCATCGTAAAGCACGGCGACATGGACATAACGCCAAGTGTCGCCGCCTGAGGTCAAACCGACAATGACCGATATACCGACCATAAACACCACAACTACAACAATAAAAACAAGATGAAATCATCTACACGTAGCCCATGGCTTTGGATTCCTACCCTTTATTTTGCCGAGGGCATTCCTTATTTCCTAGTCAATAACATCTCAGTCCTCATGCTCGCCAAGATGGGTGTGCCCAATGGTCAGATGGCTCTCTTTACAAGTCTGCTTTACCTGCCGTGGACCATCAAGCCATTCTGGAGCCCGTTTGTAGACATTATTAAGACAAAGAGGTGGTGGACGATCACAATGCAGATGATTATGTCGGTGACCTTCATCATACTCACATTAACTATGCCTCATCCTAATTCAGCGATGATTGCATCCGGGCAAACTCCTATCAGTTTGTTCACAGTTACATTGTTACTGTTCATCATCACTGCTTTTGCTTCCGCCACCCATGACATTGCCGCCGATGGATTTTACATGTTGGCACTCTCGCAGAATGACCAGGCTGCCTTCGTTGGTATTCGCAGCACATTCTACAGACTATCTTCCATTTTCGGACAGGGTGTATTGGTAGCCCTTGCTGGCTGGATCGAACTAAGTCAAAAAAACATACCTTTGTCTTGGCAGGTAACAATGGGTGTTACAGCACTGCTGTTCAGCGGCATCACCTTATACCACACCTTCTTCATACCACGCGTGTCGACAGACAGACCTACACTCACTGATGCAAAGTCAAATAGTACTAAAGATGTGCTCCATGAATTTGGACGGACATTTTCCACCTACTTCAAAAAGCCCGGAGTGCTGTTAGCTATCATCTTCATGCTGCTCTATCGCCTTCCCGAGGCCTTCCTTATCAAAATGTGCATGCCCTTTCTCGTCGCCCAAAAGGATGGCGGCGGCTTAGGTCTTAGCACGGCAGAGGTCGGGATTGCATATGGTACCATCGGCGTCCTTGCCCTTACGATTGGCGGCATACTTGGTGGCATTTATGCTTCCAAAGTGGGACTTAAGAGGTCTATCTGGTGGATGGCATTCTGTATGACCCTACCCTGCCTTACATTCGTTTACTTGGCGGTAGCACAACCATCCAATATTGTTACCATTTCTACTGCCATAGCAGTCGAGCAGTTTGGTTACGGATTTGGTTTCACGGCATATATGCTCTATATGATTTACTTCAGTGAGGGAGAGTTTAAAACTTCTCACTATGCCATCTGTACGGCATTCATGGCCCTAAGCATGATGATTCCTGGGATGTTTGCCGGTTTTATTCAGGAGAGCATTGGATATGCCAACTTTTTCTGGATGGTTATGGTTTGCTGTATTGCCACCCTGGTAGTAACATTCCTGGCTGATCGTCGCATCAATCCAGAGTATGGAAAGAAATAAAGTAGCACAGCAAGACTATATATTAGCGCATTTGGAAAGTTACTAGCTTACCCCCCTCTTTTCCTTTGCCAAAAGATTAATCACATATCATTCCCTCCAAAAAGCAAATTTACATTCAGATACAAAACATCATGAACAATACTATTCTAATCGCTGACAGCGGCTCTACCAAAACTGATTGGTGCTTATCTTTTAACAACAAACCATCAGTGTTTGTCTCCACTAAGGGCATTAATCCCTTCTATCAAAGCCAGAAAGAAATTTTGGCAGACCTTCAGACTAGCCTCATTCCATCATTGCAGAAGGAATTGGGAAATAATCTGCCTTCCATTGATGGTATATATTTCTATGGTGCCGGTTGCACGCCAGAGAAATCGCCTATTGTTCACGATGCCTTGGCAGGAGCATTCCAAGACACCGGCACAATCGAGGTAGCCAGTGATATGCTCGGAGCTGCACGAAGCGTGTGCCAACACAATGCGGGCATCGTATGTATCCTTGGGACTGGCAGCAACTCTTGCTACTTTGATGGAATCCAAATTACAGCAAACGTCTCTCCGCTCGGCTTTATTCTGGGTGACGAAGGGAGTGGCGCAAACCTGGGAAAACTCATGGTGGGTAATCTCTTGAAGAACCAGATGACGCCGGGTCTAAAGGAAAAATTCCTTGAAGAGTATAAGCTTACTCCCGCCGAGATTATCGACCGTGTATACCGGCACCCTTTTCCCAACAGGTTTCTCGCTTCACTCAATAAGTTCTTGGAGGATAACATAACCGATGAATCAGTGCATAAGCTGGTGCTTGGTGCGTTTGATGCCTTCATTCGACGCAACGTTATGCAATACGAGTACGAGGGAACGCCTGTGCATTTCATTGGTTCCATAGCGATATATTATCATAAGGTGCTTGAGGAAACTGCTCTGGCTACAGGCCTCATCGTTGGCAGTATAGTAAAAGCTCCACTCGACGGCTTGGTAAAATACCACCAAGATCTATGATGTTCATAGTCTAAATGTTATAAAACAATAGCATAACAATCAAAAATTGGAGAGGAGTGCAAGTGCAGCTATGATAAAGATAACAGAGCAAGAATCGCTATATGATAACCTAGAACATAAGTCGGTTGGCGAATTGCTCAATGGCATCAATACTGAAGACCAAAAAGTGGCACTCGTCGTGCGAAATTGTCTACCAAAGATAGAAGAGCTTGTCCACCTTATTGTTGGACGGATGAGGCGCGGTGGACGCATATTTTATATTGGTGCAGGCACCAGTGGACGTCTCGGAGTGCTCGATGCCTCAGAGCTGCCCCCCACTTTTGGAGTGCCGCCCTCACTCGTTTTAGGCCTAATTGCAGGTGGTGATACCGCCCTACGTCATTCCGTGGAGAATGCAGAAGATGACCCGATGCAAGGTTGGAAGGAGTTAGAGGAGCACAAAATCACACGACGTGACATTGTAATTGGGATTGCTGCTTCAGGCACAACCCCCTATGTTGTAGGGGCGTTGCATGAAGCGCATGAACGTGGAATCCTCACTGGATGTATCACTAGCAATCCTGATACGCCACTAGCAGCAGAATCTGACGTGGCAATTGAAATGATTGTGGGTCCTGAGTTCGTCACAGGGTCTTCCCGGATGAAATCTGGCACGGGGCAAAAGATGATTTTAAACATGATCTCTACTGCCGCCATGATTAAGCTCGGACGTGTCCAAGGCAACAAGATGGTGAACATGCAACTCACCAATCAGAAACTTGTGGACCGAGGTACTCGTATGATAGTTGAAGAACTTGGCATAGGCTACGACCACGCCAAGGCCATGCTGTTGGTGCATGGCTCGGTGAAAGATGCTATTGATGCCTATAACAGCAAGGAAGAACTATAATAATTTTTAGAAGATTATATTTCTTTTGTTGCCAATTTCAACCATTCACGATCATCATCTTCCAGATATGGTGACAGCTCATCATAGACACGGCGGTGATAATCGTTAAGCCACGCTATCTCCTCGGGTAATAATTCTTCGCAAATGATAGGCGAAGTATCAATTGGGCAGAGCGTTAATGACTCGAATTGTAGGAACTGTCCAAATTCCGTTTCTTTGTAAGGTGTAATTAACAAGGTATTCTCGACACGTACCCCAAAGCGCCCGGGTAAGTAAATGCCTGGCTCATCAGTAACCGTCATTCCCGCCACAAGAGGTGCCGGCATATATTCCATGCGTATCTGATGAGGTCCCTCATGCACATTGAGGTATGCTCCCACTCCATGACCCGTGCCATGCAAGTAGTTAATTCCCTCTCTCCACATTGGCTCCCTTGCCAGAATGTCGAGTTGAGTGCCGCTTGCTCCCGCAGGAAACTTACAGAGTTCAATCTGAATATGACCTTTCAGTACAAGCGTATAGATATGTCGTTCCTCGTCGGTAAGAGGCCCTAAGGCAATTGTGCGTGTAATATCTGTGGTGCCATCCTGATATTGTGCTCCACTATCAAGTAGAAGAAATCCACGCGGCTGCAATGGTATGTCTGTCTCTGGCGTTGCCTCATAGTGGACAATGGCACCATGTTCGCCATACCCTGCAATTGTGTCGAAACTAATGTCTCGAAACAATGATTGTTCGGCTCGCAAGGAAGTGAGTTTCCTATCCACGCTAATCTCAGTTTGTCCACCAGCAACTACCGCAGGCTTGAGCCATCGAAGGAATTTCACCATGGCGATGCCATCACGCAACATGGCATTGCGGTAGCCACGAATCTCGGCATCATTTTTGACCGACTTCATTGCAGGTATTGGTGACTTATGGCGCACAATTTCCTGAGTATGAACATGATGATACAGCGAGTAGTTGGTTTCTGAGGGATCTAACAGTATATTGTAAGCAAAATAGTCTTCCAGACCTTTCTCCACATCTTTGTAATCATGAAAATCTACACCCTGTTCGGAGAGATAATCAACAATCTCTGGTGTGAGCTTCTCCTTATTACTATAGAGCGTTGTTTCATTAGGAGAAATAAGGAGATAACCCACAAAGACAGGATTGCAATGCACATCAGTACCTCTCAGGTTAAGTGTCCACGCCACATCATCCAAGGCAGACACCAACATTCCTTCCGCATGGAGTTGTCGTAAGGCCTTTCTAATTCTGTTTAGCTTTGACTTTGCAAGCTCACCAGCATACTTAAGCGATTGAATTTCCACTTTGTTTTGTGGTACTACTGGACGATCTTTCCATATGATGGATAGCGGATCAAAATTCGTTCGTACTGTGATACCACCATCTCGACGTAGATCGGTAATGAGTGATTCAACGCTTTCGGTGCTATTGACCATGCCGTCCACGCCAACCTGCGCGCCGTTTTTGTCACGTAATTCCTGACCTAACCACTCTGCAATGCTTGGCGTTCCTGGCATTTTGAGTTTCATGAGCTGAAACTCTGTGCCGGACAATTGGTCAGCTGCAGCAAGAAAATAACGGCTGTCTGTCCAAAGAGCAGCACTGGTCATGGTTACAACCGCTGTGCCTGCAGACCCATCGAACCCACTAATCCATTCGCGACCCTTCCATCTGTCGGGCACATACTCGCTGTTATGAGGATCAGTACTTGGGAACACAAAAGCATCGAGGTGCTCGCGTTTCATCACCTCCCGCAAATCAGATATACGTTGCTGTATTTTCATCGATCTTTCTTTTTGTAAATCACACATGACAAAGATACGGTTTTTAAGAATAAACAACAAATTAATAATATAATAAATAGTTTTATCACCTTGATATTTTGTAACTTTGCAATCGCAAAAAGTGAGGTTTTTACACCAATATTTCTGCGGATAACAACAAAAATTTATACAGTCAATTAATATAATATTGTAATTATGAACTTTTTAACAAATGACAAATTACTTATCGTCGGTGCCGGCGGTATGATTGGTTCAAACATGGCACAATGCGCAGCAATGCTCCATCTTACACCTAACGTATGTCTCTATGACATTTATGGCCCCGGCGTGGAGGGTGTAACAGAAGAACTTTTGCAGTGTGCCTTCCCTGGAATTAACATTACCTGGACTACCGATCCTAAAGAAGCCTTCACAGGTGCCAAATACATCCTCTCTTCAGGTGGCGCTCCCCGTAAGGCAGGTATGACTCGTGAGGATTTGTTGAAAGGTAATTGCAAGATCGCTGCTGAGTTTGGTGACTATATCAAGATGTACTGCCCAGATGTAAACTTCGTAGTTGTGATCTTCAACCCTGCCGACGTAACTGCTTTGACAGCCCTCATCCACTCTGGTTTGAAGCCAAACCAATTGAGCTCACTTGCTTCTCTCGACTCTACTCGTCTTCAGGAAGCTTTTGCTAAGGAGTACAATGTTCAGCAGGATAAGGTTACCGGTGCATACACCTATGGTGGTCACGGTGAACAAATGGCTCCATTCAACTCTCAAGTTAGGATTGATGGCAAGCCATTGTCAGAATTCGGTCTTACCGAGGAGCGTTGGCAAGAGATTCGCACAGCTGCCGTTCAAGGTGGTTCAAACATCATCAATCTTCGTGGCCGTAGCTCATTCCAGAGTCCCGCTTATCTCTCTGTAAAGATGATGGAAGCTGCTATGGGTGGTGAGAAGTTTACTTTGCCAGCAGGTTGCTATGTTAATGACGACAAGCTTGGTTTCCACAATGTAATGATGGCTATGCCTACAACTATCGATTCAACTGGTGTTCACTATGTTGAGCCAGTAGGTACCGAGGACGAAATCGCAGCTCTTCAGAAGTCATATCAGCACCTAACAGATATGCGTCAAGAAATCATCGATCTCGATATCGTTCCTGCTGTATCCGAGTGGAAAAATGATAACCCCAACCTGTAATTAATTACAGAAAAATCTTTATCAACGACCGGCCGCATTATGCAGCCGGTCGTTTCTTTTTTGTAAGAACAGATTGCCTCTTTATCTATTATTCTTCGAGCATCAAAAACAAACGAATTCAATTATCTTCTTGACAATAAAAATCATCAAATTGGTCTAAACCCAATGATTGTTAAAAATGACATATTTTGTTGATTGATAGCGTATATATAAGAAAAAAGTATTATATTTAGGGCGTAAATTAAGGAGGTTACCAATGAAAACAAATCTAACCAAACAACTTTTCCTGTCCCTATTACTTCTTACGCTAGGCGTCACGGTAAACGGACAGACGTTAACTAATATTTTTGGAGCTGTGCGTGATGCCGATAATGGTAAAAAATTAGCACATGTGAGTATTATGGCGACAGGCTCTAACGTCGCCACTGTGACCAACGAAGATGGAGAATTTCTCATAAAAGTACCCAAGCAAACTCTCACCCTCACTATTTCTCATGTGGGTTACAAGACTACTATTGTACCCGTGCCAGCTAATAATGAAGAACTACAAATCAACATTTCTCGCACCGCAGTGATGCTTAATGAGGTTGTAGTGAGTCCGGAGTACCCATTCCAGTTGGTTAAACGCGCTATCGCTAAAATCCCCAACAACTATAGTCAGAAACCTGAATTGTTCAAGGGGTTCTATAGGGAGACAACGATGAAAGGACGTCGGTTTATCTATGTCTCAGAAGGCATTCTGGATATGTACAAGACTTCCTATGACGAATCAGTCAATTCAGACAATGTATCTATCATCAAAGGCAGGCGACTGGTAAGTACAAAGGATGCTGACACCCTGGGTGCCAAACTACAGGGAGGTCCCGTCATTCCACTCATGATGGACATTGTTAAGAACAAAGAGATGTTGTTCAATGAGGAAGAACTGTCAAACTATTCATGGCAGATGGACGCACCTGTCACTATCAATAACAGGCGCCATGAAGTAGTAAGGTTTGCGCCTAATCGAGTAACACCTTTCGCACTCTACTATGGTAAGCTATTCATCGACAGTGAGACTCTCGCTTTCTCAAGGGTCGAGTTAGATCTGGACATGGAAAATAGTGATAAGGCCTCAAGATTTATGCTATATAGCAAACCTGTCGGAGTAAGGTTCCGTCCAAAGGAGCTCAAAACCATCATCAATTATCAGACCACTGATGGTATTACTCGCATTAGCTACATCCGATCACAGATGCGATTCAACTGCGACTGGAAACGTAAACTCTTCCATTCGGGCTATGAAGTGGTATCAGAGATGGTCGTAACGGATCAAGCAGCTGAAGCTGTTCGCATAAAGGGACGTGACAGTTTCTCCGCTCGCGACTCTTATTACGACAAGGTAAATTATTTCAATGATCCTCTGTTTTGGGAGAATTACAATATCATCGAGCCAACCATTTCATTGGAAAAGGCTGTGGGCAAACTACGCAAAAGTGTTGCCAAGTCTATGGAATAGGAAATTAACAAGAGCGGTTTACAAAAACAATTGAGGCAGCATCCAAATCGGATGCTGCCTCAATTGTTTTCAAATACTCCTCGGTAATCTTATTTCTTATCTCCAAGTGTACTTGCTATACGCTCCAAACCATCTTGCAGCACAGCGCGAGGGCTAGCAAGGTTGATGCGAAAGTATCCTTCACCTGTCTTATTACCATACAATGGACCATCGTTGACAAAGACTCTACCCTCTTTCAATAGTTTCTTTGTCACCTGCTTGCTAGTCATGCCAAGCGCACTGATGTCCACCCATGCTAGGTATGTACCTTCCAGGCGAAGGACTTTTGATTGTGGCAGATGTTCGGCAAAATATGTCTTGAGCAACTGATAATTACCCCAGAGGTACTCGTTGAGTTCGTCTATCCATGCCTCGCTTTCGTTATAAGCTGCCTTCAGAGCCACAGGACCAAATGGATTAACATCACAAACCTCATAAATATTGACAACCCGATCCACTCGACGGCGCATCTCATTGTCACTGCAAATGATATTGGCTATTTGCAATCCAGCGATATTGAAACTCTTTGTGGGAGAGTTAAGTGTCACGCTGTTGCTTTGATTCAATGCGTTTACCGAAGCAAAGGGAATGAAAGTGTTTCCCGGCATGACAAGTTCGCAATGAATTTCATCACTTATAACACGTACATTGTACTTGGCACAAATGGCTCCCATGCGCTCCAACTCATCCTTATGCCATACTCTACCTGCGGGGTTATGAGGATTACAAAGTACAAATGCTGTGGTTTTCTCGTCTGCACACTTTGCTTCGAAGTCAACAAAGTCAATTTCATACGTATCTTCTTGCCTTACCAATTCATTCTCCAAGATTTCACATCCTTGATTTCTGATGGACGAAAAGAAATGGTTATAGACCGGCGTCTGTATCAAAACCTTCTCTCCTGGAAGTGTGATCGCCTTTATGGCACAGCTCAGAGCAGGTATCACGCCAGTGGTATAAATGATCCAGTCACGCTGGATGTCCCATTGGTGACGTCTATGGAACCATGAGGTTACAGCCTCATAGTAGTCGTCTTCCACCTTGGCGTATCCAAAGACACCATGCTCAGCACGATTCAATACAGCCTGCTTGATGGCAGGCGCAGCTTCAAAATCCATGTCTGCCACCCAAAGCGGCAATACGTCATCGGCTACATAGTCCCATTTAACTGATCCAGTGTGTCGGCGATTGATAATCTTGTCAAATTGACTCATGTGAGATCCTCCTATCGTTATGTTCTCTCCACTATTTCGCAGTCATGTCCTTTAGCAAACTCATCATAAGTTATAGAGCCTACTTTATCCACTACGATACGTCCAGAGATGGGGTTTTTGATATTGGTTATTGTGCCACGGATATCTGCATTGATATTGGTGCAATCCTCAAAGATACGATCGCTCTCTACATCAAAAGTACAGTCTTCCAATGTAATGTTATCCATGTAGCAGAAAGGCTGTTCACCTGAAATATGGCAACGCACTAGCTTGATGTTCTTTGAGTGCCAAGCCATATATTCACCATTCAGATCTGAGTCGTAAACAGTCACGTTCTCACATTCCCAAAAAGCATCGCGGGTCACTATCTTTGCATTATGAACTTCTACGTTCTGGCAATATTGGAACATATAAAAACTGTCGCTCCAAAGCCCATCGACATAGATATTCTTCGAAAACATAAATGGATAAGTGCCTCCGTGAAGTTCCACGTTCTTGAGCTTTAGTCCGTCGACTCTCCAAAATGTTTCGTCTGCATCTGTAAGCTTCACGTTCTCTAAAGACAGATTATTCATTTCTCGGAAGAACTTTGGACCATCGATCACCGTATCTTTCATGATCATATCGTTGCTATACCATATTGCAGAGCGACTTGCAGGAGCAAAATAGCAATTAGTAATTACGCTATTATCAACATGCCACCAAGGGTATTTTCCATAAAAACGCGAATTATCGCAAGTGATATTCTCACAACATTTAATGCCAGACTCTCCGTCGGCAATCTCAATATTTTCAAGACTTGTGTCCCTAACACCAAATAGAGGGCGCTCGCCCCCGAACTTTTTATCCTTAATATTCTTCATTTTGACTTGATTTCGTCCTGTGCAGTGGGTGTGTTATACCTATTGATGAATACGCTCTTGCACTTTGAAATATATATTCCTACTATGCAAAGATAATACCAAAATGCTGTTATGCCAAGTAAAAAGTCAATAATTCTGTATTTTTTATAATTTATTCCATCTGTAAATAATTTCCTGTTAAAAATAGTTGTAAGTACAATTAATATCCTATTGAACATTGGTTAATAAAGTAGAAAGTAGTAACTTTGCATCGTTTTCCAGTGGAAACTGATTTGATTGCAAAATATAGGATAACGCATCAATCATATATGAAAAGAGATTTTTTTTCGAATGAGAAAGCAAAACATTTAACGGATAGTATGTAGATTATGAAACATGTGATTATTGGGGGTGTCGCAGGGGGTGCCACAGCCGCCGCAAGAATTAGAAGAGCCGACGAATTGGCAGAAATTATTTTGTTGGAGAAGGGTAAGTATATTTCTTACGCTAACTGCGGACTTCCTTATTATATTGGTGGAACAATAGCAGAACGCGAAAATCTTTTTGTGCAAACACCCGAATCATTCGGTCGACGTTTCAATGTAGACGTGCGCGTGGAAAACGAAGCCATGGCTATTGACACTGATGCTAAGACCGTGAAGATCCGCCGTGCCGATGGCAGCGAGTACACGGAGAGTTACGATCGTCTTCTTCTGTCTCCTGGTTCAACTGCGTTGCGTCCTCCATTGCCAGGCATAGACCTTCCCGGAATCTTTACCCTTCGTAATGTGGAGGATACCGATCGCATCAAGACATACATCACTGGAAATAAAGTTCGTGAAGCGGTTGTTGTGGGTGGAGGTTTCATCGGGCTTGAGATGGCCGAGAATTTACACGATGCTGGCGCCCATGTTTCTATCGTGGAGATGAGCGACCAGGTGATGGCTCCTGTTGATTTCTCCATTGCATCTCATGTTCACCGTCACTTGATGGATAAGGGGGTTGGTCTCCATCTTAGTAAGGGGGTTGACCATTTCGAACAAGAAGGCAATCGTCTTCGTGTGTTCTTCGGTCAAGGCGAAAGTATAGTCGCTGACATTGTGTTGTTATCTATCGGTGTGAGACCATCCGTAAGTTTGGCTCAAGAAGCAGGAATTGAACTGGGCCAGAAAGGCATTAAGGTAAACAAGTATCTCGAGACATCTGCCAAGGACGTGTATGCCGTAGGCGATGCCATAGAGTATCCTAGCCCATTGACAGGAATTTCATGGCTCAACTATCTTGCCAACCCTGCCAACCGCCAGGGCCGTATCGTAGGCGATAACATGGTCTATGGCAACAAAGAGGAATATGAAGGAGCCATAGGCACTTCAGTTGCAAAAGTATTTGATATCACTGTAGGCGCTACAGGAATGCCAGCCAAGCAACTGAAGAAACTGATGATACCTTTCAAGAGCTCAACCACTTGGACGGTTGCACATGCCGGATATTACCCAGGCTCGTTCCAAATCACCACAAAACTTACCTTTGATCCAGAAAGCGGAAAACTTTATGGGGGGCAGTGTGTAGGCCATGACGGGGTAGATAAGCGTATCGATCAATTGTCTTTAATCATCAAACATGGCGGTACGGTCTATGACCTTGTGAAGTTGGAACATGCTTATGCCCCTCCCTTCTCTGCCGCCAAAGACGCAATAGCCATTGCTGGCTATGCCGCTTGCAACATCATCAATGGTTCTATGCCAGTGATCTATTGGCGAGAACTCCGCGATATGGATCGCAAAGACGTATTCTTGCTCGACGTTCGTACTGAATCAGAGTTTGCTTTAGGAAATATTGAAGGTGCCGTGAATATCCCGGTAGACGATCTTCGCGACCGCATCAACGAAGTACCTAAGGACAAGCGCATCGTCATCTATTGTGCGGTTGGACTACGTGGCTACGTAGCTCAGCGCATCCTTTTGGGTCGTGGCTTTGAGAATGTAGTGAACCTTTCCGGTGGTTACAAATCATACGAGCTTTCCACACAACCCATTGTCAATGCCCCAATGCAAGAAGAGGTTATCGAGACAGATGACTGCAAATGTGGCGGTGACTACCATATGGAAACATTGAAGCTTGATGCATGCGGACTAAGTTGCCCCGGTCCTATCATGAAATTGAAACAAGCCGTGGACGATATCAACCCAGGTTGCTGTGTGGAGGTGAAAGCTACAGATGCCGGATTCCCTAGAGACGCAGAGGCTTGGTGTCGTACCACTGGAAATCGTTTGGTGTCAATGACTGACGAGAATGGCTATCACACGGTAGTCATCGAGAAAGGTCAGGTTGATCCCAATGCCGTTGCTAAGCCATTGATTGGTGGCAACAAGACGCTCATCATGTTTAGTGACGACCTAGATCGTGCCATTGCTACATTCGTGCTGGCCAACGGAGCCGCCGCCACTGGCAAAAAAGTGTCGATATTCTTTACTTTCTGGGGATTGAACGTCCTAAAGAAAGAACATAAACCAAAGGTAGAGAAAGACTTCTTCGGTCGCATGTTCTCATGGATGTTACCATCCAACTCGCTGAAGCTAAAACTCTCTCGCATGAGTATGTTCGGCATTGGTGATCGGATGATGCGTTACATCATGCGTAGGAAAAACATTGATTCACTCGAATCCTTGCGCCAGCAGGCTCTTGATAACGGTGTGGAGTTCATTGCCTGTCAGATGACCATGGACATGATGGGAATCAAAAAGGATGAGTTATTGGATGGTGTGACCGTTGGCGGTGTCGCTACCTATATGGAGAGAGCTGACCAAGCCAACGTGAACCTTTTCATCTAAGAAGACTTTAGAGAAGAAGTTCGATAGTCCTCATAATGTTTTTTAGCCATTGGCTCAAGTATTGATCTTGAACCAATGGCTTTTTCAATGGCATAATAAAGCACTCGATCCTGATTTTCAGAGCAATTGCTTTGCAAAACAAAGTCGACAAGCACCGTAGAGGTATCAACGAAGCAATAACGCGCTAGTAATTCAAATTGAAACACGATGTGATTCAATTTGATTCAGCGCGTGTTTCAATTTGTTTTACCTCATGAATCAATTTGAATCACAAATGGAAAGTTACCTAACTACAACGAGGTTTAGTTCATATATTAAAGTGAGATACAATAATCGAATTCATAATAACTTTCATCGATGCCGAAGTTTCTTTGCCAATGATGTTAATTACTTTACAAACATAAGAATAAATAACATGAGTTCGACGAATTTATAATGATTCCTTTCGTCAAACCGTTCGACAACTATTTCTAATATTCAACAGCGTTAAACATTGTTATAATCTTTGGAGTGTAACCTGGGTTACGGTTTATGGATGACGGGAGAGATATCTTTGTCGTAAATATGTTGAATAAGCAAATAATTATCAGGAAAATCAAATTACGTTGATTTACGACACGATGCACAACGTAACGCGCATCATTACGAGAATATTACAAACATTCAAAATATTAATAAATCATTAAACACAATAAAGATGAAAAAACAAGAAATGGTAGTTGTTATGGACAACTCAACAAGAAATCAAGGAAAAGGATGGAAGAAAGTTTACCTATTCATGGTAATGATTTTATTAGCGCTTGCACCGAATACGGCCTTTGCACACTGTGATACGATGGAAGGTCCTTTGGTTAAAGATGCCCAGAAAGCAATACAAGAAAATAATGTAAACATCGTATTGAAATGGGTTCCTGAAACCGATGAAGCTGAAATCAAAGATGCTTTCAATCAGACAATGAAAGTACGAGTTTTAAGTCCAGAGGCTCAAAAACTCGCCGACAAATCATTTTTTGAAACACTCGTTCGCATTCACCGTGCAGGAGAAGGTGTTCCCTTCACTGGCGTTAAACCTGTAGGCACGCCTATTGATCCCAAGATTGCAGCAGCCGACAAAGCTATTGCCACGGGCAACCTGACACCGGTGAAAGCACTGGTACCCCAAAAAGACCGTGCCGAGTTGACTGAGCGTTTCAACAAGGCTATTGCATTAAGGAATTTCAATGTCAATGATGTGAAAGCTGGACGAGAGTACATCGAAGCCTATGTAAAGTTCTTCAAATTTGCTGAAGGCGAAGAGGATCACGAAGGTGGACATGGTGGACACGGTGCCGTACACTAAGTGCTGTTTCATCAAAATGTTTTGCATCAATAGAAGTCGCATAAAACTGAGAAAAAAAGTTGAATCTAAAAGGATAATCATTAAAAATCAAAGAAGATGGATATTAAGAAAGTATGGATAGAAGATGGCTGCATTGCTTGTGGCGCATGTGAAGCGGCTTGTCCAGATGTGTTCAGAGTTGAAGATATCGCTTATGTCAATGAAGGAGTGGATTATCCACAATTCACAGACCAGATTAGGGAAGCAGCAGACGGTTGCCCCGTTGAAGTGATCAAGTTTTCTGAATAATAAACAGATTGTGAGACGAGTCCGTTAAACCGGTACTCGTTTCATTTGATAAAAACAAAAGTGATGAAAGATACTTTTTATTCCATTATTACTGGATCTGGGCGATATATTCCAACACAGGTCATTAAAAATAAGAAATTCCTGAAGAACGAATTTTACAATTCAAATGGTGAAAAAATCCCCAAAACGAATGAAGAAATCGTTGCTAAACTACAGAATATTACAGAAATAGAAGAAAGAAGATATGTTACCGACAGCCAGAAAGCTTCAGACATTGCCTTTTTAGCTGCTGAAGAAGCATTGGAATCGAACGGAACAAACAAGGAAGAACTAGACTATATCATTGTTGCACAGAACTTTGGCGATATACGCCACAACAACCTCAAATCAACCTATTGTCCCAGTATTGCTGCTAAGGTAAAACATAAACTTGAAATTGTCAATCCATATTGTGTAGCTTACGATATTACATTTGGGTGCCCAGGGTGGATTCAGGCCTTGATTCAGGCTGATTATTACATTCGTTCCGGTGAAGCTAAAAAAGATTCTAGTCATCGGTACCGAAACCCTTTCACGCATTTCCGACCCTCATGATATCGATAGTATGATTTATTCGGATGGAGCAGGTGCGGTCATCGTGGAAGCAACAAAAAGCGAAAAGCCTGTTGGTGTTCTTACACATTTAACCCGTTCGGACACGTTAAAACATTTCCATTTACTTCATATGGATAAATCGTACAATCCAAATTATCCAGATGATACCTTATTTCTAAAGATGAATGGACGTAAACTATATGAATATGCACTTAAAAATGTACCACAATTAGTCAAAGATTGTGTTGACAAAGCAGGTCTTACAATTGGAGATATTAAAGAAGTACTTATTCATCAAGCAAATGCCAAAATGGACGAAGCTATCCTTGAACGTGTATTCAAGCTTTATGGAAAAAAAAAGATGCCTAAAGATATTATGCCAATGACCATTTACAGACTAGGAAACAATTCCGTTGCGACCATTCCCATTTTGTACGACATAGTTGTAAAAGGAGAGATGGAAGGGCAAGAGCTTAACTCGGGTGACAATATTATTCTCACATCGGTAGGTGCAGGTACGAATATTAGTGCGATCATCTACAAAATGCCCTGAGCACCTATATAAGAAATCATTGTGAAGCGGAAGAATCTTAAATGTTTTTCCGCTTTTTGCTGTCCATTACCGTGTATTTTTCCATCTGAACATCAAATACCTTGCAGAATTCGTCTGCCATAAAGAATATTTCCATAACTTTGTCTTCGGCGAACATAGCGAGAGTTGTTTGTAACAATTTGGAATTCAATAACTTAAACGTATAACAATTTTCCATGTTCACCAAATCTATTCTAAACTTTATTTCGTCGAACTCACGTTAAATAAGTAGCAATAATGATAATATGGAGTTTTTTTCCTATTTTTGCAAATAAACCATCACCTCCTTATCATGCAGAAATACGCAGACTACATTAGGCAAATAGAGATTGAGTCGCTTTGGAGCGGAAAAAGACATATTGTGTGGGACCTTGACCGACAGGTCAATATCCTTAGCGGTATCAATGGTGAAGGCAAGTCGACCATTCTCAACAAGGTGGTGAAAGGCTTGTCGTCTGAAGGCGAATTTCCTAGTCACATGCTCAAGGGGGTAAACCTTATAGTAGAACCAGAGGATGCTAAATGGATCAGATACGATATCATTAGAAGCTTCGATCGTCCATTGATCAATGCAGAATCGTTAACGAAGGTAGAGATGGCTTTGGTTACCGAACTTGACTGGCAAATCTATAAGCTACAGAGAAAGTACCTCGATTACCAGGTTAATATCGGCAATCGCATCATTCAAGCCCTGCAAAGCGGTGAGCCAAACGCCGCAGAGCATGCACAACAAATATCAGAGCCGAAGCAGAAGTTTCAGAATTTCATGGATGATCTGTACAAGGAGACTGGGAAAAAGATTATCAGAACTGAAAACGAAATCAAGTTCACACAGATTGGAGAGACACTATCACCCTACCAATTGTCTAGCGGTGAAAAGCAAATCCTTGCTATACTTCTCACAGTACTTATTGAGGACAACAAGAATTATGTGCTCTTCATGGATGAACCTGAGGTGAGTTTGCATGTGGAATGGCAAAAGCAACTCATCGACTTGATACTAGCGCTAAACCCAAACGTTCAAATCATTCTCACAACACACAGCCCAGCCGTCATCATGAATGGCTGGATTGACAAAGTGACAGAGGTGAGTGACATCACGGATAAGGTTTAACGTGACCATAACAAGAGGTATCTGATTATGGGCAGACGACTACGCGACAACCTGACATCATCCTATTTCGAGGCAGCCAACCGACTAGCCTCTAAAGATGCGCGACAAAAAATCATCGCATACGTAGAGAGTTACGACGACGTTTTCTTTTGGAGGCAGGTACTGAGCCTGGTCGAAACTGACAAGGTTTACTTCGAAGTTACCCTACCCTCACGCACCGATCACTTGGAAAGAGGCAAGAAGGCCGTACTCATGCAACTCCTGTCTCGCAACGTTGGACAGGCAATGATTGCTTGTGTTGACGCCGACTATGATTATTTGGAACAGGGTGCAACACCCACTTCAAAAGAAATCATCAGCAATCCTTACATATTCCACACCTATGTCTATGCCATAGAGAACATGCAATGCTATGCGCCGTCGCTTCACGATGTCTGCGTGGCGGTGACACTCAATGACCATTTTGTGTTCGACATGGAGAAATATCTCAGCGATTACTCAGAGGCTATCTATCCTCTGTTTCTTTGGAGCATATGGTATTACCGCACACCAAACTATGGACGGTTCACCATCACCGACTTTCTGAAGGTCATTGAGACGGGAAACTTCACATTCAACGGTGCCGGACTCATCATCAAGAATATACGGCGAAAAGTAGGGAAGAAGTTGGAACAACTACAGTTACAAAATCCCAACACCTACAAAAGCATGAACAAGGTGAAGGACGACATCAGGAATCTTGGTGTTACCCCAAGCACTACTTATCTTTATATTCAGGGCCATCATCTCTTCGATAGAATCGTGATGCCCATGCTCACGAAGGTTTGCGAGAAACTTGTAAATGAAAGGGAGAACCAAATCTCTCGGCAAAGTGTACACGACACCCAACGAAGGAACGAACTTTCAAGCTATTCACATAGCGTAGAAGATATACAAGCCATGCTTAAGAAGAATGCCGGCTATATGCGCTCTGAGCAATTTCGGCGCATCAAAGACGACTTAGAAAAATTTCTGCAAAGCCTTGAAAACACTCCCAACCAAGAAAAAATATAAGATTCCCATCATTTTTTTGTAGTTTTCCAAGCATCATCTGCGTCTAACGGGTGAACTTATTCTTGAAAAAGATGGAGACAAGCGACAACGAACAACAATTTTTCAGCCTCGTCCGAGAGCACAAGAGCACCATCTACACCGACGCAGAGTTTATGAGTGGAGATCTTGTCACCGTCTCCCGCCATTTGGTAAAGATGAGGCAACAACGCAAGAAACTTATGGTTATTGAATATTTCACCTTGGTTATATGGTTAATCTGGTTTTACGCCGAACTATACTGTGGATTTTTGGCAAAAGTCATCGATAAGGCAGAATTGATCATAATGGTCATCTGTGGTCTTATCGGTGGTATAATTGGCACTATCTTAAGCATCAAGTTCTATCAAAAGAAACAAAACGTCACCGATGAAATCATACACCAGATCAAATCGCTCACGAGATAATTAAACAATAATATCATGCAAACATTAAAACAAGAAAAAATGAAAAAGTTAATGATTTCACTGCTCCTGCTTTGTGCATGCACAATCGGAGCCAACGCACAACTGCTTTACAAGATTTCGGGAAAAGGTCTTAAGGCCCCCTCTTACATCATTGGCACTCACCATTTGGCTAAGACGAGCTTTGTGGACAGCATTCCCGGAGTCAAAGATGCTCTTGCAAGTTGTGCTCAGGTGTACGGCGAGCTACCCTGGGACGACATGATGAATCCAGATAGCATAAAGTATATGCAAAGCGCCATGATGTTGCCTCAGGGCCAAAAGTTAAGCGATGTGCTCTCCGTCGAACAATATCAAAAGCTTAATGCCTATTTGAAGAGTCTATTACAGACCGACCTAACAAACCCTATGCTTGAGGCGCAGATGGGCCAGTTCACTCCGACAACTATCAACACACAACTTTCGCTCATCTCGTACTTGATGAAACATCAGGGCGACTTCAATCCAAACAACACCATCGATCAGTACTTCCAGAAAGAGGCAAAGAAAGAAGGTAAACCGGTCGGCGGATTAGAGACCGTTGCCTTTCAAACACAGGTACTCCTGAGAGGGAATACCATGGAGCGACAAGTAGAACTATTGATGTGCTTCCTTGATAATGCAAAGTTCGCGGAAGAGATGACGGAAGAGATGAGCAAAGCTTTCTACGCTCAGGATTTAAAGGGTATCAAGGAAGTAATGGACGTGAAGTTAAACACCTCTTGCGACGAAACGCCAGAGGAAGAAGCTGCCTCTATCGATAATCGTAATGCAGACTGGCTCAAAAAGATGCCAACCATCATGGCTGGAAATAGCACTTTCTTTGCCGTAGGTGCGGCTCATCTTCCAGGTGAGAAGGGCGTGCTCGAAGGGCTTCAACGACTTGGATATAAGGTAGAAGGCGTAAAATAAAAACGCCCTCGGCAATAATCTTATTTAACATAAAAGGTTCTCCCTCTTTCCATATTAGTGTTTATATCTGTTTCTCGATTATTATAGACAAGATTAAATATTTGGAAATATGACAGAAAAAGATTTGCTAGGATATCAGAGAGACATGGAAACGTGGATGGATCATATTCACGAGAATCCAGAACTATCCATGGAAGAGGAGGACACCGCACCGTATATTGCCTCCGTTTTGAAGAGCTTTGGCGGTTGGGAAGTCACTGAGGGTGTCGGAAAATATGGCATCGTTGCCAGCATGACCGTGTGAGACGGCAAGAAGTCCATTGGCCTACGTGCCGATTTCGATGCCATTCCTACACAGGAAGACAATCTCCTGCCTTACAAGAGCCACAATCCAGGTGTTGCACACCTATGCGGACATGACGGCCACACGACGATGCTGCTCGGTGCCGGAAAATATCTCGCCGATCATCCTGACTTCAATGGCACCGTCCGCCTTATATTTCAACCTGGCGAGGAGACAATGCAAGGTGGTCCATCAATGATTGCCGATGGTCTCTTCGAACGCTTCCCAGTGGATATGGTGTTTGGAATGCATAACATTCCTGGACTTGAGCGTGGGAAATTCTATTTCAAGGCAGGTCAATTGATGTCTGCCGTGGACAATTGGGAAATCGTTCTTACTGGAAAGGGAAGTCATGGTTCGATGCCCGAACTGAGCATAGACCCCATTGTTTGCGGCTCTTCATTGGTGATGTCACTTCAGACCATCGTGTCTCGTAATGTTTCTCCATTCCACAATACCGTTGTCAATGTTGGTGCATTCAATGCGGGTATCGCTGGCAACTCAGTGCCCCAAAACGCCACACTAAAGATAAGTGTGCGCAATATGGATAATGATGACCGCATCATGGTGCTCGATAAGATTCGTCTTATTACCAAGGCAACAGCTGAAGCGTATAATTGCCAGTATGAGATTCACGAGGGACAACCAGGCACTGTGCTCATCAACGACGAAGAAGCCACACGTTTTGCAACATTAGCGGCACAGGACACGTTTGGCAAGGATCGTGTGTTCACGGACGTACATCCCTATATGAGTAGTGAGGACTTTGCCTTCATGCTTGAGAAAAAGAAAGGTAACTATTGTATGCTTGGTAATGGAGACACTCAGATGGTTCACCATCCACGATATGTCTTCGACCAGTCCAACCTCCCCGTCGGCGCCGCTTATTGGGTGAGCTTGGTGCAACATTATCTGAAATAACAGATCCCTGTCCTTTATAATCATCCCAAGGGATAAACCTTTATCTCCCAGTAGCAGTCCTATGTTACTGGGAGATTTTGTATTCACTTACCAATTATTAGGGTCCGGTGAACTATGTATATGCTTCAGTAAAAGGCTGAATCTTAGGATATTATGATATATCCTAAAGTACAGGGGCTTGCTTGTCATCGTGTTATTCATAAAGGGTGGCAACAGCACCGATAGGTGCTGAATATTCGTAACCGCGGACAAAGTCCGTGGACTCATGACAGATGATTTATCAGTGCCGATAG
>DHOP01000081.1 GCA_002407775.1 Prevotella sp. UBA5387
AGCTCAAAGCTATATTCTCCTTGCTTTTCCAGCAATGCAATATCTTCTTGAGAAAGTGAGTCCATTACCGCTGCCACTCCCTTCATGAGCTTTCCGAATTTCTTACCCATGACACGGAAGTTACACTTCACCTTCTTAACAAGGATTCCAGTTCCTTCTGCAAACTTTAATTCCTTAACATTAACTTCACTCTTGATAAGGTCTTGCATTGCGTCAATCTGCCTTTGCTGGTTCTCATCAATAGCAGGTATCATAATTTGCTGAAGCGGTTGACGAACTCTGATATTAACCTTACGACGGAGAGCTAAAACCATAGAGGTGATTTTCTGAGCTAGAGCCATGCGTTGCTCCAAATCATTGTCGATCCATGAAGCATAAGCAAGAGGGAACTTGTCTAGATGAACCGATTTCAACTTACCACCTAGATCATGATAGAGTTGATCGGCAAAGAAAGGAGCTAAAGGTGCAACTAACTTAGCCACAGTCATTAAACAAGTGTAAAGCGTATTATATGCAGCTAGTTTGTCCTGGCTCATCTCTTTTCCCCAAAAACGTTTGCGGTTTAGACGCACATACCAATTACTGAGATCATCATTTACAAAGCTATCAATCAGTCGTCCAGCACGTGTAGGATCGTAGTTGTCAAGCTCATGAGTTACACCTTGAATTAAGGTGTTTAGACATGACAGAATCCATCGATCAATCTCAGTAAGAGCGTTATTATCTATGGTAAGACTGCTCAAATTATTCTCTTGATCGTACCCATCGACATTGGCATAGAGTGCGAAGAAACTATAAGTATTATATAATGTACCAAAGAACTTGCGACGAACTTCATCCACTCCATTAGGATCAAACTTAAGATTATCCCAGGGCTCGTTGTTGGTCATCATATAGAATCGTACAGCATCTGCACCATACTTATCAATCATCTCAAAAGGATTGGTCACGTTGCCTACGTGCTTGCTCATCTTGTTACCCTTTGCATCGAGTACAAGTCCTGATGATATGACATTCTTGAAGGCAACTGAATCGAAAACCATTGTGGCAATGGCATGAAGTGTAAAGAACCATCCACGTGTCTGATCTACACCTTCATTGATGAAATCAGCAGGGAAGAAAGCAGGAGCTACTGGGGTTCCTTCGTAAGTACTGTGAATAAGCTCATCACGATAAACTAATTCGGATTTCCCTGTTGACTTTAATCCTTCAGCATCAATTTCGCCTTCAAATGGAAAATGGAGCTGAGCGTAAGGCATAGAGCCACTATCAAACCAAACATCAATAAGGTCTGACTCACGTTGCATAGGTTTGCCATCATCGCTAACCAAAACAACATAATCAATATATGGACGGTGAAGATCTATCTTCTCATAGTTCTCGTCAGAATAGTCACCTGGGATAAATCCCTTATCCTTCAGAGGATTGCTCTTCATGAATCCAGCCTCTACAGACTTTTCAATCTCATTGTAAAGCTCTTCTACTGTACCAATACATTTGGAATGTAGATTCTCGTCACGCCAAATAGGTAGTGGAGTGCCCCAAAAACGAGAGCGTGAAAGATTCCAATCATTTAGATTCTCAAGCCAATTTCCAAATCTTCCAGTTCCTGTTGACTCAGGTTGCCAACGAATAGTCTTATTAAGGGCAACCATGTGTTCCTTCTTGGCAGTGTCACGAATGAACCAACTATCGAGGGGATAATATAAAACAGGTTTATCTGTACGCCAGCAATGAGGATAGCTGTGTACATGTTTCTCAATCTTAAAGGCTGTACCTTCTAACTTCATCTCCATAGAAATGACGACATTAAGGTCCTCGGCCTTCTCGGAAGCCTTTACATCCCACACGCCGCCGATGTTGAAATCAGGCGCATATGCATTCTTCACATAGTCACCGGCATGATGCCCATATGTCTTTTCATCAACGCAAAGCTTTACGAAATTAGCATCAAGCTCATCTATAAGGTAGTATTTCCCTTGAAGATCCACCATGGGACGGGTCTCGCCTTTCTTTGAAATCAAATAAAGGCCTGGAACCTTTGCATCTTTTGCTACCTTCGCATCATCGGCACCAAAGGTCGGTGCGATATGCACAATGCCCGTTCCATCCCCTGTCGTCACATAGTCACCAAGAATGACGCGAAATGCAGAAGCGTCCATTTCTACAAAGCTATCACGACCTAATTCATCGTTGAAAACCTTGTCAGGATGTGCAACTGCATACTCATTTACGAAATCTGGTGAGAATTTCCCTAACTTTTCACATGGCTTTACCCATTGCATAAGTTGTTGATAATGGAAACCTTCAAGGTCTGTTCCCTTCATTCGGCCGATGATTCTCCAAGGACATACTTTATTATCTTTGTCAAAGGGAAGCAATTCACCATCTTTACATTCATGTTCTGGCTTGAGGTATGCATTGATTCGAGCCTCTGCCATGATAAGCGTCATGGGGTCACCACTATACAAATTATAAGTCTCTATGACCACATAGTCAATATTTGGACCTACGCATAATGCAGTATTTGAGGGCAAAGTCCATGGAGTCGTTGTCCAAGCAACAAAATATGGTTTTCCATGTTGACACCATTCTTCCTTTGGATCAGTAATCAAAAACTGAGCAGTAACCGTTGTATCCTTCACATCACGATAACTACCAGGCTGGTTAATCTCATGGCTAGAAAGGCCAGTGCCAGCCGCAGGTGAATAAGGCTGAATGGTATAACCCTTATAGAGCATGCCCTTGTTGTAGAGTTGCTTAAGCAACCACCACAAAGTTTCTATGTATTTATTGTCGTAAGTGATATAAGGATGGTCAAGGTCAACAAAATACCCCATCTTCTCAGTCAAATCACGCCACTCAGCTGTAAACTTCATGACATTCTCACGACATGCTCTGTTGTAATCCTCAACAGAGATATATTTATCTGATGCCTTATTGTCGATATCTTTCTTGGTGATACCTAACTCTTTCTCGACACTTAATTCCACCGGTAAACCATGTGTGTCCCATCCAGCCTTACGCTTGACTTGGAAACCTTGCATGGTCTTATAGCGATTAAAGGTATCTTTGATTGAACGTGCCAACACATGGTGAATTCCTGGATGACCATTGGCCGAAGGAGGCCCTTCGAAGAAAATAAATTGCGGACAACCTTCTCTTTCTTCAATGCTTTTGTGAAAGATGTCATCCTGCTCCCATACTTTCAATATCTCCTCATTAGTTTTGGTCAAGTCCAGACCGCTATGTTCGGCAAACTTTTTACCCATAATTGCTTGAAATTTCCTTATTTAAAATTTTGCGCAAAGGTAGCAAAAAATATATATTCTACAAAATTTTTAACTACCTTTGCAACAAAAAGATATGTCCATGAATATCAAGAAATCTCAATTTGTTATATCGGCGCCAACAATTACAAAATGCCCAGTTGATACGAAACCTGAATTTGCATTCATTGGCCGAAGCAATGTCGGAAAATCCTCACTTATCAATATGCTTTGCAATCATAAGGGGTTAGCCAAAACCTCATCGACGCCGGGCAAGACATTGCTTATCAACCATTTCATCATCAATGACGAATGGTATCTTGTCGACCTTCCAGGCTATGGCTATGCAAAGCATTCCAAAACAACCATTGAAAAGCTTGATCACATGATTCGGTCGTATATCCTCCATCGCGAACAACTCTATAACGTCTTCGTTCTTATCGATATCCGACACGAACAACAACAAGCTGATCGAGATTTCGTAGACTGGCTGGGGGCAAGTGGCATTCCTTTTTCCATAGTTTTCACAAAGGCTGACAAACTCACACGCACCAAGTCCATCGAAAATGCGAAATCGTGGATGCACACGTTACTAGAATCATGGGAAACGCTTCCGCCTTATTTTATTACCAGTGCCGAGAAGAAAACAGGCCATGATGAAGTACTCGACTACATCGATCAAGTTCTCAAAGAGATAAAAGAAGGAGACACGGCTAAATGACACCATTCCTAGATGTACAACATCTGACCAAATCCTTTGGAGCACAAGTGCTCTTTGAGGACATGAGCTTTTCTGTCGGGGAGGGCCAAAAGGTTGGACTCATTGCCCAAAACGGTACAGGAAAGTCCACACTACTACAAATCCTTGCAGGTCATGAAGGTTACGATGATGGTTCCATTATCTTTCGCAATGACATTCAATTAAGCTATTTGGAGCAATCGCCTAACTTTGATCCTAATGAAAGTGTCATTGACGCATGTTTCAATCATCATGGAGACCCAGAAAAGGTGCTCAGGGCTAAGCAAATCCTTACTCAACTTCATATCGATGATTTAAACCAACCTATGAAGGAACTAAGCGGTGGACAGCAGAAGCGTGTGGCACTGGCCAATGCATTAGTCACCGAACCCGACTTCCTCATTCTTGACGAGCCGACCAATCATCTAGATTTACAGATGATAGTTTGGCTTGAAGGTTATCTATCTCGCTCTACTCTAACACTGCTCATGGTAACCCATGATCGTTACTTCTTAGACCGTGTTTGCAATATAATAATTGAATTGGACGATAGGCAAATCTACACCTATCGAGGTAATTATAGTTATTATTTAGACAAAAGGCAGCAACGCATTGATAATAAGCGTTCTGAAATACAAAGAGCAAACAATTTATTCCGAACAGAATTAGAATGGATGAGGCGCATGCCTCAAGCCCGTGGCCATAAAGCGAAATATCGAGAAGATGCATTTTATGAACTACAAAACAAGGCACATCAATGCATTGAGGAACGCCAGCTTCGTCTTAAGGCCAATAACATTTATATCGGATCCAAAATTTTCGAATGCCAATACGTATCTAAAAAGTTCTCAGATTCATTGGATAAGGAAAAGGTTATCCTGAACGATTTCTATTATAACTTTGCAAGATTCGAAAAGATGGGTATTGTTGGCGCCAATGGAACGGGCAAGTCAACATTCATCAAAATGTTACTAGGATTAGTTCCGCCAGATAGTGGAAAGTTTGATATCGGGGAAACTGTTCGATTTGGTTATTTTTCGCAAGAAGGCATGAAATTCGATGAAAACGACAAAGTAATCGATGCTATAACAGACATTGCCGAATACATCGACCTTGGTGGAGGTCGAAAGATGACTGCTTCGCAATTCCTCAACTATTTTCTCTTCGAGCCAGATCAACAACACAACTTCATCTATAAACTTAGCGGTGGAGAAAGGCGAAAGCTCTATCTCTGCACCGTATTGATGCGTAGTCCAAACTTCCTGGTACTTGATGAGCCTACAAATGACCTTGACATTCAAACATTGCAGGTTTTGGAGGAGTATTTACAGGACTTCCCAGGTTGTGTTATCGTAGTGAGTCACGACCGATACTTTATGGACAAGGTGGTTGATCACTTGCTCGTTTTCGAAGGCGAAGGTGAAATCAACGATTTCCCTGGTAATTACACGCAATTTCGAGAATGGCAATCTCTCAAGTCAGACCAAGAAAAGGAAGATAGCCAAACAACCTCTAAGCCTAGTGATGATAGTATTAAGAAGGACTATCATCATGATAGTCGTAGGCGTATGAGCTACAAAGAAAAGCGTGAATATGAACAACTTTCCGAAGAAATTGAGGCTCTAGAGGTTGAGCAAAAGCAAATTGAGGCGGATCTTTGTAGCGGGACCCTTAGCGTGGAAGAGCTAACAGAAAAGAGCATACGTTTGCCTCTACTTAAAAACGAACTTGATCTTAAGAGTATAAGATGGTTGGAGCTCAGTGAATTAGAATAGGATAACTTTACCTACTAAAGACCTAAGAACAATGATATGAAGCGAAACCTAACGATATGCCTACTTGCACTGACCCTCACAACTCCCATTTGGGCGGCTGAGAGTCCTGATACAGGTTTGATATATCGTATCTTTCGCTATGCCTCAACTGTTGATCGGTCAGACATGGCAGACAGTGTGAGTTTTGCCTATAATCGTTTCAGATTCTCTATTGACCGCAAGGACCCTACCCTTCTGCTCGTCCCATCAGTCTATACCATAGCTCATAGTGGTGAAAGAGAGTATGTTGGTGAAAGTTATAGTCGTGTCACTTTCCATAACCAGAGAGGCTTCTACGCAGAGCCAGTACTCCGTTTTACAACTGTTCCTCGCCAACACCACACCATGATGGTATTGGCTAAATATCTCACGCCTAACATTTATAATGAAACAGTTATCGAAGATTACCTCCTCTCCCCTTTCAATCGAGGCAATCGCAGATACTATCGTTACTCCGTAAGCGACAATGGGAATGGGCTGGCTGAAGTGTTCTTTATGCCTAGGCGCAAAAATACACAGTTAGTCAATGGTGATGCCATCGTAGAAATATCAACAGGGCGTGTTATCTCATGTTCATTTTCCGGTGAATATGACATGATAAACTTTTGGCTAACCATTGAAATGGGACGAGATGGATGGAGGTCATTGATGCCAAAGAAATGTGTGATGAGGTCGAGATTCCGTTTTATTCGGAACAAAATTAATGGACGGATGGTAGCCTATTACGATTTGCCAAAGGTATTACCTGATAGCATTCAAGAGGATTATGACTACAAAAAGATGTGTTTAGTAAGACCAGACACTCTAGAAAGCTTAGAACAATCCATTTATGATAAAGCGTTTATAGCAAAACAGGTTTCCGATTCTATCCAGCAAATTAAGGCCGAGATGCTCCCCAAAAACAACTGGGTTAAGACTGTTCTTTGGGATATGATTGGTGACAACGTGCTTAATCGAGTCAAGACGCATTTCGGATTGAACAATCAGGGGTATATGCGGCTCAACCCAATACTCAACCCTCTGTATATGGGGTATAACAATAATAAGGGGTTCATCTATAAATTTGACTTACGTTTTAGCTACCAATTCAATGATAACACTGAATTCTCAACACGTCTCAAGGCTGGATATGCGTTCAAGCAACATCAGTTCTATTATCGTCTCCCCGTTTTTTTATATTTCAACAAACGTAAAAACGGCTACTTCCAAATAGAAGTGGGTAACGGAAACCATATACGAAACCAGTCTGTCAGACGTGATATAGAATTACAACAACCTGACACTACAGGCTTGAATTTGCCTAATTTCGATTTGCTTAACGAATTCAAGCAAAACGATTTCCGTTTTATTTTCAACTACAACTTCCATTCACGTCTTGGATTTCAGATAGGTTCACTTTATCAGAGACGTGTAGCCCTATACAAGCAACCTTTCGAGGCATTGAGATGGGAATGGAAATATAGTTCGTTTGCACCATTCGTGGAGTTACAAATACGCCCCTGGGGATGGGCCGGGCCAGTCTTTACCGCCGATTATGACCGTAGCATCAAGGGCATTCTAAAGTCAAACACAGGGTACGAACGCTTTGAATTGAATGCTGATTATATACATCGCATTCATAAATTACAGTCTATACAGATGCGCATCGGCACCGGTTTCTACACATGGAAAGATTCTAAAGCTTACTTCCTCAACTATGAGAACTTTCAAGAAAACAATTTATATGGAGGTTGGAATGATGATTGGAGTGGAGAGTTTGAATTGTTGAGAAGCGACACCTACAACACCTCAGATTATTATTTACGAGCCAACGTTAGCTACGAAAGCCCTTTGCTCATGCTTAGTTGGCTCCCTTGGCTTGGCCATTATATGGAAATGGAACGTATTTACTGCTCTGTTCTCGATGTGCGAAACGTCCATCCATATGTGGAATTGGGCTACGGTTTCACAACCCGACTAATTTCTTGCGGATTCTTTGTAAGCAATGGCCATGGTAATCGTTCGTTTGGATTTAAGTTTGGTTTTGAGCTTTTCCGACATTGGTAAGATAGTATAAATTTGTAATTTCACCTTTACTGTTCATAGTCTCTGAAATACAAACTAACCACTTAAGTCTAAGATCGTAGTTAAAAGTTATTTACTTAACTAGAAAAATGGGTAACTTTGTATCTATTATTTAGCAGATAAAAGATTAATCATGGGTTATGATAGTTACATTTTTGACCTAGACGGCACTCTACTCGACACGATTGATGACTTGGCATTTAGTTGCAACTATGCATTAGAAAAGCACGGGATGCCTCATCGATCCATAGAGGAGGTCAAGGCAGCTGTTGGCAATGGAGTTAAGAAGCTTTTGGAGCGTACTGTTCCGGAGGGTCTAAACAACCCATTGTTCGATCAAACATTTGCTGCGTTTAAGGAGCATTATCTTATTCATTGCACTGAGCACACTTATCCATATCCGGGCATAACAGAGCTTCTAACAGAGCTTAGAGAACGTGGCAAACATATTGCTGTAGTTAGCAACAAGTTCGATACAGCCACAAAGGAGCTCGTAAAACACTTCTTTGGCAAAACTGTTGAGGTGGCTATTGGTGAATACGACATCAATAAACGAAAGCCGGCACCTGACATGGTTTTTGAAGCATTGAAGGAAATGGGGCAAAGCCATGAGACTGCCGTTTATATTGGAGATAGCAATGTAGATATCGATACCGCCCAAAACAGTAGATTGCCTTGCGTCAGTGTTTTGTGGGGATTTCGTAGTGCAGACTTTTTAATTGCTTCAGGGGCAAGTATCTTAGTGAGCAAACCTAAAGACATCTTAGATATTTAAGCTAAAAGGCGAAGTTGAGTAAACCTATAAATTTTAATTTTGATAATAACACTTTCTAACCAAACTAGGGATAAGAAAGTGTAAATTTGGATATTCTTATTAAAGACAAATTCCCGCGTTAAATATCTATTTTTTTCATGCCAAAAGCATATATTCCCATGCCTCAAACCTACCTATTTCATTGCTTAGGTCTATGAGATGGAAGTGCTAAGCACAATGAAAAAATGAAAAAATGAAAGAATGAAAAAATGAAAGGATGAAAGGATTGATGATGGAAAGAGGGAAAAAAAATAACAGATAACAAATAACAAATAACAAATAGTAGGTTCAATGTTTCCCAACCCTCCAAATGGAGGATTATACGCAATAGTATTGTATATATATAATATATATTATACTATATAATAATATATACTATGTATAGTATATAAACTGATTATGGCTCTAATTCATCATCCTATAAATCATCTTATTTTACCTTATCTCTGACGATTCTCCACTACTTTTCTTGCATTTAGCATCAAATACCCTATTGCTTTCAACAATTTAAAGGAAGAGACTTAGTGCTATAGTATAGCAGTATAGTATAATAATAATTATTATTATATATACATTAGTATATCCACCTATCCATCATCTTCCTACCCTATCATCCATTGGATTGATCCTCACCATCATCATTCTGTACATATCAAACCACCTTATTGTTATCTGTTATTTGTTATCTGTTATTTTTTTCGATGAACAAGACTCACTTTCAGATTGATGACTTATGGCTAATACTCTGTAAAATAATATGTTACAGAAACACGGCTCTAAGGTTGTAAATATCCCCAAGCCCCTAAAAGTAACAAAGGCGAGAAATTCCTCACCTTTTTCAAGATAATTTAGTCGTGTTTTGGAGTCTTAAAACCTATATTATTCTCCAAATATACGGAAAAACACGGGTATACGGACCAGCAAGATAAAAGTATGAAAAATTAAGATGGAGGGAGCTTAGTCTTTATTGTTTTGAGGGCCTTGGAAACTGGCACAAACCATATCAGCAATCAGTTTTTGCTCCACAAGGGTAATACCATACCTTTGCAATAATCCAGCATCCTTACTAAATAGTTTCAATACTTCTTGAGGCTGTTTTGGCCTGCCGTCAACCATCGCTAGCGAGTTGTGAAACAATACGATAGCACGTGAAATATCTCTTGAGAACCATGCTGCATAACCCGCATTAAGATAGTCGGAGCTATTGTGACTCTCTTTTGGGAGAATTGTTTGGTATAGTTGCTTTGCCTGTTCTGTTTTCCCAAGATATAGTTGTCCCCACGCCAAGGCTCGCTTCACATTGATATCTTCAGGCTGCTCATATTCAAGACGATATAGAATCTTTACTCCTTCTTCTGCCTCATCATTGTTAATCAGCGAAATAGCTAGGTTGAGGGCAATAGCTTTATTATCTGGATCATGTTCAAGAAGCATTCGGTAACCGATTGCCGCCTCCTTATAGTCACCCTCTATGAAGCTAGCTTGGGAATAACCAGCTAAAGCCTGGCGATCATTTGGGCTTGCTTTCAAGATAAGTTCATAAAGATATATGGCCTGCAGATAATCTTCGTCATGCATACATATGACTGTCTCCATCTTAAGATCATTTATGTTCTTATGATCCTTGTAGGCATAAAAGAGCCTAGAAAGTGATGAATACATCTTCTGCTTCAGCAAAAACTTCTGAATCCTTCTTGCCTCATAGCCCATCTTATGATGAAATATTGGATGCAATAGAAAAAGAAAATGCTGATGATCGAAGGGGTTTTCGAAGAGCCTGCGGAAGTCGCTCAGTGTAAAGAAGCGATATAGATCTTGCAAGTACATGCGTCGAATGTACGTCGGATCAGTCATATCGATTTCATGGTCGCCATATATCTCCATGCTACCCTGACCAGCATTCAAAGCTTCGAGGATGTTTGCTGGTAGCCGATCATATATAGACGCCGTGGCCAACACAAAGCTGTATTTATCGGAATCGCAAAAGGACCCACTATCTAAAATGGTCTTTATCATGCCCGAATTAAGGAAGTCTGTCGAAAGATGTTGCAGTTGTGGATGATTCTTAGTGAATGGAATAAACCAGTTGCTCTCAGTATAGAAGAAAGAAAAGCGTTTCATTTGTGAGAAGCCGCCAAAGTAAATGTCCACTCCCTGTTGTTTCATGTCCATCATCTTGTGAAGACTTTGTTCCAACTCTTCCATCTTCTTATCAGCTGCATCAGGATGAAGAATATCTTCCAATGAATCCTCTTCCTTGGGTTTAATACCTGTAGGAGTGATTTCAAACTGCTGGTTCTTGAGCAGGGTTGGCATTATATCCTGCTTTAGCTTTTCCGTATCGCGTTGGGCATTACGACAATAGATCACTTGCATCTGCAGTTCGAGCACCTCGGTCCGCGTCTTTTCATTATCTAATTCGGCAGAGATCTCGTCATTAACAGATGTAAAAACCTTCAGCATATCATCGTCAACACCCATCACCCAACCCGATAAGGCACGTTGCTTAATATGCTCATCATTCGTCTGTTTATAGATTTCAAGCAATGCGAGGAGACGTTCGGGGTCTTTATTGTAGATAGCTCCCAAAGACATTACGGACACAAAAAGCTGTGCATCCAAAGAATCAATCGTTGGCGATATCAGCAAATTGGCTAAATTCATAGCAAAATCATGACTCCACTGTTGAGTAAAAAGAATGGCGTCGAATAGTTGCTGGATATAATAATGATGCTCGGAGTAAACCGTTTTGAGCAGCTCTGATTGGTTGGAATTGATTTCAAGTGAACTGAATGCTACTTCACTCACAAAAGATTCCAACTTTTCTCGGATACTATCAACATCAAATGAAAGAGTGGATTGATATTGTAGATGAGGGAAAAGCATAGGATTATGCACTTTCTCATATTCCAACACAACATCTTGCAGTAGCCGATAAAGATTGCCTATAAGTGATTGATATAGTGTATCCCTCTTCTCATCCCTATAGCCTTTGCTTAGGAAATCACGCATCAAAGTATAGTCATTATCGATCTTTTCCAATCGATTTTCGAGCTCGGCATTGTGAAATGTATTGAGAAACACTTTTGTATCTAGCAACGCCTCACCCAAGAAACCATTGTCAACAAGGCCTTTCTTGATTCTCTGAATTTCCTGAATGCCTGTCTTTGGATTTATGCTTTGTTGTTGTTCGTTCATTTAGTTAGAAACAATTGGGAATGAAGTCAATTCCAGTAACGTTGTGCACGAATTATATCTTTTTCTCTTGGAGCAGAGGAATGATTATAGCGTAAGTTGGGAAGGGCCTTAACAGTCTTGTTGTCAACGCCCATATATTTCTCTATAACTTTAGCATAATGAAGTGTTCCATATTTGTTAATGGAATCGCATACGGCATCATAAACAGTCAGAAATAATTGTAATTGCTTTTGACGCTGTTTATTCTTTAGCGCCTTTTCCCTAAAAGCAATTACACCAGAATGAAAATCTTTATCACGACTATCCATTAAGACAGAATTTTTCAAAAGTCTTGCCGTTGTGGCCTGTGGCTCAGGAATGACAATCGCATCCATTTCGTTATTGACAAGCATCTTCAAACGGATATTTACGTCATTGATCTGAACACGAAATACGTCATATTTTGGCTTGGCACTGTCCACGGCAAGATTAGCCAAATAATCAGTTACTGAGTATCGTGTCATAGCAATCATCTTGTCAGAAAGCTGATTAAGCTCTTTGACACGTGCCTTTCTGTTGGTGATAATTTGCCAATATGCATTTGTAGATGTCACATAACGAAGAGGAATACCACGTTTTTTTAGACGTTCAGCACGTATCAAATCAGTTACAAAGCCTTCAACATGATAGCCAGCAATGAGTGTATCTCCATCTATTTGAGACCCTCGTGCTCGTAAGTGAACATCTACACCAGCCTTCTGAAACAGACTGTCCTCCACGCCAATAAAGAGGGGAAGGCAATCCATTGTAGGTACGGTGGCAATCTTCAAAGCAGCAGAATCTTCACTGGCCAAGCGCATACGCTCCCTAATAGATAAGCGTTGCTTTTCGTGATAGGACTGACCACAGCTGGTAAAACCAGCTGCCAAAGCCATCGATATAATGAAAGTAAAAAGTATCTTCATTTGATTGCAAAGATAGTACTAAATTTTTTCAATCATGGGAAAAATGCACTACTTTTGCATTGTATTAACAAGGAAACTATACGTAAATATGCCAAAAGATAAGACGATGTACGTTTGTAGCAACTGTGGCTATGAATCGGCTAAATGGTTGGGCAAGTGTCCCTCATGTGGGGAATGGTCATCGTTCAAGCAAATCAAGGTAGCCTCTAACTCGGGAACCAATGCAGCAAGCAATGCGGCACAATCAATTCGTCATGGAGGGGACAGAAATCATCTATCAATTGGCACCACCAACAAACCTCTGCTGCTTCATGAAATATCCGCAAAGGATGAACCACGTATTGACACCTATGATGAAGAATTAAATCGAGTCCTTGGCGGCGGCATTGTCCCTGGTAGTATCATTCTGCTAGGAGGAGAGCCTGGTATTGGGAAATCCACGCTTATCCTTCAGACTATTCTCCACATGCATGAGAAGCGCATCCTTTATGTTAGTGGAGAAGAGAGTGCCCACCAAATAAAAATGCGAGCCGAGCGACTCAATCCTAAAAATCCGGAGTCAATTTTTGTACTTTGTGAGACATCTCTAGAAAACGTTTTTGGACACATTCAGGAAGCTCAACCAGAGTTATTGGTGATTGATTCCATACAGACCATGGCCACTGAGACCGTGGATTCCTCACCAGGTAGTATCACACAGGTTCGCGAATGTGCCTCTGCCCTACTCCGTTTTGCCAAGACAAGCGGTGTCCCCGTCATTCTAATTGGCCATATTAATAAAGAAGGCACTTTGGCTGGCCCAAAAATATTAGAACACATTGTCGATACCGTGATACAGTTCGAGGGAGATCAACACTATATGTATCGTATTCTCCGAAGTATGAAAAATCGCTTCGGCAGCACTGCTGAGTTAGGTATCTATGAGATGCGACAGGATGGCTTGCGTCAGGTAAGCAACCCTTCTGAACTGCTATTAACAAAGGATCATGATGGTCTCTCTGGTGTGGCCATAAGTTCAACCATTGAAGGTGTACGCCCCTTTCTCGTAGAAACACAAGCTTTGGTATCGTCGGCTGCTTATGGTACACCTCAAAGGTCAGCCACAGGCTTCGACCAACGCAGACTAAACATGTTGCTTGCCGTTTTGGAGAAGCGTGTTGGATTTAAGCTTATGCAGAAGGATGTATTTCTTAATATCGCCGGAGGACTACGTGTTACTGACATGGCCATGGACCTCAGTGTGATAGCTGCTGTATTGTCTAGCAATGTAGACACTCCCATCGAGACAGGTTGGTGTATGTGTGGGGAAGTAGGATTGAGCGGAGAAGTGCGACCGGTAAGTCGTGTTGAGCAACGTATAGCTGAGGCTGAGAAGCTCGGCTTTAGCCATATCATCCTACCTTCTTATAATTTGAAAAACATCAACACACATAAATACCAAATAGAACTGCACCCTGTAAAAAAAGTAGAAGGTGCACTTAGCGCTTTATTTGGTTAAACCATTTCCATTAAGAAAGCAGAGAAAACAAGAATAATTAATCATATTATCTCATACTCTTTCTCGCACGATTAATTACTAATATGAAAGATTCAATCATAATAGTCTCTGGAGGCATGGATTCCATCACTATGCTCTATGAGTTTCAGTATCGGATAGCCCTTGGAATCTCTTTTGACTATGGTAGCAAACATAATGCTCGCGAGATTCATTTTGCTCAATTGCATTGCCAAAGGCTTGGCATTCCTCATATTATAATACCTCTTGAATTCATCCATCAGTACTTCCACTCTTCACTACTCGAAGGTCAGGATGCTATACCGGAAGGAGATTACAATGAAGATAACATGAAATCTACAGTCGTTCCTTTTCGTAACGGCATTATGTTGAGCATTGCGACTGGAATTGCCGAGAGCCGAGATCTACATTATGTAATGATGGCCAATCATGCTGGTGATCATACCATATATCCTGACTGTCGTCCCAATTTTGTGAATGCTATGTCCGAGGCTACTAAAGTGGGAACTTTCCCTGGCATTGAGATATTTGCTCCATATACAAAAATCACGAAGTCGGACATTGCCCGCCATGGAAAGGCCTTAGGGATTAACTACTCTGAAACTTGGAGTTGCTATAAAGGTGGACAGGTGCATTGTGGAAAATGTGGCACATGTCGGGAGCGCAGAATGGCTCTTAATGAAGCTGGCATTGAGGACAATACAATTTACGAAGAGTAAGATTGCTACTCTGATTTGACAAATCTCAAATAAAGCCGTGAAAAAAAAATAAAAGTAAACGGTAGAGGCCCGTTATGTCTCATTATTTGAGTAACTTTGTAGTACAGAAAATAATATTTAACATCTTAAAAATATAATTATGACAATCGATGAATTTAACTTTGCTGGCAAGAAAGCAATTGTTCGTGTAGATTTCAATGTGCCTTTGGATGAGAACGGCCAGGTAACCGACGACACCCGTATTCGTGGTGCTCTTCCAACACTGAAAAAGATTCTTGCTGACGGCGGTGCTGTGATTATGATGAGTCACATGGGCAAGCCAAAGGGCAAAGTGAACGAAAAGCTTAGCTTGAGCCAAATTGTTGACAAGGTTTCTGAAAACCTAGGCTTTAAGGTTAAATTTGCAAACGACTGTGCCAACGCAGATGCAGAAGTAGCAGCATTGAAAATGGGTGAAGCCTTATTGCTTGAAAACCTCCGCTTCTATCCCGAGGAAGAAGGTAAGCCAGTAGGTGTAGAAAAGGGAACCCCTGAATACGATGAGGCTGCTAAGGCTATGAAGGAGTCACAGAAGAAGTTTGCTCAGAAGCTTGGATCATATGCTGACGTGTATGTTAACGATGCTTTCGGAACAGCACACCGTCGTCATGCTTCCACCGCAGTTATCGCTGACTACTTCGATCAGGATAACAAGATGCTTGGATTCCTTATGGAAAAAGAAGTGAAAGCTATCGACAATGTATTGAAAAATGCCCAGCATCCATTTACAGCTATTATCGGTGGTTCAAAGGTTAGCTCCAAACTCGCTGTTATCAAGAACCTCCTCGATAAAGTGGATAACCTCATCATTGGTGGTGGTATGGGTTACACATTTATCAAGGCTCAGGGTGGGCACATTGGCGACTCACTTCATGAGGATGACTTGATGCCAGAAGCTCTTAGCGTTCTAGCAGCTGCCAAAGAGAAGGGTGTTAACCTTAGCCTTTCTGTTGCAACTGTTGCCGCTGACAAATTCTCCAATGATGCCAACCGCCAGACTGTTGATATCTTCAACATTCCCGATGGATGGGAAGGTATGGATGCCAGCGAAGAGAGCTTGGAAAACTGGAAAAAGATTATCCTTGATTCTAAGACTATCCTTTGGAACGGTCCTGTAGGCGTGTTCGAATTTGACAATTTCGCACATGGTACAGAGATGATCGCACGCTATGTGGCTGAGGCTACAGAGAAAAATGGCGCATACTCACTTATTGGTGGTGGTGACTCTGTTGCAGCAATCAACAAGTTTAATCTTGCTGACAAGGTTTCCTATGTCTCGACTGGTGGTGGTGCTATGCTTGAGGCAATTGAGGGGAAAGTACTTCCTGGCGTTGCAGCAATCGGAGAATAAGACGTGTAGCAATTCCTTTTTCTTCAAAGGAAGAATATTCTAAAATATCAATGGGGAAGAAAATCTAAGATTTTCTTCCCCATTTGTCTTGTTTTCCCATTCAATCCTGCGAATCAAATCACAAGTCTGATCAAATTATTCTTCCTCGGGTATAATCAACTTATAGCCCTGACCATGAATGTTAATAATCTCCACCTGGTCATCATCTTTCAGATGCTTGCGCAGTTTAGTGATATATACATCCATTGACCGAGCATTGAAATAGTTATCGTCGATCCAGATAGTACGCAAAGCGTCATTACGCTTGAGCAACTCATTAGCATGAGAACAAAGCAATGCCAACAACTCATTCTCCTTGGTAGTCAGCTTGGTCTGCTTTTCTCCGATAATCAACAACTGCTTTTGAGTATCAAATGTATAGCGACCTATCTTATAATGCGTGCTTTCCTTATTCTTCTTGCCACTGACGCGACGTAAGATTGCTTCCACACGTTTCACTAGTTCCTCCATAGAGAAAGGTTTAGTGATGTAGTCATCTGCACCCTTGTCGAAACCTTCAAGCACATCTTCCTTCTGCACACGAGCCGTTAAGAATACGATTGGCACCTGTGGGTTGATTTGCCTGATTTCTTGAGCGAGTGTAAATCCGTCTTTCTTAGGCATCATCACGTCTAAGACACACATATCGAACTTATCTTTTGTAAACTCCTTATAACCAGCCTCACCATCTGGACAGAGGGTAGCATCATACCCTTTGGCAATAAGATACTCACAGAGAAGCGTACCCAAATTTTCGTCGTCCTCGCAAAGTAAAATCTTAATCTTTTCTTCCATAATCTTATGTTTTATAATTAATAATTCTTTTAATCCTTGATTACTGGCAACCTAACAGTGAATTTCGTTCCTTTACCCAATTCGCTATCTACCTTTATATCGCCATCATGCAAATCTATGATCTTCTTGACATAGGCAAGGCCAAGGCCAAATCCTTTCACGTCATGAACATTCCCTGTATGAACACGATAGAATTTTTCAAATATTTTCTTTAGACTATCGCGCTTCATGCCTACTCCAGTGTCCTTGATGGAGAAGAAAAGGTATTGGTCATCGTTCCACGTTTTGATATAAACATTAAGAGGCTCGTCCGGTTTACGATACTTAACTGCATTGTCCATCAAGTTGAAAATCACATTTTGAAAGTTCACTTCATCTACATAGATATCAGAATCGATGGCTTCTATGTTAATAAAGATCTTTCCACCGGTATGCTCAACACGAAGGGAGAATGAATTAGCGATTGTCTCAAGCACCTCGTTAAGGTCAAGATGTTTCTTTTTGAAGGGCGCCTTCTTGCGGTCAAACATCGACATTTGCAACACCTTCTCCACCAAAAACCGCAATCGCTTAGACTCATCGGTAATCACATCCATGAGATGTTTCATCATCTTATCACTCTTTGTCACCGAGTCATCATTAAACATTTGTGCCGCCAACGAAATGCTTGCAATAGGAGTCTTCAACTCGTGGGTCATGTTGTTGATAAAGTCATTTTTAATCTCTGTGTAACGTTTCTGACGGAAGACAACAACAATAGTGAAAATGAACGTTATCAATAGAATTATCGTAAACATCACACTCGGTATCATAAACCGTACACTAGAGAAGATATAGCTATTGATGTCTGGGAAGTGCACTCTCACGACACCCATACGAGAAGCAGGATCATTTCTGAAAAGCACTTGAGTGTAGGTATATTCTATACCCTCATCAGAATACTCTGGACAACGATACACCTCGCGACCATCCTGTGTACACACCGTAAAGTGATAGGGAATGTTAATCCCATTATTCATTAATTCGGCCTTAAGATCCTGGTCTAATATCTTGAAATTCACTCTTTCCTTCAAAGGCTTGTCCGAAGCAGAATATAGCATATTCATCACTACTTCATCAAGCAAAGCCTTTTGATAGACATAGCGATTCTTTACAATCTCCTGCATTGACTTGCTTGCAGCAGTGTTAGAGTTCTTGTCGGTCCGCAATATCATGGCTTTTGGCATATGAGCGGGTTTTGAAGCCATGGTTTTCAGTTCGAAAGAAGAATAAACGGTACCATCTTTCCCGGTCACGGAATACTGATGTGGGTATTGCACAGTTCCATCATTTGGAGCTCCGGAGCGTGTGCCAGCACTATCTTTCTTGATCGCCCTACGCTCAGTTGCGTTGACATCTTTCTCCAAATAGCGTAGAGTCTCATTGAGCTCTAAGTTGCGAGAAGCTTGATAAAGAGCACGGTTAACGCTTTCATCAAACTGCTCTTTCTTCATATTAGCCATTTCACGGATGTATGTAAGCTGCAATCCAAGCAAGAATACAAACGAAATCCCCATGATAACGGCTATGGTCCAGATGGTTTTCTTTTTCATATGGGCAAAGATAAGGTAAAACTTAATGATTTAACACATAAATGTTAATTGATTATTTGAATTTTACCGTTTTTAACGATTTAATAAATTTCTAGTTCGCTATATATAAATAAAAATCCCTCACGACACTAAAATAAGTATCGTGAGGGAGAGTTTACCCTAAAAATTCATCTTACGGATTATTCTTCTTCAACAGCTTCAGCTTCGTGTTCAGCGATAAGCTTCTGTTGCAAGTCATTAGGCACAAGCTCATAACTTGCAAACTTAGTCATAAAACTTGCCCTACCTCCTGTGAGAGAGCTGAGTGCAACACTATAGTTTGCTAACTCTTTCTGTGGTATTTTAGCCGAAAGTTTCTGATATCCAGCTTCTGCATCCATGCCCATAATGATAGCACGACGACCTTGTAAGTCGCTCATCACATCTCCCATGTAATCTGAGGGTACATAAACTTCCAGGTCATAGATCGGTTCCAGAATTTTAGGACCAGCATCCTTGAATGCGTCTGAGAAGGCATGACGTGCTGCAAGAGTGAAGGAAAGTTCATTGGAATCTACTGGGTGCATCTTTCCATCATAGACCACCACGCGCACGTCACGAGCAT
>DHOP01000063.1 GCA_002407775.1 Prevotella sp. UBA5387
AAGTAAATTTAGGCATAGTCAAAGGCGCCGCGGTTAGTACTTAACCGTGGCGCCTTTGCTTTGTAACCGCACCGCGATAGATGCCGAATGGCACTGCGACAGATGCCATATTGCTCTGCCATAGAGTACCAAAAGTAAAGATAAAAATGCGTTTATCATTTTACCTCAATGCCACCTGTATACACAAGATAAATATGTATATATGGCAATGAGATTCTTACAATAGAGTTTCAAAAAAAGAGAATAGGCTAACTGATAAAGTAAGAAAGTCTACAATTAGGTAGTAATCACGCTGTTATTAAATCAGCAAGGACGACTTAAATGCATAAGCATGTAACATCATGGTTGCCTTTTGATGGTTGAAAGGCTATGAGCAATAAATAGCATACTAAATAATTGTCCTGAAGAACCAAGTTGAGGTATGTAAGGAATTAATTGTAGACAACAAGCAAAGCCACTTCAAACATCTCTTTCATGAGGCAGCATCTTTATCTATGTGAGAATGTATCTATAAGGCTCATGATTATTACTAAGAGGGGTTGAATTTGTCCAGTAAATATGCTAATATTGAAAGTATCAGTTAGGTAAACGAATTTAGGAGGCGAGGTGGGTGAGACGTAATTTGATCAGTATTAAAGTTACGAATCTAAAGTTTCTAGAAAGAAGTTTGATTAATATTTCTCAATCAATGTTAATTATGATTAATTCGCCTTTTTTGGGAAATATTTCATTTCCATTTAAATGGTGTTTTGAGGGAAACTTCGTACCTTTGCACCCCGAAATGGGTAGATTTTAGGCGCGCTTTATAATGGGTTAGCGCGGTACTTCCCATAAAGTATTGATAATAAACGAAATAAATATATAAAATTTAAAAAGTAAAATTATGCCTACTATTCAACAATTAGTACGTAAAGGCAGAAAGGTCCTGGAAGACCAGAGCAAATCTTCGGCGTTAGATGGATGTCCTCAGCGTCGTGGTGTTTGTGTCCGTGTCTACACAACGACTCCTAAGAAGCCTAATTCTGCAATGCGTAAGGTAGCTCGTGTTCGCTTGACCAATCAGAACGAGGTGAACTCCTATATTCCCGGAGAGGGACATAACCTGCAGGAGCACTCTATCGTTTTGGTTCGTGGTGGACGTGTAAAGGATCTCCCTGGTGTGCGTTATCACATCGTACGTGGTGCCCTTGATACTGCCGGTGTTGCTAATCGCACACAACGTCGCTCCAAATATGGAGCTAAGCGTCCAAAGGCTAAGAAGTAAAGAGCTTAATGCATAGAGCTAAGGGCCGCGGGCAACGCCTAAGGCCAAGAGCTCGATGCTTTTTCAAAAAATCCATTATTTTTTAGTTTTGCTGGAGAAGTTAAATAACGGTTGAGTAAATGCTCAGGAGTGAGCGCTGAAGATCAATAATGACAGCCCCATGCAGAATTTATTTCATTTAAAATGAGAAAAGCAAAACCAAAGAAGCGCGTGATCCTTCCAGATCCCGTCTTCGGCGACCAAAAGGTCTCCAAGTTCGTAAACCATTTGATGTTTGACGGTAAGAAGAGTATCTCTTACAAGATATTCTACGAGGCTCTAGACATTGTGAAGTCAAAAACAGAGAAAGAAGAGAAAGCTCCACTTGAAATTTGGAAGCAAGCTCTTGACAACATTACTCCTCTTGTAGAGGTGAAGAGTCGTCGTGTCGGTGGTGCAACATTCCAGGTGCCAACTGAGATTCGTGTTGACCGCAAGGAAAGTGTGTCGATGAAAAACATGATTGCCTATGCTCGCAAGCGCGGTGGCAAAACCATGGCTGACAAGCTGGCTGCGGAAATTGTTGATGCCTATAATAATCAGGGTGGTGCTTACAAGCGTAAGGAAGATATGCACCGCATGGCAGAGGCCAACCGTGCATTCGCACACTTCAGATTCTAACGAAAAGATTATAAAAGGATAATAACAATGGCAAATCGCGATTTACATCTGACTCGCAACATCGGCATTATGGCTCACATTGATGCCGGCAAAACCACGACATCAGAGCGTATCCTGTTTTATACAGGTAAGACGCACAAGATAGGTGAGGTACACGATGGTGCAGCCACGATGGACTGGATGGCTCAAGAACAAGAGCGTGGTATTACCATCACTTCTGCTGCCACCACATGTGACTGGACTTGGAATAACAAAACATTCAAGATTAACCTGATCGATACCCCGGGACACGTTGACTTTACGGCTGAGGTAGAGCGCTCGTTGCGCGTGCTCGATGGAGCCGTAGCTACTTATTCAGCAGCTGATGGCGTACAGCCACAGAGTGAGACGGTGTGGCGTCAGGCTGACAAATATAACGTACCTCGCTTAGGATACGTCAACAAGATGGACCGCTCTGGTGCTGACTTCTTCGAGACTATTCAGCAGATGAGAGACGTACTTGGTGCAAATCCTGTTGCTATTCAGATACCTATCGGTGCTGAGGAGAAGTTCAAGGGTGTTGTTGACCTTATCAAGATGAAGGCTATTCTGTGGCACGATGAGACCATGGGAGCTGAGTATGAGGTTGGCGAGATTCCTGCTGATGTTCAGGCAGAGGCTGAGGAATGGCGCGAGAAGTTAGTTGAGGCTGCCGCCAATTATGATGACGAGCTGATGGAGAAATATCTCGAGGATCCCGAAACTATTACAGAGGAGGAGTTGATCAGCGCCATCCGTAAGGGATGTGTGACAATGGAGTGCTGCCCTGTAGTACTTGGTTCATCTTATAAGAACAAAGGTGTACAACCATTGCTCGATTATATCTGCGCTTTCCTTCCTTCACCATTGGATACGCCTAACATTGTAGGTACCAATCCAGATACTGACGGAGAAGAAGATCGCAAGCCAGGTGAGGATGAACCTACATCTGCCTTGGCATTCAAGATTGCCACCGACCCATTCATGGGACGTTTGGTTTATTTCCGCGTCTACTCAGGTCAGGTAAAGGCAGGTTCTTATGTTTACAATCCACGTACAGGCAAGCGCGAGCGTATCAGCCGTCTGTTCCAGATGAATTCTCACCAGGAGATTCCAATGGAAAGTATTGACGCAGGTGATATTGGTGCAGGTGTAGGTTTCAAGGATATTCGTACAGGTGATACACTTTGCGATGAGGATTATCCTATCGTATTGGAGTCTATGACATTCCCTGATACTGTGATTTCTATTGCAGTTGAGCCTAAGAGCCAGGCTGACGTTGCCAAGCTTGACAACGGTCTTGCTAAGTTGGCTGAGGAAGATCCAACGTTCACTGTACATACCGACGAGCAGAGTGGGCAGACCATTATTTCTGGCATGGGTGAGCTTCACTTGGATATTATCATTGACCGTTTGAAGCGTGAGTTTAAGGTAGAGTGCAATCAGGGCAAGCCACAGGTTAACTACAAGGAAGCAATCACCAAGACGGTAGAGAACTGGCGTGAGGTTTACAAGAAGCAAAGTGGTGGACGTGGTAAGTTCGCTGACATCATTATCAATGTAGGACCTAAGGACGAAGACTTCACAGAAGACGACATGCAGTTTGTCAACGAGGTGAAGGGTGGTAACATTCCTAAGGAGTTTATTCCCTCAATCCAGAAGGGCTTCAAGGACAGCATGAAGAGTGGTGTACTTGGTGGTTTTCCAATGACAGGTATGAAGGTTACCGTTATTGATGGTAGCTTCCACCCAGTTGACTCTGACCAGATATCATTTGAACTCGCTGCTCACTCAGCTTTCCGTAACGTTTGCCCTAAGGCAGGTCCTGTTTTGATGGAGCCTGTCATGAAGGTAGAAGTTGTTACTCCTGAGGAGAACATGGGTGATGTTATTGGCGACTTGAATAAGCGTCGTGGTATGGTTCAGGGTATGGACGAGGCTCGTAGCGGTGCACGCATCGTTAAGGCTATGGTTCCACTTTCTGAAATGTTCGGATATGTAACAGCATTGCGTACCATTACTTCAGGTCGTGCAACCAGTTCAATGGAATACGATCATCACGCAGCATTGTCACAGTCTTTGGCACAACAGGTGCTTGAGGACCTCAAGAAGTAAATTAATTCGGAAGGGGCTACTTAGCGAACGACTCTTAAGTGGCGACCCTTCCGACTTCAGATTAAATATTAAATTTAAATAAAGACATGAGTCAAAAAATTCGTATTAAGCTGAAAAGTTACGACCATCAATTGGTTGACAAGTCGGCAGAGCAAATAGTTAAAGCAGTGAAGGCAACAGGTGCCATCGTTAGTGGACCTATTCCATTGCCAACACACAAGCGTATCTACACAGTGAACCGTTCTACATTCGTGAACAAGAAATCACGTGAGCAGTTCCAGCTCTCCAATTACAAGCGTCTTATTGATATCTACAGTGCCACAAGCAAGACGGTTGACTCGTTGATGAAGCTTGAGTTGCCATCAGGTGTGGAAGTTGAGATCAAGGTCTAGTTCTTGAATTTTTAAGAGATACACCTTACTAAAGAAAGAAGAATTTTACAATTCATATTTAATTATTATTGAAATGCCAGGATTATTAGGAAGAAAAATCGGAATGACATCCGTTTTCAGTGCCGACGGTAAGAATATACCGTGCACTGTTATCGAAGCTGGTCCTTGTGTTGTTACTCAGGTCAAGACCGTTGAAAAAGATGGTTATAAGGCCGTGCAATTGGGTTTCGGAGAGGCTAAGGAGAAAAGAACTACCAAGCCAATGGCCGGAATCTTCAAGAAAGCAGGTACAACACCAAAGAAGCACTTGGCCGAGTTCAAGTTTAACGAGGATTATAATCTCGGAGACACCATTACAGTAGAACTGTTTAATGATACCGAGTTCGTTGACGTGGTCGGTACATCCAAGGGTAAAGGATTCCAGGGAGTAGTGAAGCGCCACGGATTTGGTGGTGTTGGCCAGAGCACTCACGGTCAGGATGACCGCGCTCGTAAGCCGGGTTCTATCGGTGCTTGTTCTTATCCTGCAAAGGTGTTCAAGGGCATGCGCATGGGCGGTCAAATGGGAGGAGACAGAGTTACAACTCAGAACCTCAAGGTATTAAAGGTTATTCCGGAGCAGAACCTGCTCATTGTGAAGGGTTCTTTCGCCGGTTGCATTGGTTCAACGGTTTTAATTGAGAAGTAATGGAAGTTAGCGTTTTAAATATCAACGGTCAGGAGACCGGAAGAAAGGTAACTCTGAATGATGCTATCTTTGGGATTGAGCCTAACGATCACGTTATCTATCTGGATGTAAAGCAGTATCTCGCCGATCAGCGTCAGGGTACCGCTAAGTCGAAGGAAAGAAGCGAGCATACCGGTTCTACACGTAAGCTCGGTCGTCAGAAGGGCGGCGGCGGCGCACGTCGTGGTGATATCAACTCACCATTGCTCAGAGGCGGTGGTCGTGTATTCGGCCCAAAACCACGTGACTATAGTTTCAAACTAAACAAGAAAGTTAAGATGCTTGCCCGTAAGTCAGCTTTGGCTTATAAGGCACAGGAGAATGCTATCATTGTGGTTGAAAACTTTAATTTGGATGCTCCAAAAACTAAAGATTTCGTAAATATTACTAAAAATCTTAAAGTTGAAGGAAAGAAAGCACTTCTGCTTTTGCCAGATGTAAATAAAAATGTATATTTGTCGGCTCGTAACATTCAGAAGGCTGAAGTTATGTCTGCAAGTGCACTCAATACATACAAGGTATTGAATGCAGATGTACTTGTAATGGCTGAGGGCTCTTTGGAAATCATCGACGGTATCTTAAATAAGTAATTTAGAGGAGAATTAGAATTATGGCATTTATCATTAAACCATTGGTCACTGAGAAGATGACCAAGATTACAGACAAGCAACCCAACCGTTATGGTTTCGTTGTTCGCCCAGAGGCTAACAAACTCCAGATTAGAAAAGAAGTCGAGGATTTGTATCATGTTACAGTCGTTGATGTGAACACAGTTCGTTATGCTGGGAAGCGCTCTAGCCGCTATACCAAGGCAGGTCTTGTTAAAGGCCAGAGAAATGCGTTCAAGAAGGCTGTCGTCACTCTGAAAGAGGGCGAAACAATTGATTTTTACAGCAATATTTAAATAAAAAATGGCAGTACGTAAATTAAACCCGGTTACTCCGGGTCAAAGACACAAAGTTATTGGCACGTTCGAGGAGATTACTGCATCTGTGCCAGAGAAGTCTCTCGTTTACGGTAAGCGTTCTACTGGTGGTCGAAACAACACCGGTAAGATGACTGTTCGCTATCGTGGTGGCGGTCATAAGAGGAAGTTTCGTTTAATAGACTTCAAACGAGAGAAAGATGGTGTTCCTGCTGTAGTTAAGACAATCGAGTATGATCCTAACCGTTCAGCTCGCATTGCTCTTCTTTACTATGCAGATGGAGAAAAACGTTACATCATTGCTCCTAACGGACTGAAGGTTGGTGCAAATCTGATGTCAGGTGCTGAGGCAGCACCTGAGGTTGGTAACGCCCTTCCATTGGCCAACATCCCTGTTGGTACCGTGATTCACAACATTGAATTGCGTCCAGGTCAGGGTGCTCTGCTCGTTCGTTCGGCTGGTAACTTTGCTCAGTTAACTTCGCGTGATGGCGATTACTGCGTCATCAAGCTTCCTTCTGGTGAGACCCGTTTGGTGCTCTCTGCTTGTAAGGCTACTGTAGGTAGTGTAGGTAACTCTGACCATGGTCTAGAGCGGTCTGGTAAGGCTGGACGTACTCGCTGGCTTGGCTATCGTCCTCACAACCGTGGTGTTGTTATGAACCCTGTTGATCACCCAATGGGTGGTGGTGAAGGCCGTCAGTCTGGTGGTCATCCACGCTCACGTAAGGGCTTGTATGCTAAGGGTCTGAAGACTCGCGCACCCAAGAAGCTTTCAAACAAGTATATCATTGAAAGATCAAACAAGAAGTAATTTTAGTTAATCAGAGCAAATTATGAGTCGTTCACTAAAAAAAGGTCCATATATCAACGTATCGCTCGAGAAGAAAGTACTTTCCATGAACGAAAGTGGTAAGAAGAGCGTCGTTAAGACTTGGGCGAGAGCATCAATGATTTCCCCGGAATTCGTGGGTCACACTGTTGCAGTTCATAACGGTAACAAATTTATTCCTGTTTACATCACTGAGAACATGGTTGGTCACAAGCTGGGCGAGTTCTCACCAACGCGTCGCTTCGGTGGTCATGCTGGTAACAAGAAGAGGTAATTGGGAAACAATAAAGAGTTAAATTAATAATGGGAGCAAGAAAACATATCGCGGCTGAAAAGTTAAAGGAAGCCCGCAAGAATCAGTACTTCGCCAAGCTTAATGGCGTGCCCTCTTCTCCACGTAAAATGCGCTACGTTGTAGACACTATTCGTGGAATGGAAGTGAACCGCGCCCTCGCGGTACTGAGATTCTCCAAGAAGCAAGCTGCTGCTGATGTTGAGAAGCTGCTGCGCTCGGCCATTGCCAATTGGGAGGCCAAGAATGAGCGCAAGGCAGATGATGGAGAACTCTTTGTAAGTAAGGTCTTCGTGGATGAAGGCGTCACAATGAAGCGTATGAGACCGGCACCTCAGGGCCGTGGTTACAGAATTCGTAAGCGTTCTAACCATGTGACTTTGTTTGTCGATGCTAAAACTAACGACGATAAACAGTAAACAGAATGGGACAGAAAGTTAATCCAATAAGCAACCGACTTGGTATTATTCGTGGTTGGGATTCAAATTGGTTCGGTGGTAAAGACTTCGGAGATAACATCGTAGAAGATCAGAAAATCCGTAAGTATCTGAACAAGCGCCTGGAGAAAGCCAGCGTTTCACGCATTGTCATTGAACGTACTTTGAAACTGGTTACCATCACTATTTGTACCGCTCGTCCGGGTATTGTCATTGGTAAAGGCGGGCAAGACGTTGATAAACTTAAGGAAGAGTTGAAGAAACTCTACAAGAAGGATATTCAAATCAATATCTTCGAGGTTAAGAAGCCTGAGCTAGATGCAACCATCGTTGCAAAGAACATTGCAAGCCAGATTGAGCATATGATGGCTTATCGCCGTTCTATCAAAATGGCTGTCCAGAACACAATGCGCGCAGGTGCTGAAGGCATCAAGGTGCAGATCTCTGGTCGTCTGAATGGCGCTGAAATGTCTCGTAAGGAGATGTATAAGGAAGGACGCACACCATTGCATACTTTCCGTGCTGACATCGACTATTGCCAGGCTGAAGCGCTCACTAAGGTAGGTCTTCTTGGTATCAAGGTATGGATTTGCCGTGGCGAAGTTTACGGTAAGAAGGATTTGGCTCCTAACTTCACTCAGGAGAAGCAGAGTGCAAATCGTGGTGGTGCTCGTCAGGGTCGTGGCGGTCGCAGAAGAAGTAATAACCGTTAAAAGTAAGAAGCTACTATGTTACAGCCAAAAAGAGTAAGATATAGAAGACCTCAAGACGGACGTGGCAGGAAGGGCGACGCCCACAGAGGTACACAGTTGGCTTTCGGCTCATTCGGCATCAAGACACTTGAAGCAAAATGGATCGATAGTCGTCAGATAGAGGCAGCACGTGTTGCTGTCAATCGTTACATGAACCGTGAAGGTCAAGTGTGGATTCGCATTTTTCCAGATAAGCCAATCACTCGTAAGCCTGCCGATGTCCGCATGGGTAAAGGTAAAGGTGATCCCGCAGGATGGGTTGCTCCGGTAACTCCGGGCCGCATTCTCTTTGAAGTAGAAGGTGTAAGCTTTGATGTTGCTAAAGAGGCTCTTCGCCTCGCAGCACAGAAACTGCCTGTAAAAACAAAGTTTGTGGTAAGACGTGATTACGATAAAAATGCTTAATTATGAAGATGACAGAAATTAAACAGCTCGCCGACAAGGACTTGCGCGAGAAGTTGGAGCAAACAGAGGCAGCTTTAGTAAATATGAAGCTCAACCACCAGGTTACTCCGCTTGAAAATCCGATGCAGATTAAAGCTACTCGTCGTGATATTGCACGCATGAATACAGAACTTCGTCAGAGAGAACTTGTTAAAGAATAATGACCCAGATGGAAACAAGAAAATTAAGAAAAGTAAGACAGGGTGTCGTTATTAGCGACAAGATGGATAAAACCATCGTAGTTGCTTCTAAGTTCAAGGAGATGCACCCTATTTATGGGAAGTTTGTTCAAAAGACAAAGAAGTACCATGCTCATGACGAGAAGAATGAGGCTCACGATGGTGATACCGTTCAAATCATGGAGACCCGTCCACTGTCTCGTACTAAGAGATGGAGATTAGTACAAATCATTGAAAAGGCTAAATAATTATGATACAGGCATTAACTAAACTTACAGTATGCGATAACAGCGGTGCACGTGAGGCAATGTGCATCCGTGTGCTTGGTGGTACCGGCCGTCGTTATGCAAGCGTTGGTGATGTGATTGTCGTTTCTGTAAAGAACGTCATTCCATCGAGTGATTTGAAGAAAGGTGCAGTATCTAAGGCTTTAGTTGTTCGTACCAAGAAGGAAATTCGTCGTAAGGATGGATCTTACATCCGCTTTGATGACAACGCCTGCGTGCTGCTTAACAATGCTGGTGAACTTCGTGGTAGTCGTATCTTCGGCCCTGTAGCTCGTGAGCTGCGTGCTGTCAATATGAAAGTTGTTTCTTTGGCACCTGAGGTTCTTTAATGATTAAAAAGTAAAAGTAATGACAAAGTTACATATTAAGAAAGACGATACCGTGATTGTTCTTGCCGGTGCAGACAAGGGCAAATCGGGAAAGGTGCTTAAAGTGTATAAAGAAGACTATCGCGCCATCGTTGAAGGTGTCAACATGGTTTCCAAAAGCACAAAGCCTTCAGCTAAGAATCCCCAGGGAGGCATTATTAAGCAAGAGGCTCCTATTCACATCTCTAATTTGAGTTTGATCGACCCGAAGAGTGGCAAAGCTACCCGAATCTCTATTCAGCGTGACGGTAAAAAAGTTACTCGTATTGCTAAAAAGTCAGGGGAGGAGATTAAGTAATGGATACAGCACAGTTAAAGAAACAATATCAGGAGGTGATTGCTCCTACTTTGCAGCAGCAATTCAACTATACTTCGACAATGCAGGTTCCTGTCTTGGAGAAGATTGTTATTAATCAAGGTCTCGGTGATGCTACACAAGATAAGAAGATTATTGATGTAGCAATCAATGAGATTAGCTCTATTGCTGGTCAGAAGGCGGTGATTACCTATTCTAAAAAGGATATCGCTAACTTCAAACTTCGCAAGAAGATGCCGATTGGTGTGATGGTTACATTGCGCCGTGAACGCATGTATGAATTCCTTGAGAAGTTGGTTCGTGTGGCTCTGCCTCGTATTCGTGACTTCAAAGGAGTGAACAGCAAATTTGATGGTCGTGGTAATTACACACTAGGTATTACAGAGCAAATCATTTTCCCAGAAATTAACATTGATCAGATTGATCGTATTCAGGGAATGAATATTACCTTTGTAACATCTGCAGAGACTGATGAAGAGGGTTATGCTCTCCTCAAAGCTTTCGGCCTTCCATTTAAGAACGGTAAAAAAGATTAAGAGATATGGCTAAAGAATCAATGAAAGCCCGTGAGGTTAAGCGTATGCAACTTGTTGCTCGTTATGCCGAAAAGCGTGCAGCCTTGAAGAAGGTTATTGCTAAGACTGATGATCCTGCAGAAGCTTATGAGGCAGCCCGCAAACTTCAGGCTATTCCTAAGAATGCAAATCCTATCCGTCTGCACAACCGTTGCAAGATTACGGGACGTCCAAAAGGATACATTCGCCAGTTCGGCGTTTCTCGTATCCAGTTCCGTGAGATGGCATCTCAAGGTCTTATCCCGGGTGTAAAGAAGGCAAGCTGGTAAGGCGTTTATGGTGTGAGTTGAGCTATTGTTGGCATGTGGGACTGCCAACAGACTCGATTCTCATCGAAAATAAAGACTTATTTAATATTGTCGGGGAAGTCCCGATTAATTAAAATTTATATTTTATGACAGATCCAATAGCAGATTATCTGACAAGACTCAGAAATGCAATCATGGCACATCACCGTGTTGTTGAAGTTCCTGCGTCTAACTTGAAGAAGTCTATCACAAAGATTCTCTTTGAGAAGGGTTACATCTTGAACTACAAGTTCATTGAGGATGGGCCTCAGGGTACTATCAAGGTTGCCTTGAAGTACGACCCTGTAACAAAACAAAACGCTATCAAGATGTTGAAGCGTGTTTCCACTCCAGGTCTTCGCCGATATACCGGTTACAAAGACATGCCGAGAGTAATTAACGGACTGGGTATCGCAATCTTATCTACGTCTCAAGGTGTAATGACTAACAAAGAGGCTATCGACCTGAAAATTGGTGGTGAGGTTCTTTGCTACATTTATTAATTGGAGGTTTTATTATGTCAAGAATAGGAAAATTACCAATTAGCATCCCGGCTGGAGTTACTGTGAACTTTGATGAGAAGACTAATATTGTTACAGTGAAGGGCCCTAAGGGAGAACTTTCTCAGGATATCAATCCTTCAATCAAGTTCAATAACAATGATGGTCAGATAGTACTGGAAATTGATGAGAAGAGTCCCATCGATGACAAGCAGAAGCAATCTTATCATGGTCTTTATCGTTCACTAATCAACAATATGGTTGTTGGTGTAAGCGAAGGCTATACTAAGACTTTAGTTCTTGTCGGTGTGGGTTACCGTGTTTCTAATCAGGGCAACCTCCTTGAACTTTCTTTAGGCTATACTCACCCCATTTATATGGAGCTACCAAAGGAAGTTAAACTTGAAACTAAATCAGAGAGAAATCAGAACCCTATTATTAACATAGAGTCTGCTGACAAACAACTGCTTGGACTTATTTGTGCAAAAATTCGTTCTTTCCGTATGCCTGAACCTTATAAGGGCAAGGGTATCCTGTTTAAGGGTGAGGTTATCCGCAGGAAGTCTGGTAAGACAGCTGCAGCGAAATAATTTTAATTAGGATTTACGATTATGACAACAAATAAAGTAGAAAGACGAATTAAGATAAAGTTTCGCATTCGTAAGAGTGTGAACGGAACAGCAGAGCGTCCACGTCTCAGTGTCTTCCGCTCTAACAAACAAATTTACGCTCAGGTAATCAATGATAAAGATGGAAAGACTTTGGCTGCTGCTTCATCATTAGGTTTGGAGAAACTTCCAAAGGTTCAACAGGCTGAGAAAGTTGGTGAGCTTCTTGCTGAAAAGGCAAAGGCAGCCGGTATAGAAGCCGTGGTCTTTGATCGCAACGGATATCTCTATCATGGCCGTGTACAAGCATTGGCAGACGCAGCTCGTAAGGGTGGTCTTAAATTTTAAACAATTATGGCAATGAATAAAGTAAAAATAAATAGTGACGCTGAATTAAAGGATCGCTTGGTTGCTATCAACCGTGTAACTAAGGTTACGAAGGGTGGTCGTACTTTCACATTCGCTGCCATCGTTGTTGTAGGTGATGGCAAAGGTGTGATTGGCTATGGTCTTGGTAAGGCCGGCGAAGTTACCTCAGCCATTGCAAAAGGCACCGAGGCTGCTAAGAAGAATCTATATAAGGTACCAGTTCTGAAAGGAACCGTACCACATGAGATTGAGGTTAAGTATGGTGGTGCACAGGTTCTTTTGAAGCCTGCAGCAACTGGTACTGGTCTAAAGGCCGGTGGTGCTATGCGTGCCGTACTTGAGAGCGCTGGTATTTCCGATGTGATAGCAAAATCAAAGGGATCTTCTAATGCACACAACCTTGTGAAGGCAACAATTTTGGCGCTTTCTCAGATGCGCGATGCTTATCAGATTGCTGGCGATCGTGGTATTTCCATGGATAGAGTATTTAACGGATAATATAGGAGATTGATACAATGGCAACAATAAAGGTCAAACAAATCAAGAGTCGCATAGGTGCTCCTGTAGATCAGAAAAAAACACTTCTTTCTTTAGGTCTTCGTAAGCTTTCACAGATTGTTGAGGTTGAAGATACTCCGAGCATCAGAGGTATGATCCGCAAAGTTCATCATCTGGTAGAAGTAGTTAAATAATAATTCTTTTAAATACAGACTTAATCATGAAATTAAATAATTTGAAGCCAGCTGAAGGCTCTATACATTCTACTCGTCGCATAGGTCGTGGTACAGGCTCAGGTCTGGGGGGTACGTCTACTCGCGGAAATAAGGGTGCTAAGTCTCGTTCTGGCTACAAGAGAAAGATTGGTTTTGAAGGCGGTCAGATGCCTTTGCAACGTCGTGTTCCAAAGGCTGGTTTCAAGAATATCAATCACAAGGAATATTTCGCTGTTAATCTCTCTGTTCTTCAGAGCCTTGCTGAGCAGAAATCACTCACTAAGGTTGGTATTCCAGAACTCGTTGAAGCAGGCCTTACAAATGGCAAGAAACTTGTTAAAATTCTTGGCAATGGTGAGCTCAAGGCAAAGCTTGACGTAGAGGCAAACGCATTTTCGAAATCTGCTGAAGAGGCTATCAAGGCCGTTGGAGGTAATACAACGATTATCTGACAATGAAAAAGTTAATTGAGACACTAAAGAACTGTTGGAGAGTAGAGGATTTGCGTCAGCGTCTCCTCGTAACTTTTCTGTTTACGGCTATCTACCGTTTTGGATCATTTGTAGTTTTGCCAGGCATTGATCCTGGTAAACTTGTCCAACTTCAGTCGCAAACCAAGGGTGGCTTGATGTCACTTCTGGACATGTTCTCTGGTGGAGCATTTTCCAACGCGTCTATCTTTGCGCTTGGAATTATGCCATACATCTCAGCTTCAATTGTCATGCAGCTACTTGCTGTTGCTGTGCCTTATTTCCAAAAGATGCAGCGCGAAGGCGAAAGTGGCCGAAAGAGAATACAATGGTATACTCGTATCCTGACAGTGGCTATTCTGCTGTTCCAGGCACCAAGTTACCTTATTAACTTGAAGATGCAGGCTGGCAGTGCTCTTGCTAGTGGCGTGTCTTGGAGTGTATTCATGATTCCGGCTACTATCATCCTCGCAGCAGGTAGTATGTTCATCCTCTGGTTGGGTGAACGTATTACTGACAAGGGAGTTGGTAATGGTATCTCACTTATCATTATGCTTGGTATCATTGCACGTTTGCCTCAGGCTTTCTTCCAAGAGGTGAGCTCAAGATTCACCGCCATATCTGGTGGTGGTCTTGTGATGTTTATCGTAGAGATTCTTATTCTTTATGGTGTTATTTGTGCAGCTATCCTTCTGACTCAAGGTACAAGGAAGGTGCCAGTTCAATATGCTAAGCGATTAGTGGGGAACAAACAATATGGTGGTGCTCGCCAGTACATTCCTCTCAAACTTTTTGCAGCTAACGTGATGCCAATCATCTTTGCTCAAGCATTGATGTTTATTCCATTGGCTATTGTTCAGTATCAGACTGACGGAGCTTCTTGGTGGGTACGTGATATGATGAACAATCGTAGTTTGCTCTACAACGTTGTTTATGTTATTCTTATTATTGCATTTACTTATTTCTATACAGCTATTACGTTGAATCCAACTCAGATGGCTGAAGATATGAAGCGCAATAATGGTTTCATTCCAGGCATCAAACCTGGTCGTGATACAGCTGAATACATCGACACTGTGATGTCACGTATAACTTTGCCAGGATCTCTTTTCATTGCGTTTATTGCAATTATGCCAGCCTTGGCAGGATTGCTTGACGTGCAAAGTGCATTTTCCCAGTTCTTCGGTGGTACTTCATTGTTGATTTCTGTCGGTGTTGTAATTGACACACTTCAGCAGATTGAAAGCTACCTTTTGATGCGCCATTATGATGGTTTGCTGAACTCGGGACATACACGTAAGTCCGGTGCTGTAAGTGCATATTGATTTTGTCTTTCGGAATGAAGATATTTCTGAAGACAGAAGATGAAATCAACCTCATGCGAAGGGCCAACCAACTTGTTGGTTCGACCCTTGCTGAAGTAGGACGACATATAAAACCAGGTGTAACGACTCTCCAGTTAGATAAGGTTGCCGAGGAATTTATTCGAGACCATGGGGCTATCCCTACGTTTAAGAATTTTCCTAATCCTTATGGAGAGCCATTTCCAGGATCCATTTGCACATCAGTTAATCAGGTAGTTGTGCATGGTATACCGTGCGATAGCACAGTTTTGAAAGAAGGAGACATAATTTCTGTAGACTGTGGAACGCTATTAGATGGTTACAATGGAGATAGCTGCTATACCTTTTGTGTAGGCGAGGTTAATGTGGAGATTAAGCATCTTCTGAAGATAACCAAAGAAAGTCTTTACAAGGGAATAGAACAAGCAAATGCTGGAAAGCATGTGGGGGATATTGGGTCAACGATACAAGATTATTGTGAATCCCAAGGGTATGGCGTTGTACGAGAATTGACTGGTCATGGTATTGGTCGCGAGATGCATGAGGATCCGCCCGTTCCGAACTATGGTTCAAAAGGTAATGGCGTAATGCTGAAGTCAGGTATGTGCATTGCTATTGAACCGATGATAACCATGGGTGACCGTAAAATATGGATGTTACCCGATAAGTGGAGTATCATTACACGTGACGGTCAGCCCTCAGCTCACTTTGAGCATACTATAGTCATCAGAGATGATAAGGCCGAGATTTTATCAACGTTTGAAGAAATTGAAAATCAAGAAAGAGTAAAGAATTAATTATGTCAAAACAATCATCAATAGAACAAGACGGAACAGTGATAGAGAACCTCTCTAATGCGATGTTCCGTGTCGAGCTTGAAAATGGTGTACAGATTATAGCAAACATATCTGGCAAGATGCGTTTGCATTATATTAAGATTTTGCCGGGTGACAAGGTTAAAGTGGCTATGAGTCCTTACGACCTCACCAAGGGCAGAATTGAATTTAGATACAAATAATTAACACAAAGATATCTTTAAGAGATGAAGACAAGAGCATCAATCAAAAAGCGTAACGACGACTGCAAAATTGTTCGCCGTAAGGGCCGTCTGTTCGTTATCAACAAGAAAAACCCTAAGTTTAAACTGCGCCAGGGTTAATGTTAAAAATATGCAAATGATTCAAATTGAGTCTTTTAATTTGTATCTTTGCATGCTTTTTTATCAACATGTACGTGTAATTTTTATTAAATTATTTATTAAATCAACAAATGGCAATAAGAATTGTTGGAGTAGATTTGCCCCAGAATAAGCGTGGCGAAATCGCATTGACCTATATATATGGTATTGGTCGAAGTAGTTCAGCAAAGATATTGGATAAAGCCGGCGTGAGCCGAGACCTGAAGGTCAGCGAATGGACTGACGACCAGGCAGCTAAGATCCGTGAAATCATTGGTGCTGGATTCAAAGTAGAAGGTGATCTCCGTTCGGAGATTCAAATGAACATCAAGCGCCTCATGGACATAGGCTGCTATCGTGGCGTACGTCATCGCAATGGTCTTCCAGTTCGCGGACAAAGCACTAAGAATAATGCTCGCACTCGCAAGGGTAAGAAGAAGACTGTTGCTAACAAGAAGAAGGCTACTAAGTAATTCAGAGGAGGAAATTAATTATGGCAAAATCAAAAGCAACATCCAAGAAAAGAAACGTTAGAATTGATGCTCTAGGACAACTTCATATCCATAGCTCATTCAATAATATCATTGTATCGCTTGCTAATAGCGAAGGACAAGTTATTTCTTGGTCTTCAGCTGGTAAGATGGGATTCCGTGGTTCCAAGAAGAATACTCCGTATGCAGCTCAAATGGCAGCAGAGGATTGTGCAAAGGTAGCTTACGGACTTGGTCTTCGTAAGGTTAAAGCTTTCGTCAAAGGTCCAGGTAATGGCCGTGAGAGTGCTATTCGTGCCGTGCATGGCGCAGGAATTGAGGTAACTGAGATCGTAGATGTTACACCGCTGCCACACAATGGCTGTCGTCCTCCTAAGCGTCGTCGCGTGTAATGGTAACTATTAACATACAGAAGAATAAAGCATTTTAAATATTATGGCAAGATACATAGGTCCAAAATCTAGAATTGCACGCCGTTTTGGTGAACCCATTTTCGGTGCAGATAAGGTACTGGCTAAGCGTAATTTCCCTCCGGGGCAGCACGGTAATGATCGCCGTCGTAAGCAATCGGAGTATGGTTCTCAGCTCGCCGAGAAGCAGAAGGCAAAATACACTTACGGTGTCTTGGAACGTCAGTTCCGTAATCTGTTCGATAAGGCAGCTAAGAGTGGTGGTATTACAGGTGAAATCCTGCTTCAGCTTTTGGAGAGCCGATTGGACAATGTTGTATTCCGTCTTGGTATTGCTCCAACTCGCGCAGCTGCTCGTCAGTTAGTGGGTCATAAGCATATCACAGTCGATGGCAACGTGGTTAACATACCTTCATATTCCGTTAAGGCAGGTCAGGTGATTGGTGTACGTGAAAAGGCTAAGTCACTTGAGGTAATTGATGCTGCACTTGCAGGCTTCAACCATAGCAAGTATCCTTGGCTTGAGTGGGATGAACACACAAAGAGTGGCAAATTCCTACATACTCCAGAGCGTGAGGATATTCCTGAAAATATTAAGGAGCAGTTAATCGTTGAGTTGTACTCTAAACAATAAATCATTAAGTTAATGGCGATATTAGCATTTCAAAAACCTGATAAAGTAGTGATGCTGGAGGCTACTGAGAGCTTCGGAAAATTTGAATTTTCTCCTCTCGAGCCTGGCTTTGGTGTTACCATTGGTAATGCCTTGCGTCGCATCCTCCTTTCATCGCTGGAAGGCTATGCTATCAACACCGTTCGTATCAGCGGTGTGGAGCATGAGTTTGCTTCAGTTCCTGGTGTGAAGGAAGATGTTACCAACATCATTTTGAATCTCAAACAAGTTCGATTCAAACAAGTAGTAGAAGAATTCGAGAACGAGAAAGTTAGTATCACAGTAGAGAATTCAACTGAATTCAAAGCAGGTGATATCGGTAAGTATCTGACTGGATTTGAAGTGTTAAACCCTGATTTGGTGATTTGTCATTTAGACGCAAAGGCTTCAATACAAATTGACTTGACCATCAATAAGGGACGTGGCTATGTTCCAGCTGAGGAAAACCGCCAGTTTGTAACTGATGTCAATGTACTTCCAATCGATTCTATCTACACCCCAATCCGTAATGTAAAATACTATGTGGAGCCTACTCGTGTCGAGCAAAAGACCGACTACGACAAGCTTAGCATTGAAGTTACTACGGATGGTTCCATTCACCCAAAGGATGCGCTTAATGAGGCAGCAAAGATCCTTATCTATCACTTTATGTTGTTCTCTGACGAGAAGATCACGCTTGAAAATCCCGATCAGGACAACAACCAAGAGTTTGATGAGGAAGTGTTGCACATGCGTCAGTTACTGAAGACTAAGTTGATTGACTTGAACTTAAGTGTTCGTGCTCTCAACTGTCTTAAGGCAGCTGATGTAGAGACTCTTGGAGATCTCGTTCAGTACAATAAGACTGACCTCTTGAAGTTCCGCAACTTTGGTAAGAAATCGCTCTCAGAGCTTGATGATTTGCTTGAGAGTCTGAATCTGTCGTTTGGAACCGACATTTCAAAATATAAATTAGATAAAGAGTAAGTCGTTACTGAAGACTTTAACGTCTTCAGCTAATGATACTGCTCATTATAAGTAAAAAGAAAAAATGAGACATAATAAAAAATTCAACCATCTGGGTCGTACTGCATCACATCGTGCCAGCATGCTTTCAAACATGGCAACGAGCTTGATCATGCACAAAAGAATCACTACGACTCTCGCAAAGGCTAAGGCTCTAAAGAAATATGTAGAGCCACTGATTACTCGTTCTAAGAATGATACCACGACAAGTCGTCGTGTAGTGTTTCGATATCTGCAAGATAAGTATGCAGTGAAGGAACTCTTCGGAGATGTTGCTGCTAAGGTCGGTGACCGTCCTGGAGGCTATACGCGTATTATCAAGTTGGGTACCCGTCAAGGTGATGCTGCTGAAATTGCTTTCATTGAGCTAGTAGACTTTGATGACAACATGGCTAAGACACCTAAGGGTGAGAAGAAGACCCGTCGTAGCCGTCGTACAAAGAGTGCAGCTGATACTGTTGCTACCGAAGAAGTAGCTTCTGTTGTAGAAGAGACAGAAACTGCAACTGACGAAGTTGTTAAGGTAAACGAGACAACAGAGGCCTAAAGGCTGAAAAATAGAAGATTTTATTCTATTTATATATAAATCTCCAACCTATATAGGTTGGAGATTTTTATTTACTCTATAATTGGGAGTAATGGAAATGGACATTTGGCAGTCTGAAACCTCTTGAATGTTTATTATACCTATAATTGTATAACTTGAGTTGTATTAGTACACTAACTCAAGTTACATCACCTATTGGAGTTATGTAAAATCCACCTTCAGTGATTTGCCTTCCGCGTATTCCAAATTGAAGTGCAACATTCTTGAGTTTTAGCCAACTATGAAAAACACCGCGGGGTTCTGCCTCGCGGCCGGGGGCAGAAGGCCTCGGAGAGCGTCGAGGGATTTCTTAAGCAATACATAGAGGAGGAGGACTTGAGTCCTCCTCCGTAAGATTAATTAATTTTGTGTTGCAAATGTATAAACAATTAACCTCGGAGCAAAGATACACAATAAGCGTGTTGCCCAAAAGAAAATGTCCCTTAGTTTTTATTGCGGAGACTATCGGGGTAAGCGTGGGCACCGTCTCTCGCGAGATAAGGCGTAATTCCAACTCCAAGGGAGTGGTAAGCTTGATCAAGGCCTCGGGACTCAGGACGAGAACTATCACGACCGACGACGGGACCGAGTTCGCGGCGCATGAGGCTATCGCCAGGGAGTTAAAAACCATCGTTTACTTCGCGCACCCCTACTCTCCGTGGGAGAAAGGAGCAATGGAGAACGCCAACGGGCTCGTTAGACAATATATTCCAAAGTAAACCGACTTCAGAGGAGTCTCGCATCGCATGGTTAGACAAATCATGGACAAAATCAATAACAGACCAAGGAAAAAGAATGAATTCTATAAACCAATAGAAATGATTGGAAAAATATTTCCATAACTTTGCACTTGCTTATAGAATCCACCCCGAGTCCAAGACAATGCAAATGCAAATTGTCATTGGAGGAATCTACGTGGACGGAACATATCTTCAGGAACTGCTTTACATGAACAATCATGACATTCAGTATTCAACACACGTTCCACTACTCATCCAGACAGTTAGCAACTAGAGATCTTTTCTTGTATATATTTCTTAGATTTTAGACCTTCCTGAATTAGAGTGATAACTAGCTTATATATACGGGCATAGTCGATGGATACTTACATGCTCTATTGCACTCTGCAATAGAGCGTTTTTATTAATTGTAGCAAGTAATCTAATTTGTTACACTATTTCATTTTGAAAAAGATGCGCATATATTTCAAATGATAGAATATATATTGCCTGTTTTGTCATATAATTTTCGCTTCAGAAGTATAGATGATATCATTCATATTTGATGCTCATAACATAATTTATATCTTCTATAGTTTGCACTAGGCCCCGAAAAAGTCTTTTGCTGATTCTCAAGTTGTAATAGATAATTATGATTATCTTTGTACCATGAAGACAGAATTTCAAAAGATGCGATCTGAAGAACTCTATGATTTTAGAGACTCTGAGATTTTGGGTAGTTTGTACCATGCGAAGGAAGCGTGTCTGAGGCTTAACATGTTAACCCTTTCCTCGTCTGAGTATCGTTCTGCACTTCGTGAGGTAATCCCCAATGTACCTGATAATACGGCTGTATGCCCACCATTCCAGTGCGACCATGGTAATGGTATTATTCTTGGGGAGAACACCTTCATTAATTACGGGTGCGTTATTTTAGATGGTGCATTGGTTTCTATTGGCCATGATGTGAAGATTGGGCCAACTTGTCAATTGCTTACACCTCAACATCCTGTTGATTACATGGAACGTCGCGGTACATGCGAGACTTCTCATCCTATAGTCATAGGGGACGATACGTGGCTAGGTGGTGGAGTAATCGTTTGCCCAGGTGTGACGATTGGTTGTCGTTGCATAATCGCTGCCGGAAGTGTGGTCATTCGTGACATTCCTGATGATTGTATGGCTGCTGGTAATCCAGCCGTAGTAAAAAAACATTTGCGGTGATATATTTCTAAAAAACCTCATCAGTATGGCACTTTATTTAATACAAACAAACTAACAACTTATATCATATCAATTTCTATTTATGAAACAAATCATTTATATACTATTCTTGTTATTTGCTTCGATGCCTTCTATGGCTGCAGATTATAATGTACGTGATTTTGGCGCTAAGGGCGATGGTACTACGCTTGATTCCCACGCTATCAATGACGCAATCTCGGCGGCTGTTACGAAAGGTGGTGGAAGGGTAGTTTTACCTACTGGAACTTACCTGTCTGGTACTATTCGAATGAAAAGCAATATTGAGCTTCATTTGGAGGCTGGTGCTATTTTGCTTGCAACTGAGGATAAATTGGCTTATGACAAAAGTGAACCTTTCAACTTTCCGGAGTATCAAGACGGAGGTCATACCTATTTCCACAATAGTCTTATTTGGGCAGAAGGAGGACAAAATATTTCTATAACAGGTCCCGGCATGATTGATGGTAGTGGCTTGACAAAGAAGGATACAGAACGCGCTGGCAATGTCCAGGGTGGAAGCATCGGTACAGGTGACAAGGCTATTGCATTGAAGCAATGTAGTAATGTAATCATCCGTGACCTTACTATTTTTCGTGGAGGTCATTTCGCTATCATCGTTACTGGTTGTGAACGCGGAAACATTGATAATGTGACCATAGATACCAACCGAGACGGAATTGACATAGATTGCTGTAAGTTTTTTACCGTAAGTAATTGTAAAGTCAATACACCTAATGATGATGCCATTGTACTGAAGTCTAGCTATGCCTTGAAGCGTGCTGTTACTACGGAACATATTCTCATCAACAACTGTTTGGTGACGGGGTATAAGTTGGGTACATTTCTAGATGGTACACGTGTTCCTGAGCAGGTGAACTGGGTGTGTGGCCGCATCAAGTTAGGTACGGAAAGCAATGGTGGTTATCGAAATATTGCTATTTCTAATTGCACTTTCATGTACTCTTCTGGAATAGCCTTGGAGGAGGTTGACCAAGGGCGTATGGAGAACATTATCGTGACGAATTTGTCCATGTCTCATGTGCACCATTATCCCATTTATATTACCACAGGTTGTCGTAATCGAGGCCCTAAGGAGATTATCTCACCAAGTTATGGCGGTGATATCATGGTAAGTAATGTTATAGCTCAGGATTGTGACTCATTAGCGGGTATCATCGTCACTGGAATGCCAGATGAGCCATTGCAGAACATCTCTCTTAGCAATATCCGCATTAGCTATCGTGGTGGAGGTACTGTAGACTTACGCGATCGAGATTATCGTGAGCAGAGCACTAATTACCCTGAACCCCGTTGGGCTGGTCCGACCCCTGCATACGGTTTGTTTGCTAGACATGTAAATGGCCTTTCTGTGAGTGATGTAAAATTCACCACGGAAAAACCAGATTATCGCCATTGTATTATCCTTGATAATGTTAAAGGTGATGATATTCGTCACGTTACTGGCCCGGTTGAGCAAAGTGCCCAATTCTTGGTTAGACGTTAACGTAATATAAGCAAACATTGGTTTGCTTATATTTTTATAGTCTAGACTCAAGTTAGTTGCGAACCAAGGGCAGGTTAAAAGGCAAGTAAAAAAAAAATCAAAAAGTGGCATATGGCACGATATCTTGTAAAGTTATTGATGCCTTATTGTTCGCATAAAAGTTTTTACATCAGGGTAGCGAAAATGTTTTTTCTGTGAATGAATTTTTCAAAAAATTATAAAGTGAAATAATATAGTTCATTTTTTTCTTTCTCATACCCAGCTAATCCTGTTGTAGTAAAATAAACTCTTTAGTGCAAATAAATCAGTGCAAATTTGCTTGTACTTCCTTTTCTATATAGATATGAGCCTTTATTGCTTTAGAGTTTTGGCATCAACATCGATTATATGACCAATTAACCACTTTCTCAGAAACGTGGTAATCTGATTTAGCAGAACAAGATTTTTGTACTCGTTGTCTATCATAAATTTTGTTATTCTCTTCTTGAATAATTCATGTTGATTGATTTGTAATTCAATATTTGGCAAATTCTCCCGGTGCATGATCTCTTCTTCGGTATGGAAGTGATAAACCGAGTATCTTTTTAACTCATTTAGTTCAGCAAGAATCTTATCACTGTTATCTTCTTCTTTGCTCAGAGAGATTAACTCATTAAAAATGTCAAGAAGAATCTTATGTTGCTCATCAACTTCAGGGATTCCTATCACTAATGAATCGTTCCAATGAATTTTATTTATTGATTGATTATTTAAAGCGTCCATGTTCAATATATTTTATATCTGATTTAATTTGTTTTCTTTGCGGCGAATCCAGTTCGTGTCATGGTTCCCCAGCCTTTCTTATTCCTTTTGAAAAAATAATCAAAATTACCCGTTAAAGAGAAATAGAAGTTAGCAGGCTGATATATTATCATTTCCAGAAATATATAAAGGAAAGCAAGGAGCATATATTTAATTCCGCGATATTTATAATAAGTATATGCTTCTATATAGATAGCAATTGTTGAAAATAACAGGGAAAATGTAATCACAAAAAGAATAATTAATGCCATAATTTTAATGTTATACATATTGAATACTACAAGAAGAAGAAGGAAGAGTATTCCTGTCAATTCAATGATGGGGGTAAGCCATTCATATATTACCCAGTAAGGAAAGCTGGCTAAGCCTACAATCCCATACTTAGGATTAAAAAACATACTTCTATGCTTCTTAATAGTATCAATAGCGCCACGTGTCCATCTGTTTCTCTGTCTAGATAGAATTTTATATGACTCTGGAACTTCAGTCCAACAAAGAGGATCGGGAATAAAGGCCACACGGTGTTTTACTCCAGCCTCATACATATACTTGCGCATTCTTACAACAAGTTCCAAATCTTCTCCTACGGTTGTTTTGTCGTAACCTCCTACCTTAATCACTACGTCTCGGTCGAATAGGCCGAATGCCCCTGAAACCATGAGGAGTCCATTTAATTTCGTCCATGCCATTCGTCCAATAGTAAATGCCCTAAGATATTCCATGACCTGAAATCTTGCCCAAAAATTTTTAGGGTAATTTACCTTCACGATTGTTCCATGTGCAACTTCACATGAGTTTGCCACTCGTACGACCCCACCAGAGACAATGACCTTATGCGTGGGATCATCTATAAACGGCCTCACCATCTTTAAGATGGCATCCGGCTCAATGATGCAATCCACGTCGATAGCAAGAAACAAATCTTTTCGGGAGACATTGATACCTGAGTTGAGCGCATCAGCTTTTCCGCCATTCTCCTTGTCAACTACTAGAAGATTGTGATAAGCAGGATTGTTTGACTGATAAATCCCTCTTATCTTGGCGCAAGGAATCTTCAAGTCATAAGCTCTTTCAACCTTGATTAGACCAAAATGTTGTATGATTGTTGCTAGTGTGTTGTCTTTACTTCCATCATTTACGATGATAATTTCAAAGTCAAGATATTGTAAGGACAGCAAACATTTTATATTTTCAACGATTGTTTTTTCCTCATTATAGGCAGGTGCAATAATCGATACTGAAGGCAGTTTAGGAAAAGATAGCAATGATCTGTAATCAAAGTTTTTGGTCTTTCTAATATGCTTCATAACTTCCATAATAGACAAACTAAGTGTCACTATATATAATACAAATAGTGACCCAGAAAAGAGGAAGAACAAATCGTTTAAAAAAACATTCCAAAATTCAAAGTTCATCAATCTATATGTTACAAGTTTAAATCCAATACCTCGTCACAAGCCATTTTAACTAAGGGATCCGTAGAGTTTTTCAACGTGACAACCTTTATCATATCAATAGTAAGAAGATTCCTCAAAGCCTCTGTTTTAAACTTGATAGGCTCATTGATGGCGACCCATTCCAGAAACTCAATTGCATAACCTGTATCAGTCGACTTCGGGACAGTTTCGATGATACTGAGTTTTCCCCTTTCTGTTGTATTGTTGTATGTATTCCTCAAATACACAAAGTCTGTATGGTCTTCAGCAAATATTGAAAAAGTGAGGATTGCTTCTTCCTTAACATTTGCATCATCAGATTCTATATACTTCTTAATATCATCCTTATATTCTTCTTTTTGGTGCAATCGTGACAATATCATACCTAGAATTAGCATTCCTTTATTATTTGAATACAACAATGCCTTGTATGGAATTCTCCTGATGCTGTCTTTTTCAATATTATCAATAATCACATTTACTTCCCACAAGGAGATGCACACGTTGTTATTGATTAGTTGGATCAAGTTCGCAAAGGTGTCTAGTCTTACAAGCGTAACTAATGCATCAGTGTGGAGCAATTTATTGCTTTCCCTATTGGCCAGTCGAATTATATACTTTTCAAACCCATGAATCTTAAACTCTGCGATAATATTCAGTGCGATAGTCTTATGCTTGTAATAAGGCGAAAGTAAATAACTTCTTATAAAGCTGATATGAATTAGTTCCGCAAAAAGTTGCTCAGTAGCACAGTCCAATTTCCCTATTGTCTGATGATGAATTTGCAAAAGAATGTCAATGATTAGTATTCTGGAGTAATCATTTTGCACATATTTTTTAAATGCTTCCATTCTTCTTATCTTCTCATTCTCAGATAAAAACTCTTTTGTGAAGATGAAATTGAGCAAATATGTGGTATAGAACTCCATGTATTTATTGTATATTCTCTCTTTAATTCTTTTATCTAATGCGTTATAAACGGTGATAATGAAGACTAATCCTGTAAGAAAAAGAAATATAAAAACAAAGTATTCCAGATAATAGAACCAAGTTGTAAAGTAAACACGTTCGAAATAGAATATGTTTTTATAGAGATGTCCACCAATAGAGAATTCTGGAACAGAATAACAATAGCCCCCATATCCTATAAGAACAATAATGGCCAAATAAAAAAGCCTTATGCCCCAATATTCTAAATAGAACTTTAGTGTTCTCATTTGAATCTGAATCTATATCCTAATTCTAGTAAATATCTGTTTCTGTATGTACTTGTAATGTATTCCTCTCTTGTGTACCCCATTCCAATATGTATATCAGAGAAGCTATTTAGCATAAAGTTTTTTTCGAGCTTTATCTTATAAGCTTTCAGGTTATTGAATATACCATTCTCCATCATTAACCTATTATCATCGGGAGAGTTACCATAGTTAAGTTCAATACCCCAAAAATTCAAAGGATTCTTCCCGTAATACCTGTAGTTTGCCAGCAATGTAAATGAATTTTTGCCACTCTGAATCACATAGAATGGCCTGAAAGCAAGCCAATGATGTCCCATATATTTTTCAAGGTGCGCTGTTGTGATAAAAACTTCGGAACCGAGATATTTCATATATCTGGCTCCAAGCGAAGCTTCCATCTTACTTTTCAACGGTATGTAGTATTCGTATCCTACACGGTGTCTTGGGAAAAGGGTGGCATCGAAGGAATATCCATAATTAAAATACATATACGATTTGTTGTTCATCTTTAGATAAAAATCTGCCTCCAATTGCAAATCTTTTTTTTGATATCGATTTGCGTAGTTAGCACGAATAGCCATCGTATTTTTCCCAACATCGAAAGAATAGCCAAGATATGCCAGATGTTGTGGAATGTTATTATCAAAAAGATCCAATGAATAGAAAGCTAGAATCACATTTGTGTTCCTTTTCATGATCATGTTATTATACATATAACATATATCGTCCAACTTCAGAAATCTTTTGTTTCTAGGATCCTTCAATAGTTCAACACCTTGATTATACTTCTCTAATTCATTGTATGCTATCAATCTTTTCCTTAGAAGATTTTCGGTGTTTGAATATTGATATTGTTCCGCTATCTGACAAGTTTTTAGTAAGTCTTCATACCTATGCGACCATAAAAGAATATTTAGCCAGGAGTCAAATAGGTCATCATTGTAATAATTGATTTGTTCTGCTTTCTGTATGTATGCCAAGGCAGAATCGCTTTTGTTCTGCCACGCATAGTTGTTTGCAATCAACACCATCAAGTCACCTCTTGTCGGCTCTGCTAAAAGATCTTTTTCTGCTTCTTCAATCGCCTTTCTATATTTCTCATTAGAAGAATCCTGGGCAAAAACGACACTAAAGCTATTTGCCATAATGAGACAAAATAAAGTAATATATATTTTTTTCATAGAATCTTTCTTGATTAATTGCCATTGAGTAGTTGTGCAATCTCATCAGTCACACAATCAGGGTCGAATGGCTTGTAAATGATTTTATTGATTCCCATTTCGTATGCTTTATAACGATAAGCCTCTGTCTGAATGTCTGAAAAAAAGTAAATGGGAGTTACAACTTTTCTTTCCATTCGTAGATTTCGTATTACTTCTAGACTTGGTAATCCATTTACGGCTGAATCCACTATGACAAGATTGGAAGAGTTTGCTGGGATCTTGTTCTCAATGTCTTCTATTGATTTACACTTAATGATTTTCACACCATTAATTTTCCGATAAAGTAACGTGTCAAATAATTGTGGAAATAATGAATTGTTGGATACAATTGCTATAGTCTTATTTGCCATGTTACTTCGTATTTTGTCATTAAAAAGTTAGGAAAATGTCATTCTTTTTTATGATATCCAAGAGTACACATTATTAGCTCCATGATTTAACGACAAAATTAATAATATATTCTTTATTTCGGACAATTTATACAATATTTCACTTTGCCCACCATCAATTAGTTATTGATACCATGAAAATTCAATGGAAAATCTTTTATATCTAGTATGTCCGAAGTTCATGACATTTTTATGTTAAACACATGCTAATTGAATCCACTATTCGTCAAACCCACGTTAATTTCATTCAATTTGTGATTATTTCTCCTGTCTTTTGTTTAATTTTGCAATTAGAAAGTCAATATTAGTGTAAAAATGAAAGTTTCAATTCTGCAGAGGGATATTGTTTGGGCAAAGCCAGAAGAGAACGTAAAGCGTGCTAATCAAATTATTGATCGACTACCCAAATCAGACCTTTATGTATTGCCAGAAATGTTTTCTACCGGTTTCGCTACTCAGCCAGAAGGAATAGCAGAAAGTGCTAATAGCGATACGTTACAATGGATGAAGCAAAAGGCTGCTCAGTTTGATGCTGCTATTGTTGGATCGATTGCAGTTAAGGATGGTGAACAATACTTCAACCGAATGTATTTTGTAGAACCAGATGGAAATGTAACAATTTATAATAAACGCCATTTGTTCACTTATGGTGGCGAAGATAAACATTTTACATCTGGTGAGGAGCGTGTAGTCGTTTCATTTCGCGGTATTAGGTTTTTGTTAGAAGTATGCTATGACCTTCGTTTCCCAGTGTGGAGCCGTAATCGTGGTGATTTTGATGCCATCATTTATGTTGCCAGTTGGCCAGTTTCTCGAGTCAAGGCATGGAGTTCCCTGCTTGTTGCTCGTGCAATCGAAAATCAATGTTTTGTCATCGGGGTCAACCGTGTAGGAAAGGATCCGAACTGTGAATATAATGGTGCATCGGTTGTTCTCGACCCTTATGGAGAAGTTTTGGCAAGTTGTACATTAGGTCAGGAGACTGAGACTTCAGCAGAAATGAATATGGAATTATTGGAACGGTTTAGACAAAAGTTTCCTGTCCTCAACGATGCCGATTCTTTTGACATTAAGAATTGAAGAAACTTCTTTGATGTTTTCATAAAGAGATAACAACTATTAAATTATAATATGGCTAACAAAAGATTACTGTTAGGCGACGAGGCACTTGCGTTGGGAGCTATCCACGCCGGCCTTTCTGGTGTATATGCATATCCAGGTACTCCGTCAACCGAAATCACAGAGTTTATTCAGAATAACAAGCTTGCAAGGGAAAAGGGTATTCGAAGCAAATGGTGCACCAATGAGAAAACGGCTATGGAAGCTGCTCTGGGCATGTCATATGCAGGCAAACGTGCTTTGGTATGTATGAAGCACGTGGGAATGAATGTGGCTGCAGATGCATTTGTAAACTCGGCTATCACTGGAGTTAATGGTGGATTAATCGTGTTAGTTGCTGATGACCCCTCTATGCACTCCTCACAAAACGAACAAGATACACGCTTTTACGCCAAATTTGCAATGGTACCGCTCTTTGAGCCTTCAAACCAGCAAGAAGTGTATGATATGATGAACCAGGCATATGCATTGTCCGAAGCCATCAAACTTCCTGTGGTTATGCGCATAGTTACTCGTTTGGCACACTCTCGTGCTGCGGTTGAGGAGCATGAGCAGATGGAACAGAATGCACTGAATCCCTATTTGGGACGGGATTGGGTTTTGCTTCCTGGTATTGCTCGCAAACGCTATGTAGAGCTTATTGCAAAACAGTCTGAGATTCTAAAACAATCACAAGAGTCTCCATTTAATAAGTTAGAGCTTTCAGAAGATAAAAAGCTTGGTATCATTGCATGCGGAATAGGATATAACTACGTTAAAGAGTATGCTCCTAAGAATGCTGCTGTACTGAAGATTTCCCAATACCCATTGCCCGAGTCACAAATCAAGACTTTGGCTGCTCAGTGTGAAGAGCTGCTCATTATCGAAGATGGTCAGCCTTTCGTAGAAGAACAGATACGAGGAATGGTCGGTGCGGGTTATCCTATACATGGAAGACTTGATGGAAGTTTGCCCCGAACCGGCGAATTGACCCCTGACAATGTTGCTGCTGCTTTGGGTATTAAGATTGAGCCCAGCTTTATAGCTGCACAAAATGTGGCTCCAAGACCACCCGCATTGTGTCCAGGTTGTGGACATCGTGACGTATATGACGCATTGAATGTTGTTGCTGCTGAATATCCAAACTATCGAATCTTTGGAGATATTGGATGTTATACCCTTGGTGCTCTTCCTCCATTCAAGGCTTTGGCTAGTTGCGTGGATATGGGAGCATCCATTACCATGGCTAAGGGAGCGGCCGATGCAGGCGTATTTCCATCCATTGCCATCATTGGTGATTCAACGTTTACACATTCTGGTATGACCGGATTGTTGGATGCCGTTAATGAAAATGCTAACATCACAGTAGTTATTTCTGATAATCTCACCACGGCGATGACCGGTGGACAAGATTCAGCAGGTACAAATAAGTTCGAACAGATTTGTATTGGTTTAGGTGTTGCTCCCGAACATGTGCGGGTTGTGGTACCCTTGCCAAAGAATATGGATGAAATCGTAAAAGTCATCCGCGAAGAAATCAATTACAAAGGCGTCTCAGTTATCATTCCACGCCGTGAATGCGTTCAAACCTTAGGTCGTAAATTGCGCAGAATACAAGCAGAGAAGAAATGAAAAAAGATATAATCCTATCGGGCGTTGGGGGACAGGGTATCCTCTCGATTGCCACTATTATCGGCGAAGCCGCTACTGAAGCCGGTATCAACCTAAAACAAGCCGAAGTCCATGGCATGAGCCAACGAGGTGGAGATGTACAAAGTAACCTACGTTTAAGTACAGAACCGATATTCAGTGATCTGCTTTCACAGAGTGGAGCTGACCTCATTATTTCTATGGAACCTATGGAAGCATTGCGATATCTTAGCTTTTTGGATAAAGACGGCTGGATTATCACCTCTTCCAATCCTTTTGTCAACATTCCAAACTATCCTGACCCAAATGAATTGTTGGCGGAATTAGCCGCATTGCCACATGTACAGTTGGCACATATCGATGATATAGCTAAGGTTAACAAGCTGCCTCGCGGTGCCAATATGGTACTCCTTGGTATGGCTGCACCATATATTGAAATTGTTAGCATCGACCAATTGCGTTCAGCCATTACAACAGTGTTTGCAAGAAAAGGCGAGAAAGTTGTTAACGATAATCTTACAGCGTTTGATCTTGGTGTGAGTGCAGTGAAATAACGGATATGAAGATATTTGAAGAAGCATTAGTAGAAGAAGCATGTGATAAAATGCATGTTGCCGAATTGAGTATTGCCTCAATAGGCGAGGTCCTTCTTGTAGCACAATATTTGGAGAAAAAGACAGGCATTCCTTTTATTCGTATGGACCAAGGTTCACCGGGACTGCCGATTAACCATTATGGCGTAGAAGCAGAAAAGAAGGCACTAGACAGCGGTATTGGCTCGCAATATCCAGCTGCCGCAGGTGTACCTGAACTTAAGCAAGCTGCCTCGGACTTCGTAAAAGCTTTTATAGACATAGATATCTCACCACGTTCATGTGTTCCTACGACTGGTTCAGTTGCTGGATCGTTTGCCTCTTTCATTGCATGTTCTCAACGTATCGAAGGAAAAAATAAAATATTATTTATAGATCCTGGATTCCCTATTCAGAAATCTCAACTTCGGGTTCTTGGAATTCGATGGAAAGAGTTTGATATCTATCCTTATCGTGGTGAGAACTTGCGCGAGAAACTCGAAGAAGAACTGAAAGAAGGAGACGTTGCTGCAATTGTTTATTCCAATCCAAACAACCCAGCTTGGATTTGTTTGGATGAATCGGAATTAAAGATTATTGGAGAATTGGCCACAAAATATGATGCTATCGTTACAGAAGACTTAGCGTATTTCTGTATGGATTATCGCAAAGACCTCGGTCATCCCTATGCTCCTCCCTATGTTCCTACAGTAGCTCGTTATACCGACAACTACATGTTGATGCTTTCTGCGTCAAAGATTTTTAGTTATGCTGGCCAACGAATTGCTCTAACTTGTGTAAGCGATAAATTGTACGAACGCTATTTTGAAGCCTTTGTAGATCGCTATAAAAATTCAGGACTTTTTGGTCCTACCTTTATTGCATCCATCTTGTACATGATTACGAGTGGATGTACTGCATCAACCCAATATGGATATGCGGAAATGTTGAGGCTCTCATGTGAAGGAAAAATCAACTTTGTTGAAGATACGCGTGAATACGAATTTCGTGCAGCGAAGATGAAGAAAATTTTTACTGACAATGGTTTCCACATAGTCTATGATCATGATGTGAACCAACAGGTTGGTGATGGCTTTTTCTTTACCATTGGATATGGCAACCTTACAGGCGGCGAGTTGTTGAAAGAATTGATGTATTATGGCGTTAGCAGTATATCACTTTCAACTACTGGCAGCAGACAACAAGGCGTTCGAGCTTGTGTAAGCCGAATGCAAGAAGAACTATATCCTGCTATGGAAGAACGTATGCGTGCTTTTCATGCCGATCATCAATAATATTTAATAACTATCTCAACAGCATAAAATGATTTGGAATCCAACTAAGGAGTCAATGAGTCGCGATCAGATGCAGGCATTACAAGGAAAACGCCTGCATAAAATCGTTGAATACGTTTACCATAACGTATCTTTCTACCGCAACAAGATGCAGGAAATGAATGTGACTCCAGATGATATCGAAACCATTGAAGATATCAACAAATTGCCCTTTACTACAAAGCAAGACTTGCGAGACAATTATCCTTACGGCCTTCAAGCTGCTCCACAAAGCGAAATAGTACGAGTTCATGCATCTACAGGTACCACGGGTAAACCAACGATCGTTGGCTATACGCGAAAGGATATTGGTGTGTGGAGCGAATGTATGTCACGAAGTCTTACTGCCTTTGGTGTGACGCGCGAAGACACTTTCTCTGTGGCTTACGGCTATGGTCTGTTTACTGGCGGTCTCGGCGCCCATTATGGTGTTGAAAATCTCGGAGCTTCTGTTGTGCCTGCTTCTACAGGGAATACCGAAAAACATGTAAGACTGATCAATGATCTGGGAATTACTGGTATCGCTTGTACCCCATCATACGCATTGCATTTAGCTGAAACGATGGAAAAGATGGGAATAGACATCAAAAACCTCAAACTACGTGTTGGCGCATTTGGTGCTGAGCCTTGGACAGAGAACATGCGAAAAGAAATAGAAAGTAGATTACATCTAAATGGATATAATATCTATGGATTGAGCGAAATTATGGGACCTAGTGTCAGCTATGAATGTGAATGCAAGAATGGTTCACATATTAATGAAGACCATTTCTTTCCAGAAGTTATCAATCCCGACACACTTGAATCGGTCGAAGATGGTACGACTGGAGAACTTGTGTTTACAACACTGACTAAAGAAGGAATGCCATTGCTTCGATATCGTACACGCGACCTTTGTAAACTTGACCATTCGGTTTGCTCTTGTGCTAGAACATCTGTCAGAATGAGCCGTATCTTAGGACGTAGTGACGATATGTTAATTATCAGAGGTATCAACGTATTCCCATCACAGATCGAGAGTGTTATCTTAAGTATGAAGGAATTTGAACCGCAATACCGTTTGATTATCGACCGAGTAGATAACCTTGATACACTAAAGGTACAAGCAGAGCTTAGAAATGACTATTTCAAAGGCGATATGGGACAACTTGCTGAACTCGAGAACCTATTGGCTCATCAACTGAAAAGCGTTTTGAGCATTCGTGCAAAAGTCCAACTCATGCCGTCAGGATCACTTGAACGCAGTCTAAGTAAGAGTAATCGAGTTATTGACAAACGAAAATTCGAATGATCATGAGCACATCTTCTTATTTCGATCCTGAAAAAGAAACACTTTCGCGCAAAGAAATCGAAGAACTCCAACTAGTCAGGTTGAAGAAGACTGTGCAGCATTGCATGGATTCGCCTTTCTATAAGAAAAGGTTTGAAGAGAATGGATTAAAACCGGAAGATATCAAAACTCTTGATGACTTGAAGAGAATTCCTTTAACTACAAAACAAGATTTACGCGATACCTATCCCTTTGGAATGGCTTCAGTATCTCTTGATAAATGTGTCAGATTACATTCTTCAAGTGGTACTACAGGAAATCCAACGGTTATCTTACATACACAACGAGATCTTGATGAGTGGGCAAATGCTGTTGCAAGATGCCTATGGATGGTAGGGTGCCGTCCTGACGATGTTTTCCAAAATACATCTGGATACGGTATGTTTACCGGAGGCCTTGGCTTTCAATATGGTGCCGAACGACTAGGAATGCTTACAGTTCCTGCGGGCGCGGGAAATACTCGTAGGCAAATAAAGTTTTTTACTGACTTCGGAACAACGGTTGTGCATGCAATACCTAGCTATGCAGGGCGTATTTTTGATGTCATGAAAGCCGAAGGCATTGATCCTAGAAAAGACACAAAACTTCGTACACTTGTCATAGGAGCAGAACCCCATAGCGAAGACCAGCGAAAGCGAATAGAAGAGATGCTTGGTGTGAAAGCATACAATTCTTTCGGCATGTCAGAAATGTGCGGACCTGGTGTGGCTTTTGAATGTCCTGAACAGAACGGAATGCATATTTGGGAGGACTACTATATTGTTGAGATCATAGATCCCAACACACTAGAGTCTGTTCCAGATGGTGAATATGGTGAATTGGTGTTGACTACAATCAATCGTGAGGCTATGCCTCTATTACGATATCGCACTCGTGATCTTACTAGAATCCTATCTGGAGAATGTCCTTGTGGAAGACATCATAAACGTTTGGATAGGATGAAGGGACGTAGCGACGATATGATGATTGTGAAGGGAGTGAATATATTCCCTATCCAAATAGAAACAGTTATTATGCAGTTCAAGGAGTTAGGAACTGATTATTTGATTACTCTAGAAACTGCAGAAGACAACGATGTAATGACCGTTGAGGTTGAACTCGATCAAATGTTCACTGATGACTTTGGAAGATTAAATGATCTGACGAAGGAAATTACTCGTCGCTTGAAAGACGAAATATTATTGACTCCCAAGGTAAAACTTTCACCAAAAGGATCATTGCCAAAGTCTGAAGGCAAATGCGTCAGAGTTAAAGATTTGCGAAAAAAGTATTAACATCTAATGGAATATTGAACCATGACAATCAATCAATTATCTATTTTCATCGAGAACAAAGCCGGTACATTGGTTAAGGTTCTGAAAATCTTGAAAGAGGCACAGATTCAACTGATCGCTTCAACAATTGCTGATACTGTGGAGTATGGGATCTGTCGTATTATCTGCAGTGAGCCACTTTTAGCTTATAAGATGTTGAAAGAACATGGAGTTTCTGTTGCTCTCTCTGATGTCTTTGCCATTGCTTTAGACGATAAGCCAGGAAGTGCTGCCGATGTGGTGGAAATTTTTGCCAACGAAAGTATCGGACTCAACTATCTTTATTCTTTCCTTCTTAATGGAAAGGGCGTGTTGGTTTTCCGAACTGATAATGCAGAAAAAGCAAAAGAGACTATAATTCTCAATAATCTAAACTTTATTGCAGAAAAAGATCTCTCGAAACTAAATTGATGCTACCACAAGTAGTTAAAATCAAAAAATATTTGATGTTGTCCTAACTTGATAGATGGTCATTAGTCCTCTGACTTTATTGACATAAAAACGAGAATAGGCATCATTAAAAACTAAAAGGTGAACCATGTCACGAGGACTGGTTCACCTTTAATATTTTTCCAATCTAAGCTCATTGCCATTTTTTAATGGAATGAGCCGAGATATGATGTTATTAGTCGAGCTGAGCGAGTTTGTTATCGCTACCAAGCACGTCTGTAATCTTACCCTTGTAGAGTTCAATCATGTAATCACGAGCTACCTTGCCATACTGACGAGGATCGAAGTAGTTAGGATGCAAAGCCAATGTCTCGCGAACACCTGCAGTGTAAGCTAAACGAGAGTCAGAGTCGATGTTGATCTTGCATACAGCACTCTTGGCAGCCTTACGAAGTTGCTCTTCAGGAATACCAACGGCATTAGGAAGATCGCCACCATACTTGTTGATTAAGTCAACATACTTCTCAGGAACAGATGAAGATCCGTGAAGTACGATTGGGAATCCAGGGAGTTGTTTCTCCACTTCCTCCAAAACATCGAATGCCAATGGAGGAGGAACCAGACGACCTGTCTTCGGATCACGGGTGCACTGCTCTGGCGTAAATTTATAAGCGCCATGGCTTGTACCAATGGAAATTGCGAGAGAGTCGCATCCTGTGCGAGTTGCGAAGTCAATAACTTCCTCTGGCTTTGTATAGTGAGACTCCTCTGCAACAACATCATCCTCGACACCAGCGAGAACACCGAGCTCAGCCTCTACACTTACTCCAAATTGATGAGCATACTCTACCACTTGCTTGGTAAGTGCGATATTTTCCTCATATGGAAGTGAAGAACCATCAATCATTACTGATGAGAAGCCCATATCTACACAGTTCTTGCAGAGCTCGAAACTGTCACCATGGTCAAGGTGTAGAACAATCTCAGGATGGTTGCAACCTAACTCCTTGGCGTACTGTACAGCACCCTCAGCGAGGTAGCGCAGCAAAGTCTGGTTGGCATAGTTGCGAGCACCCTTGGATACTTGCAGAATCACCGGCGACTTCAACTCTGAAGAAGCGCTGATAATTGCCTGAAGCTGCTCAAGGTTGTTGAAATTGAATGCTGGAACAGCATAACCGCCACTTACAGCTCTTTTGAACATCTCGTTTGTATTAACGAGACCCAAATCTTTATAACTAATTGCCATATTATAAATATATTAAATGAATACTCTTGGACTGTTATCCAATTGCAAAATTAACACTTTATTTTCTTTCTTCAAAGGCGAAATGAGTTTATTAATGTTATGCAAGGGTTAAAAAGTTTAATCCTTGCTAAGCCATCTTAACTGCATAAAGGTTTTGCTATTTGGATGTTACAATTTATTAGTGGAGCCATTAATATTGGTGTCTTGGTCCATTCATTCCTATTGCAAGTTTGTAAGCCACATGGAACATGAGGCATCGTGATTGTCCGTTGGTCCAAGTCTCAGTTGTACCTTGGACATCTATGGCAAAAGTAGTGTTATTGAGCTTGCCGATAACAAAGACACAATTCACCACCCTTTGTTTCAGTCATACTTAGAAAGGATGTTTGCTCTCAAATGGCGAGCCTGAACAGGTCATCGCCCGTAGGATAAATATTAATCGTTTATGTTTGATCTAGTTATTTTAGATTGTCGAAAAATCATAATGTCAGTACGTGGTTTTTTCTACCACGAGTTAATTCGGAAGCATACATCAGAACGACGAAGAATCCTATGAATGGAATGATGTATGGCATACTCATCATACCTGTAGAGTCTGCTATCAGTCCCATGAGTAAAAATCCACAACCACCAATAGGGGTCATCATAAGAAGTGAGGAAGCACTTTTTGTTAGGTTGCCCAACCCACGTAGGGCAAGAGAAAATATTGTTGGAAACATGATTGCTTCGCAAGCATAGTTGCATACAAGGGCTACCATAGAGATGGTTCCTAGGTTAAGCATCACCAAACCTATGCATATTACGCTACCAATGGCACACCACAGCAGCATCCGCTCTGCCTTAACTTGCCTCATGATCCAACTGCCTGCAAATCTGCCCAACATGAAGAGAGCAAGCGCACCAGTGAGCACAATTGATGCAGTGTTGTCTGTCATCCAACCTTTGCCTGTAACATAGTTGATGAAATAGCTGTTAATAGAAATCTCGGCAACTTCATATGCCAAGAGTGCCAAAAGCCCAAACACAAACATAGGGTGGTGCCTGAATAGTTTCATGATACGCGTTCCATGACTTAGGTCTTCCTCAGTCTCTTGATGTTTGATCTCAGGCAGGTCGACACGAGAGAATACTATGGCGATGCCTAATACTACTATTCCTAACACTGTATAGGGGATTACAATGTTACCACCTTTGTCAGTACCATCAAAGAGAAATTGTCCAATGATGAATGTAGCAGAGAGTGACCCAAGCCCATTAAACGATTGAGAGAAATTAAGTCTGCTAGACCCACTGTCTGGGTCACCCAGTTCGGTGACATAGGGATTGGCTGACGTTTCAAGAAATACCAATCCACAGCCAATAATGAATAAAGCCCCGAGGTATGCGTAGAACGTTCCAGCCTCAGCTCCAGGGATAAAAAGTAATGCCCCGATACCAAAGAGCAATAACCCGAATACAACCCCCATACGATAACCATGCCTATTGATGAACCAACCGGCAGGTATAGCTGTGATGAAATAGCCCAGATAGGTCGTCACTTGAATAAGGGATGACTGAGTGATGCTAATATCAAGGGCGTTTTGGAAGTGCTTGTTGAGTACATCAAGTATTGCTCGGGCAAATCCCCATAAGAAAAAGAGGGATGTGACAAGTAAGAAGGGCAGCAAGTATTGCTTGTTGGTGAGGGTGGAACGGTTTTTACTCATATGTTTTATAATAATAAAAATAATGGAAGTCGGATTCTTGTCGAAATTGAATCGACATGTTATCCAACTTCCTTAATAAATGATTGATAATCTTTGTTATTTATGTCTGTCTCGCCAAAGCTATCTTTTGGCACCGTGATTACTATCCTTTGGCATCGCGTTTAAGCCGTAATCGCATTGCGTTTACGTATTAATCGCGTTGCCTTTAAGTACTAATCGCGTTGCCATTCAGTATCTAACGTAACACGCCTGTTGAGGCCTTTATCATTAGTATTTAATCGCAGTCTCTCAAAGTGTTGATATTGTTATTTGTTTTCAGTAGGTTCGATAAATCTCCACACCCCTGCAGCCAAAGCTCCACCTACAAATGGACCTACGATGAAGATCCAAAGATTGTTTAGCGCAGCACCGCCCTCGAAAAGAGCCGGTCCGAACGAGCGTGCGGGGTTGACAGAAGTGCCAGTATAGCGGATACAAGCAAGATGGACAAGTACCAATGCCAAGCCAATGGCAAGACCGGCGAAGTTGTTAGTTGCACCATTCGTCTTCGCAGTAGCGCCTAATACTACTAGTACGAACACGGTTGTAAACACGATCTCTGCAATCAGAGCCCCAACGACACTGACGCCTTCTTGAGGATTGTTTGCACCCGTACCAGTTAGCCCTGCATTTGTGGTCAGCAGCCAGAGAATGGCTGATCCAAGTACCGCACCAATGAACTGGAAGAGAATGTACATGCCAGCATCCTTGCCGCTCATGCGGCCACTGAGGAATACACCGAGAGTAATGGCTGGGTTAATGTGGCATCCTGAAATTCCGCCGATTGTATAGGCCATGGCTACAACAGATAGTCCGAATGCCAAGGCAGTTCCGATAACCGTTCCAGCATTCGCCACATCTGCACAGTTGGAAGTGCAATTTAAGCTAACGGCCACGCCGCAACCCATCAAAACTAGTACTAATGTACCGAACATTTCTGCTAAATACTTTTTCATAAGATTTGATTTTTAGATTAAAGACTCTCTGATTTTGAACTATGCAAATATAAATAAAATATATATTATCCACAATGCTTTTCCATAAAACTTTGAAACTTGTAACGATTCTTTCATAAAGAGAATTGGCTCTCTTCGCCAATGGCAGAAAGGATATACGTATAAAGATAACATTCTACTATGAGTATTGTCATGCCTCTTCAGCTTCAATTTTCTTGTAGTATTTTTTGAAGCAAAAACGTTGCGTTTTGATTCTCAGCCACACCAGGCGTAATTTTATAAGAATAGGTTACATCTGATCCTAACTCTATCTCAAAACAATAGTTGTGGTATTGTACGCCTGTCAACTTGGAGAGCTCAAGATCATGGGTAGCGACTATGCCAGTTACTGGTAGGTCAGAAATATATTCGAGGAAGAGACGTGACCCGTTGAGCTTGTCAATAGAGTTTGTGCCTTTCAAAATCTCATCAAGAATAATCAGCGTATGGTTGTTTTGTTTACAGGAAATGATGAGTTGTTTAAGACGTAACAGCTCTGCGTTAAAGTATGATATGCCATGTGCGAGGTCGTCGGTGGTGCGCATGCTACTGAAAAGACTAACCCTCGATGCGCGCATAGATGTCGCAAACACAGGCATATTTAGTCGTGCAAGAATATAATTCACACCAACTGCACGCAAGAAAGTTGATTTGCCCGCCATGTTAGCACCCGTGATGATGTAGAAGTTGCGGTTGGCGACGCAGAAATCGTTACGCACAGCCTTTTGTCCGAGGAAGGGATGGTAAAGTTCGTGTGCCTCAAGGGTTACGTTATTATCATCGGTCAGTTCTGCCCAACATGTATCAGGATGATTAAAAAGAAAAGTGGCGATGGTTATCTGTTGGTCCATTGCGATAATCCGATCAATCCAGTCGTTTACCTTATCAGCGTCTTCAGTCTGCCAACGAATAAACTTTCGTACTAAAAAAAAGTCAGATAGAGCAAATGTGTCCATGGTAAGCAATCCCAGAATATTGCTCCTTTTGTCCAATCCGTCAATTAGTCGTTCCATTCGTATGAACACTTCAGCTTTTTCGTCACTGATCAGCTTTACTACGCCTACGAATCTTTTTAATTGTCCTTTCAGACTGCCGACTCCCTTTCCGATACTTCGTAAGGGATTCTGGCATAGTAGATATACTACAAAAAACTGAGCGGTTCCCCACCATAACGGTAACATCCCGCTGACTTTGTTCATGGCGGCGAGAAGAATACTGATAAAAAATGCCCCTAATTCAGCAAGAGCTAGGATCAAAACAGTTTGAGATCCCCACCAGGATGGCAATTTAATGTCACGTGTATCAAATAGTGTTTTGCGAATAGCTTCAGTGTCAATCTTTTCTCTCACGCCAAAGGCTAACCACTCGTCACGCAATTTCTCGTTGTTAGCCAATGACTCAATCTCAGTATGCCCTTTGTTGATTGTAGTACTATCAGGCAGGTTGTTGTTGTCTTTCTCAAGACTACATAGTAGATTAGCCATAGCATCGCTACCACCTGTGGTAACGAGTCGGCTCATTCTCTGGAAAAGACTTTCCAATCCAAAGATGTCGAGATCGTAAGAATAGGCATGATGTGGGTTGACATAGCGTTGTCCTTCGTCGAAGCAACTAAAGTCTTCTGCTAAGCCTTGGAGCTCATTTTGATAGACTTTGCTCAAGTCTTCAAGATGACTGATGACCTCATCGTTCTTGGAATCCTTTTGGCGAATTACTATGTAAGCTATGAGACTGGAAACTGCTATCAACACCTCTGCCAATCGCCCAACATCACTAATAGTTACTGTAATCATGGTAACAGCAGCTATTATCGTCAAGAATGAAATAATCTCACCAGCAACAAAGCCTCGGGCAATGCCACGCTTCTGCTTGATTTGTGCAATTATGCGTTTTTCTTTTGCTTGATAGAATTTCTGCAACTCCATCCTTAATCTATTCTTTGATAGTTTCGTTTCCTGACTGGTTGTCGAATATAACAACACCTTCCTGTTTCATTCCATCCATCATGATTTTTAAAGGATTGTCGAATCTGACGTGACGGACGTATGCTGTTTCATCTATTGCTGGCATGCTGTCGAGCATCGATTTGCGAAGCAAACCACCATCACCAGGACGATTTGTGTCGATAGTAAAATATCCCACGCCAAATGAGGTGAGATTTTGGAAGAAGTGGGTGCCTTGGCTTGGGTCCACACGATAGTTTTGCAAAGCAACTTCCACAATGACACGTGCCGCGGAAATGTTGGGCCACTTTATAGGCACACCAAGCCATGGATCGCACGATCCCCATCGGCCAGGACCGATAAGAACATATTTATTTCCAGTTCCAAGAAACTTGTCGTTAATTCGTTCTACGTCATTAGCCACCGCAAAGTTGTTGGCAGCTGAAAACATATCGTCATATTTCACATAGACCACGTCAGTAACATCATCGAAGATTCCGTGTCCCAATGAGTTATGACTTCGTAGAAGGCACTGATCATCGTCTATCTCGCTCAAGTTTTCTTCCAGCATTTGTTTTGAGTCGACGATTGGGCGTATCTGTAACAAATAAAACTCGCCTGTATGGTCTTCATTCAAGTTACATGCAAATTCGATTTCGACAGGTCTTCGCATCGCCTCAGTACCATATTTCATGGACATTTGCATGATTTCTGGAAGCGGAAATACTCCTTGCTGTAGAACTCCTGTAAATGAAATGATTTTTCGCCCGCCTTCGTAGATTCCTTCTCGAATCACTTGATCGCTAGGATCATAGGTTGATGCGAGGAAGTTAAGTGACTTGTCTGTGTCGGCCTGCTTGACTTTGAGTTTTAAAATATTAAACCCGTCATCAACCTTGAAATCCGTTCCAACATGTTTCATATCAAGAGCATAGAAGCGTGTTTGAGTATCTCGCAACGCTATTTCCATCTCCGATGTTTGCAGCACTTGGTGGGGATGGTAAGGTGATACACGAAGGGTCTGCCCACCATCGACAATATACTTTCCTAGCCCTAAAGCTAAAGAAGCAATACCTTCGTCTGCTTTTTCATCACCAATAGGGTAATAGTTGAGACTACGAAGCACTCCGGAAATGTTGGGATAATAGTGGTCGCCATATGTCTTACCTACCACTTCCTGAAGAATAACGGCCATCTTTTCCTGATCGATGACGTTGGAAGTGGCTGTCATATATGACTTGGAGTCATGATAGAATACAGACGCATATACACCTTTGATTGCGGCGGCAAGCATTTGTAGCATCTCGTACTTATCGTCGAGATAGGGAATCATATAAGTGGAGTAGATTCCAGCAAAAGGTTGATAGTGACTATCTTCAAGCAACGAACTACTGCGTATGGCGATGGGACTATGTGTAGCCTCGAAGAATGTGAAGAAGTCATCGATATAACTGTCAGGAAGCTGACCACGAAGGAAATGAGCGAGGATTTCTTCGTCAGGTGCATCACCTAGTGCAATATCATAGAGATTGTTCTGTTCCATAAATTGATCGAACACATCAGTGCACAATACCACGGTTTTGGGTATCTGAACTTTCACGCCATCGAAGTTGTCGAACTCCGGGTGTAGCTTTATCACGTTGTCAAGAAAAGCCAAGCCACGTCCTTTGCCACCTAAGGACCCTTCGCCAATACGTGCGAAGTGGGCATAGCGGTCAAACTTGTCGCGGTCAAAGACGGCAACAACGCCAATGTTTTTCATATGCCGATATTGTACGATGGCATCGAAGATTATCTGTCGATGGGCCTCCACATCTTGTAGTTGGTGCCATGTGACATGCTTTAAGAAGTTACTCACCGGAAAGATGGCTCGTGCGCAAAGCCAACGACTAATGTGATTTCTTGAGATATGATAAAGCATGGAATCGCTCGGTATCTTGAAGATGTTGTCTTGCAACTCTTTTAAAGACCTTACGCGCATAATCTCTTCATGAGTCTTCGGGTTTCTAAAGATAAAGTCCCCGAACCCCATGTGTTCTTCCAGCAAGTGACGAAGATCCAGGCTAAGCACCTTCGAGTTCTTGTCTACAAATTTAAATCCCTCCGCTTCTGCACGTTCACGTTTGCCCGATTCACTGCTTTCCATGATAAGTGGAACGTATTCATCCTCCTTTCGAATGGCTTCAAGAAGCTTGAAGCCAGCCTCGGGATCCTTTTCCACCGATGAGGCACCAGCCCCGACGATGTCCGATTGGCGTATGGACTTTATGGGGAAGCGTACATCACTAATAACACCAAGACAATTATTCTTGTAACGTTCATAAATGAGCATGGCCTCTTCATATGTGCGTGCCAAAACCACTTTAGGCCGACCGCGCATGCGTAATGTTGCTGAATGGGGGTTAAGCGCCTCAGTGGCAAAGTTCTTGCTCTGTTGAAGAATGAAGCTATATAGATTCGTTAGAATCGAACTGTAGAAACGTATAGAGTCTTCAACTAGAAGAATCATCTGGACTCCCGCTTCTTGTACGTCATGCTCAAGGTTCATCTTGTCCTCCATAAGCTTTATGATGGATAAGATGAGGTTGGTGTTACCTAACCAACAGAACACGTAATCGAATATGCTAAGATCTTCATCTTGCATTCGATTTGTAATGCCATGAGAAAAAGGGGTTAAAACGATATAGTGAATGTCTGGGAAAACGCTTTTAATCGCCCGAGCTACAGTAAAGGCATCATTGTCTGCATTGCCTGGCATACAAATAACAAGGTCTATTTGCATGGTACCCAAGACCCGTTCTGCTTCCTCTATTGTTGATACTTGTGTGAAGGTTGGAGGGTACCGTAACCCCAATTCCATATATTCATTGTATATTTTTTCCTCCACGCGGCCATCGTCTTCAAGCATGAAAGCGTCGTAAGGATTGGCTACAATGAGTACGTTATAAATGCGGCGCATCATCAAGTTCATGAAGGTCACATCCTTCAGAATAAACTTATTCCAGGCCTCTGGTATCTTGTTTTCCATTATGTAATGAATTTTACCACTTATTATGTCTAGGGATTAGAAATCCCCTTATTTCATCTGGGCGAAATTACTAAAAGTTTTCGATAAATCTTCGGCATGTAATGGGAAATATGAATAGATTGTATTATCTTGGCATTCTGCCCTCAAATCTTTATGGGGAGTAGTCCTTGATGAATGGTTATGATATTAAAACAATCAAAATGCTTTCTTTGAGGAATGTTGAAATTGACAATTTGCTCGAAAAGTGGTCGAGAATGAGTTAATGAAGATACCTATTATTATGACTGAAATTAGCCCGTCAATTGTCAAAATGTTAGTTAAATACGCAAATTAATGCAGATGATATTTGGAAGTTATATGATAATCTCCTATATTTGCAAAGTCACTTGACAATATGAAACAATAAGATTTAGGTCAAAACCCAACCTTATAACCTATCTAAAGAATTAAATCGAATCAATTACTATGGAAGTTGAAAAAGTATTGGAGGGCTTGAAGTGGAAACACGCCAATGAACCTGAGTTCCTTCAGGCGGTCAAAGAGGTTTTGGAATCTATTCAAGATGTATATAATCAGCATCCTGAATTTGAAAAAGCCAAAATTATTGAACGTTTGGTAGAACCAGAACGTGTCTATATGTTCCGTGTTCCTTGGACAGATGACAATGGAGAAGTTCATGTCAACACAGGCTACCGCGTTCAGTTCAACGGTGCAATAGGACCATATAAAGGCGGGTTACGTTTCCATCCTTCAGTGAATATTAGTATCATGAAGTTTCTCGGTTTCGAGCAAACATTCAAGAATGCACTGACAACATTGCCTATGGGTGGTGGTAAAGGTGGCTCGGATTTCACCCCTAAGGGTCGTTCCGATGCCGAAGTAATGCGTTTCTGCCAAGCATTTATGCAAGAACTTTACCGCTATATAGGTCCAGACGAGGACGTACCAGCAGGAGACATTGGCGTTGGTGGCCGAGAAATAGGCTATCTCTTTGGAGAATATAGAAAATTGACCCATCAGTTCCAGGGTGTTCTGACGGGAAAGGGCTTTGAATATGGAGGCTCTATTCTTCGTCCGGAAGCTACTGGTTATGGTGCGCTCTATTTTGTCAATGGTATGCTGCTAACCCATCATATTGACATTCAAGGAAAGACCTTGGTGCTCTCTGGCTTTGGAAATGTGGCTTGGGGTGCTGCCAAGAAGGCTACAGAGCTTGGTGCAAAGGTGCTTACCATCAGTGGTCCAGATGGCTACATTTATGATCCGGCAGGAATTAGTGGAGAGAAGATCGACTACATGTTGGAACTTCGGGGTAGTGGAGAAGACATCTGCAAGCCCTATGCTGACGAATTTGCCGGTTCTACTTTCTTTGAGGGCCGCAAACCTTGGGAACAAAAGGCAGATATATATCTGACCTGTGCAACACAAAACGAGCTAAATGGAGAAGATGCAGAAATAATTCTATCCTACAAACCGTTATGTGTAGCAGAAGTTAGCAATATGGGATGCACTGCTGAGGCGGTGAACAAGTTTGTAGAAGCTAAGCAACTCTTCGCTCCTGGTAAGGCGGTCAATGCCGGTGGTGTTGCTACCTCGGGATTGGAAATGACACAGAATTCCATGCGTTTACATTGGAGTGCAACGGAGGTAGACGAGAGGCTACACTATATCATGCATTCAATTCATGAGCAATGTGTGAAGTATGGAACTGAGCCCGATGGCTATATCAATTACGTCAAGGGGGCTAATGTTGCTGGATTTATGAAGGTGGCCAATGCCATGCTGGCACAGGGCATCGTATAAAATAAGATTAGTGAGGTATCAAAAAAACTTATTAATTGCATTAATTCTATTCATAGGCTTTACCCCTATGGCGGCTCAGACGCTTAGGGGTAAAGCATCATATTATTCCAAAAGAGCCACTGGTGCCCAATCTGCAAGTGGAGAAAGAATTCATCATGATAGTCTAACCTGTGCTCACCGAACTTACCCTTTCGGCACTTTACTGAAGGTAACTAACCTCTCCAATGGCAAGGAAGTGGTGGTGCGAGTAACAGACCGCGGACCATTCAGAAGAGGAAGAATTGTGGATCTGAGTTATACGGCCGCCGAAGCGCTTGGTATGTTGTCACAAGGCATTGCGATGGTACAGGTTGAACGTATAGACGACATTACTATGCCATATCGCCCAAATAATTCTGGTTTATTGTTGCCTGACATTCGGTATGATGTTGCTGACTTGGGTAGTCTTGTAGCTGATGACTGTTCTAAAAATCCAAAAAAGGTAAATACTAATGTTAAGGCAAAGGTGAAGTCAGTCCAAACGAAAAGGGTGCCTCTTTACAAATCACGTTACGGAAGATAAGTAGCATTATACTTTTTTCATAACCTGACCTCGGCTTAAGTACCGCCTTTTTCCGGAACATCTCATCTTTTCATCATTTCCGTCTTTTCATTCTTCCGTCCATCTTATTTTTCCATACTTTTATCTTGATGAGTCCGCAAGCTCCGCACATATATGATAATGTCATCACGGATGCGGATTTTCATGGGGAACCAATGATACGGCAGACATACATGGGTATACCAACTTTCGGGGTTCACATCAGGGTGTACCCCTACAAATAAATCATAATGAAGAAAGGTATAGGGTGGTCATTCAAACAAACAACGGTGAATCTTATACCGAGTTTAGGTTGATATATAAAAATCCCACTCTATCAACAGAGTGGGATCATGTTTTTATGTATGTGTAGAGAACTATTTCTTTGTTGGAATGTTAAATTCGCTTACCTTGGAAATTGCAGTAGTGCCTTGAATGACGCTCACACAAAATCTTGCATTCCCAGGTTTTAGTCTATTGTCAGCTTTTACAATTGCGGTGTAACGGATACCCTTTCCTGGCATAATTTTCTCTACATGCATGTTTGGAGAAATAAAGATATGCTTGTTGTTTGTAGCTTCTGTCACGGTTGGTTGCACATCATATAGCGGTTGAGTGCCTGTGTTGATAACTTCGAAGATGATCTTGGATAGTTCGTTACGCTCGATTTGGCCGTCTTGGTTGCTATCTACAAAACGTGCATTTCTCACTTCAATAGTCGGTATGTACTTTAGGCCTTTTGCTAAATCCTCCAAGCCTGATTGTAGAGGCAGGTTGACATTAGGCTCCTGAGCACTATAGTCACCGGTGTAGTCCTTGGAGGTGAAGTCGTAAATGCGGTCATCTCCACTGTTCGAGCTATCGAACCCACTGCCTTGATATACACCATCCTGCTTTTGATCATCATAGCTCTGATAACCATTGTCATAGGATTGGTCATCGTACTGTTGAGCCTGCTTGCGTGCTGCTCTAGCAGCTGCTCGCTCTGCTTTGTCCCGCTGATATTGCTCTAAATCACTCTCTCGTTTTCTATCTTGCGCATTTCCAATGGCTCCACCAATTATCGCCCCTCCGGCCATACCTACAATGGTCCCAATATCAGATCCGCGGGGACCGTCTGCAATGCCACCAATAGCTGAACCTAAAATGGCTCCTAATGTTGAGCCAGAGTAAGCACCGCTTCCTGTATAAGTCTCGCAACTAGAGAGTAACAAAGAGACTGTTATTACCGAAATAAAAACCTTTCTCATAACTTTATGCCTTTAGAACTGTTGACAAAGTTAACTCAAAATATAAGAATGCAGAAGATAATTTCCCTAATTTAACATAGGGTTTTCCCTAAGCCAATGCTATTGAGAATCTTGGTTCAATTATTAAAGTTTGTTCACAAAAGAAGCCATCGCTATTCCCTCATGAAAGGAATAGCGATGGCTATTTAATTCCTTTAGATGATGGCTTACTCGGATGTGGTGGACTCGATTGTTTTAACGCTTCCGGTGAGCGAATCAAGGACAATCTTAGAGGACTGTTTTTTGTTGAAAAGTTCGCCACTGAGAGACTCTATGGTGCCAAATTGTGGTGCGATGAGTTCGTAAGTGTTAAGAGTACGGTCCATGTTGCTAATAGTAACAAGAATCTTCCCTGGTTGTGATACGCGCAAGCCGATGTCGTTCTTGTCCGGTTTACCGCCTTCTGGAGTTGGCTCGGGGGTAGCTATGGTATGTGCATCTTTTACGATGATGTAGTATGGCTCTCCCGAGAGATCGTCACTTTCAACTAAACCAAGGTGTTTGGAGAAACGAAATAGTACCTCTTGACCTTCCTTTAACGGCGTATAGCTGATGGTTGTCCATGTGGTGTCACGTGTGATAGTTCCCTCGAAAAGTTGAGAGAGAGCTGTTTCTTGTCGGTCGAGGTTGGCAAGCATGATTTTCAGTTGAGTGCCGTCTTTAGGCATGTAATCGGCTTCCCCACGATTGAGTTGATTTTTACTATCACGAATGTCATATATCTCGCGAGCGGTAAGTTCTGCCATCTTGCCAATGCTACCAGCATTCAGAATGTCTTCTGACATGAAATCATTAGGATTTAGGGGCTGAGACTTAGGGGCAGGTGCAAAATTGCGCTCTGGTACGTCAGTAGTTTGGACATCAGCATTTATGGCCAGTAATTGTCCATTGTCGGCTCTACTGACACGGTCGATGAGATGTTTCTTGTCCAAAACAAGAGTAAAGTGTTTGGAAGTGTCAGGTGTTGCCAACTGATCCATATCCATGTCAATGAGTCGATAGGAGGTTGCTGATTGCTGAGAAACGTTTTTGCGTAAATAGCGATTGGCGTAGGGAGCGAATTGCCCGGGTTTATACAGCGTCCTTTCTACCTTTATCGTGAATCGCATCACCGATTTTGGTAAATAGTAATCAACGCCTTGTACACTCTGTGCGCTCATAGACGAAGGTGCCGTGAAAATGAGCATGATATACAACAAATGGCGAATCGTCTTTGTAATCTTAGTCTTTTTCATCTTGATGAATGAGTAAAATGATGTCGCCCAAATGGGCATCTTAAGGAATCTACTAATCAAGTACCTGGATACCCCTCTGAACTATTTAATTATGCGGTTTCAAAGAAGTGCCACTCACTATATAGTGTCGTCCCAGTTATCTTGTCCTTAACAATCTAGTCTAATTGACAAACAATCAAGTATAAACTTATTATCCGTCCTTATCAACCAACGGCTAATCTTCCAATCTCCTGAAAGCCTGTGGTAAATATTGGATGATGTCGCTAGCAACCAAACTCTCCTTGCCAATGTCCTTGACCGCGAGGTCACCTGCCAATCCATGCAGGTACATTCCGAGAATACATGCCGTAGGACGGTCATATCCTCGAGCCAATAGTCCTGTTATGATACCAGTGAGGACATCGCCACTACCAGCTGTTGCCATTCCGCTATTGCCAGTAGAGTTGAAAACGACTTTTCCGTCGGGCATGCAAAGGGCAGAGTAATGTCCTTTGAGGATCACATATCCCTGTAATCGTTCTGCCAGTTGAAGAGCGGCAGTGAGTCTCTCGTAGGAGTTGTTGCTGGTATTGCCCACCATGCGATCGAACTCCTTTGGGTGTGGAGTCATGATTATACCCTTCGGAAGTTGTTGCATCCATGCCTGATGATTGGCGAGAATGTTGAGTGCATCAGCATCTATGACGATAGGACACTGAGTGCGGCGAATCTGTCCGATAATAGCAATGGCGGTATTCTCACTCTGACCAAGTCCAGGCCCTATGCCGACCGCATCGAAATCATCAGTGTTGACACTTTCTGAGAAAGAAGTCTCCTCACGATCCATTTGCAGAACCGCCTCCGGTACAGAGATCTGCATGATGCTATAGTTACGCTTGGGAATATGGGTTGTCACCTTGCCAGCACCTGTCCTAAGGCAAGCCTTCGTGGCAAGTACTGCTGCTCCGGCCATGCCATAACTTCCTGCAATCAGGAGAGCGTTTCCCATAGATCCCTTATGAGCAAAGTCATCACGACGAAGGAGATGCGGACGTAGGTCTTGTTCCTCCACCAAACGATAGGGGGCTTCTGTGATTTGGATAAATTCCTGACTCAGGCGGATGTCGAGTATTCGTACACGACCAATATATTGTTGACAATCTGGGAGAAGCATTGCTAGCTTCTTCTGTTGCAAGGTCAACGTGAGATCTGCTCGGATGATGTTGGAGCGTATGTTAAACGAGTTGTCTTCGCACATCAGCCCAGAGGGCATGTCAATACTCACAACCTTTGCGGGAGACTGATTGATATACTTCACAAGGGATGCAAAGCCACCCATAAGAGGTTTGTTGATGCCTGATCCAAAAAGTCCATCGATAACAACGGTGTCTGATTTAAGTTCGGGAGGGTCAAAGTTGAGGCTGATCTCAATGAACTTTACATTCCGCTTTGAGTCTATGAGTCGCTGCTTGTTAAGGGCACACTCATCCGTCAGCTTGTTATGGATGTTAAAGAGATAAACGCTGACTTGATAGTTAGAATCAGCAAGCATTCGAGCAACGGCCAAGGCATCGCCCCCATTGTTTCCAGGACCAGCAAAAACCACAATAGGAGTATGACCAGCACACTCTTCCTTGATGGCTTGTGTGAGGCATTTAGCAGCACGCTCCATGAGGTCAATGGACTTGATGGGTTCGTGCTCGATGGTATATTTGTCAAGCTCGTGTATTTGAGCTGTCGTGAAAATTTTCATGTTATTGCAAAGTTAATCAAAAAGATTTGGGATGTTGGAGAATGACGACAGAATTTTTGTAATTAACTCAATTTCTTGTTCAAGGGTGTTAAGTTATCGTTTGTTTTTCGTATTTTTGCACAAACTATTAAAAGTCAGACTATGAGCATAGTTAAAATAAAGGACAAACAATTTCGTCCATTTATCCCCGAGTCAGAAATACTTAAGCATGTAAAGGAAGTAGCGGAACAAATTAATAAGGATATGGTGGGAAAAAACCCACTATTCCTTGCCGTTCTAAATGGCTCTTTTGTATTCGCCGCAGACTTAATGCGTTACATAACCATTCCTAGTGAGATTTCATTTGTGAAACTCGCTTCCTATCAGGGTACCGCTTCAACAGGAGAAGTGAAGGAAATCTTCGGTATTAATGAAGACTTGACTGATAGAACTGTTGTTATTGTTGAGGATATAGTTGACACTGGGTATACCATGAAGCGTATGCTCGAGACGCTCGGAACACGTTCGCCAAAGTCACTCCATATCTGCACGCTTCTTCTGAAGCCTGATAAGCTCAAAGTTCCTCTAACGATAGACTATGTCGCTATGCAGATCCCTAACGACTTTATCGTAGGGTATGGTTTAGACTATGATCAACAAGGGCGCAATTTGAGAGACATTTACACGCTCGTGGATGAGTAATTGATGATATGGCTATTAAGTAGCTTCTGTTATTAAATAGTGAATTTATTACTAGTCTTTCCAAGAGTAGTTTGGTCTTTTATATATTGAAAAAAAGACTCAATTCGATATTATTTTTATATAGATTATAAAAGCGAGATTAAGATGAAGAATATTGTGATATTCGGAGCTCCAGGCTCAGGCAAAGGTACACAGAGTGATAAGCTGATTGAAAAGTACGGATTTGAGCATATCTCTACTGGTGATGTGTTGCGTAATGAATTGAAAAATGGTACGGAACTTGGCAAGACCGCCAAGGAGTATATGGACAATGGTCAACTTATTCCAGATTCATTAATGATAGATATTCTGGCCAGTGTATATGATAGCTTTGGCAAAGCACATGAGGGTGTCATTTTTGATGGTTTTCCTCGTACTATTCCCCAGGCTGAGGCTCTCAAGAATATGCTTTCCGACCGTGGCAATAAAGTAGCTGCTATGATTGAGCTTGATGTACCCGAAGAAGAGTTGATGAAGCGCCTCTTGCTCCGTGGACAACTCAGTGGCCGTAGCGATGACAACGAAGAAACCATCAAGAAACGTCTTGATGTCTATCATAACCAAACATCACCACTCATTGACTGGTATGAGAAGGAGGGCATCCGTCATCACATCAAAGGCTATGGTGAGTTGGCAACGATCTTTGCCGATGTTTGCAAAGTGATTGACGCTTTAGATTAAGCATGACCTTTTGATAAGGTAAACGGATAAACATATTGGATGGAATCGAACTTCGTAGACTATGTAAAGATATTGTGCCGCTCTGGAAAGGGTGGTCGTGGCTCCATGCACCTGCGCCATGTGAAGTACCAACCTAATGGTGGCCCTGATGGTGGTGATGGTGGTGAAGGAGGCGATGTCATCCTCAGAGGAAACCACAATTACTGGACACTTCTCCATTTGAAGTACCAGCGTCATGTTTTCGCAGAGAGCGGTGGCAACGGCGGACGTGACAAGTGCCATGGTACCAATGGCAAGAGTGTTTATATAGACGTTCCTTGTGGTACCGTAGTCTACAATGCCGAGACCGGAAAGTATGTCTGTGACGTTACTTATGATGGTCAAGAAATAGTTCTTTTAAAAGGAGGTAGAGGCGGATTAGGTAATTTCCAGTTCCGCACTCCTACGCGTCAAGCACCTCGATTCGCCCAACCAGGTGAGCCGATGGAGGAGATGACGATCATACTTGAATTGAAACTTCTAGCTGATGTCGGGTTGGTTGGATTCCCCAATGCGGGAAAGTCGACTTTGCTCTCTGCACTTTCAAGCGCCCGACCAAAGATTGCCAACTATCCGTTTACTACTCTGGAGCCATCACTGGGCATCGTGAGTTATAGAGATAATTTGTCATTTGTCATGGCAGATATCCCTGGAATCATCGAAGGTGCAAGTGAGGGGCGTGGCCTAGGACTTCGTTTCTTGAGGCATATCGAGCGAAATTCTTTGTTTTTGTTCATGGTTCCAGGCGATAGTCATGATGCCAACTACGACATTAAACATGACTATGAAGTGCTTCTTAACGAATTACAGCAGTTCAATCCGGACATGCTTGACAAGCGACGGGTACTTGCCGTAACAAAAAGTGATCTTTTGGACGAGGAACTCATTGGGATGCTGAGAGATACCTTACCTAAAGATCTTCCTGTGGTCTTTATATCCTCTGTCTCAGGTTATGGTTTGGATGAGCTGAAGGATGTGTTATGGAAAGAGCTCAATAATGAGAGCAACAAGTTACTGGATATCACATCAGAGGACACCCTTGTGCACCGTGACAAGGATATGACACGCTTCCTGGATGAGCTGAAGGCTGAGGGTGAAGATGAAGATATCACAGTAGTGAGTGAGGAAGACATTGTCTCCATGGACGATGATCTCGACGATGTTGAAGATCTGGATGATTACGAATTTGTAGAACCCTGATTTTCCAATATGAGCCCGATAGCACATTATTATGAAATAGCAGAAGGGGTGTCTGCATTTTCTACAACACGCCATGGTGGAGCAAGCAAAGGCAATTATGGCGAGTTTAACATTAATCCCTATTGTGGCGACGAATCCAATGCTATATCTTCCAATCGTTTGCTTTTGGCTTCCGAACTGAACGTCGATGAAAAGAGTATTATCCTACCTCATCAAGTTCATGCGATAGAAAGTCGGATGATTGTCAATAGCTTTCTTGATCTTTCGCATGATGTGCAGAGCATGTTATTGGAGGATGTGGATTGCCTAATGACCAATTGCAAGAATATATGTATTGGGGTTTCAACGGCTGATTGCATTCCAGTGTTACTTTATGATCCTGTACAGAATGCCGTGGCGGCAATTCATGCTGGATGGAGAGGTACGATGAATCGCATTGTTCGAAAGATTATCACAGAAATGAGATCCTGCTATAAGACGCGACCCCAAGACCTTAAAGCGATTGTCGGACCAGGAATCTCGTTGAAAAACTTTGAGGTTGGTCAAGAGGTCTATGATGCATTCGAACAAGCTGGTCATGATATGGAGCCAATCGCACATTTCTATGACAAATGGCACATTGACCTGCCTCTATGTAACAAGTTGGAGTTAGAACAATGTGGCGTTTCTTCCGACAACATACTTATGTCTGACATCTGTACCTATGATCAAGTGGACGATTATTTTTCAGCACGTCGTTTGGGAGTAGATTCAGGACGAGTTTATACAGGCATCATCCTAAGATAAGCGAATGAAAACCTAAACTATGGCAATCAGAAGTAAAAAAGCCTATGTAATAGGCTTGCTGTTATCACTTTCTTCCCTTGCTTTTGCCCAGCAAGCAGTGTTATTTACGCCTGCCGAGCAACAACAAATCTTCATTACAACAGCAGGATTATTTTCTAACGGCAATAGCTTCACTATAGACTTTAGCGATGTTGACGATAGTGAGTATTGTTTTCCTTTACCAGTTGGTAATGCCAGTTTACTCCAGGGATACTCTTTGGAGATTGTAACAAGTAAAGGAGATGCCGTAAAGGCTATGTTCGACGGGGCTGTACGAATGTCACGTAAGAGTCCACAATACGGCAATATCATCATCATACGCCATGACAATGGTCTGGAGACGATCTACGCCAACAACGCTCAGAACCTTGTAAAAGTGGGGCAGCGCGTCAAGGCTGGACAAACCTTGGCTATTGTGGGCGGCAATAAAAATAAGTATTCCTGTCTCTTCGGTATAATGGTTAATGGGGGATGGATCAATCCTACGATTATCGTTGACCCAAATAGTCATCAACTTCGTAGTCAGGTTATCAGATGCACGAAGAAATCCAATCGGGTAGATATTGGTGCCACTAAAACGGATTTACAACGCATTGTCAGCTTAGACCCAGATGATGTTAAGCGTGACCCTTTTGATAAGATTTCTAATTTTAAGCTCAATCTTTGTGACATTGGTCAGACGCATTGGGCATATCCTTTGCCGGGTAGTCATGTTATCAGTCCATATGGTGGTCGTCGCAATCATTCAGGCGTGGACATCAAGACATGTCCAAACGATAAAATATTGGCGGCCTTTGATGGGGTTGTAACAAAATCCGGACCTTTCTCAGGCTATGGAAATTGCATTGTTATCAAACATGCTTTCGGCTTTGAGACGCTCTATAGTCATCAAAGCAAAAACCTAGTGAAGGCAGGAGAAAAAGTGAAGGCAGGAGAGGTGATTGGTTTGACAGGACGAACTGGTCGAGCTACGACCGAGCACTTACACTTTGAGATTAAGTTTCGTGGTTGTCGTTTAAATCCTGGTACTATCTTTAACCACGCCGCAAAGAAACTCAAAGAGATAACACTTACCTTATCAAAAAACGGTCGAGTGAAGTAAAAGCTCAGCTTACCTACTTTTTTTTCCTCTGCGATTTTCGATTGGCCCGTTGAGTCCTGTATTTTGCTTTTTGCTTTGCTGATCCAGAACCATGAGCACCAGTAATATACTTTTTCTTTTTAGCTTTGGTCTTAACTTTTCCGTCGTCAGCTTGTTCCTTAGGAGCGCTGCTGAAATTAATACCCTGCTCTAAGATCTTTTCAAAATCATCCATAAGAGGTGCTTGTTAATATGATAATCTCCCTCTTTTTCAAAACAGGAAAAAGAGGAGAGATTTTCGAATTTTATTTTTTTTGCCTTCTGTTGAAAGGTTTGTAAAATTAATGATGGAATAAACGCACTCCAGTGAATGCCATGGCCATGCCATATTTGTCACAGGTCTCGATGACATTATCATCGCGGATGCTACCACCTGCTTGCGCGATATACTCTACACCGCTCTTATGTGCACGCTCGATGTTGTCACCAAAGGGGAAGAATGCATCTGAGCCAAGTGATACCTTTGTATTCTGAGCGATCCAAGCTTTTTGTTCTGCACGAGTAAATGGCTCGGGTTGTTCTGTAAAGAACATCTGCCATGCTCCGTCACGTAAAACATCTTCGTATTCTTCGGACAAATATACGTTGATGGTGTTGTCACGGTCTGCCCTGCGGATATTCTTTTTAAAGGGTAGGTTAAGCACTTTCTGGCTTTGACGCATCCACCATTCGTCAGCCTTGCTTCCTGCAAGACGAGTGCAATGGATTCGACTCTGTTGACCAGCACCAATACCTATGGCTTGACCATCCTTAACAAAGCACACGCTATTGCTCTGAGTGTACTTCAGTGTTATTAGGGCAATCTTCAAGTCGCGTAAGGCATCAGGTGTGAATGTCTTGTTGATTGTAGGAATATTCCCGAAGAGTTTGGGGTCGTTGAGGTTAACATTGTTGCGTCCTTGCTCGAAAGTGATACCAAAAACGTGTTTGCGCTCTATTGGAGCGGGAACATAATCGGGATCAATTTGAATAACGCAATAGTTGCCATTACGCTTCGCCTTCAATATTTCCAGAGCTTCTGGAGTATATCCTGGCGCGATGACACCGTCACTCACCTCACGCTTAATAAGTTTCGCGGTTGCTTCGTCGCAAGTGTCGCTAAGTGCGCAGAAGTCGCCATAGGAACACATCCGGTCCGCCCCACGGGCTCTGGCATAAGCGTTGGCCAGTGGAGTAAGTTCAAAATCGATATCGTCTACAAAGTAGATTCTCTTTAATGTATCACTTAATGGAACGCCTACAGCAGCGCCTGCGGGGGAAACATGTTTGAAACTAGCAGCTGCCGGAAGTCCTGTTGCGGCCTTCAGTTCCTTCACGAGTTGCCAACTATTGAGTGCATCAAGGAAGTTGATGTATCCTGCACGACCGTTAATGACCTCTACTGGCAACTCTCCCTGCTCAACATAGATACGGGCAGGCTTTTGGTTCGGATTACATCCGTACTTTAATGCGTATTCGTTCATAATTTGAGGAAATCTTATTATCAGGTGCAAAGTTACTCAAAAGATTAGAGAAAGTACCCGTCTGAAGAATTAATTTGGCAATGCTTACTTGACCTTTCTGGTATATCGGTTGTGCTCGAAAATGAAATGGTTCAAGAATATATAAACCGTAGTGCCCTGAATTAGGTTGGCCATTTATCTTTCTTAGACCTATTCAAAGTTGACCATATAAAACTAATCCTTGTTTGTTTCTCCCTGTGGACGAATAATAGAGCAGTAACTTGGACAACCAAGGGAGGGGATCTTATTTTTTCACTTCATACTTTTAAAAGAATTCATTCACTCAAAAAATATTTTCGCAATACTGAAAATATGGCATTAAAATGAATCGGCTTAGTATTCTTCTATCAAAGTGTAAAGAAGACATGATACATGTAGGCGGCATTATTTTCAGGCAAACAATTAGGTGGCCTAAAGGACGAAATTTTAAAATAGCGTTACATTAAATTTATTCAAGTAAAAAGTTGATGGACAAAACAAAAATGTTCGTAACTTTGCACTAGAAAATTTTAGAGACGTTAGGAATTCAATGAAACGGGATTTGAGACTTCTTTTTGCAGAAGTAGGAAACAAAGTGAAGCGCGAGCCACATCAGTTGGCAACGGAATTCAATGGTGTATCTGTGGCGCTTACCAAGCACCATTTTTATTTGAGCAAGCCCTCGCTCCGTAAGTTTTGGGCTGTTCTTTCTGGTAAGAGAAAACTTTCGCAAGCTGCACTTAATAGGTTGGCACTCCTTGCAGGCTTCCAAGATTGGAAAGACTTAGACGACGCAATTCATGGCGATGTTGACGCATCAGTAAATTACAATGAGGAAGAGTGTAACAAACGAGAATGTTAAAATCAAAAATATTTTAGCATTAATAGTATGTTAATCTCATAAAAAGCAGTACCTTTGCACCGCTTTTCGGCTTAACCGCTGGCGAGGGAAGAGTCCTCGGGCCATGTTGAGTTGGAACGACAAACAATTTTTAGAATCAAACAATGGATTTAATTAAAGTTGCTGAGGAAGCATTTGCAACCGGCCAGAAGTTCCCTGAGTTTAAGCCTGGAGATACTATTACAGTCGCTTACAAAATCGTCGAGGGTACAAAACAGCGTATCCAGCTTTATCGTGGTGTGGTGATTAAGATCAGTGGCCATGGTGACAAGAAGCGTTTCACCGTTCGCAAGATGTCTGGAACGGTAGGTGTAGAGCGTATTTTCCCATTAGAGTCTCCTGCTATTGATAGTATAGAGATTAACAAACATGGTAAAGTTCGCCGTGCCAAGTTATATTACTTGCGTAATCTCACTGGTAAGGCCGCTCGTATTAAGGAAAAGCGCGTTGCTTCTCCTGCTAAGTAATCGACTTCCTACAAAACCATAAAAAAGAGGGTGTGTCAAAACAG
>DHOP01000008.1 GCA_002407775.1 Prevotella sp. UBA5387
AAGGTAATAAATAATGGACACCTGCAAGATTCCATCCTACCAAATGTCCATTACGCCTTTATTCACGGTGTGATTCAATTTGATTCATGATCCGAAAGGACATTAATCGCCGACGGATAGTTTAGTGGTTGTTATCTTTACGGTTGCTATCCTCATAGCATTGTTGTATTATGCCAATCTGACAGTAGGTTATATTATAAGATATTATTGTTTCAAAATACAATAAAAGGATAGTAGAAACTTTCATTTTTACAGCTTTACTTGTTATATTATTGATTTATTGTTACCTTTGCAGTATCCAGGTAAACAATTAATATGTTTGTAAAGATATGAAACAGAAGAAATTCTTATTACAAGAAAACGAACTCCCCACACAGTGGTATAATATTCAGGCAGAAATGCCTAACAAGCCAATGCCACCGCTCAACCCAAAGACAAAGGAGCCATTGAACCCAGAAGACTTGGCTCATATCTTCAATTTGGAATGCTCCAAGCAAGAGCTTGATCAAGTAAATACATGGATAGACATCCCTGAATTGGTACAAGAGCAGTATACCTACTATCGTTCGACGCCGCTTGTTCGCGCCTATGCATTGGAGAAAGCTCTCGACACCAAGGCTCATATATATTTTAAGAATGAATCGACAAACCCCCTCGGCTCACACAAAGTCAACTCGGCCTTACCACAGTGCTACTATTGCAAACTGGAAGGTGATACCAATGTAACTACTGAGACTGGCGCAGGGCAATGGGGCGCAGCCTTGGCATATGCTGCTAAGCTTTATGGGCTTGAGTCTGCTGTGTACCAGGTGAAGATTACTATGCAACAGAAGCCTTACCGCTCAATGATTATGCAAACCTTCGGAGCAACAGTCGAGGGTTCACCGTCAATGTCAACACGTGCAGGTAAGAATATTATTACTGCGGACCCCACTCATCCTGGCTCGCTTGGTACCGCCATCTCAGAGGCTATTGAGTTGGCTACCACTACGCCAAATTGTAAATACACGCTTGGCTCAGTGCTAAACCATGTTGCTCTGCATCAGACCATCATTGGCCTGGAAGCTGAGAAGCAGATGGAGATGGCAGGCGAATATCCTGACAAGGTGATTGCTTGCTTTGGTGGTGGGTCAAATTTTGGTGGAATAGCTTTCCCATTCATGCGCCACATTTTTGATGGTTCGCACCCCAATACAGAGTTCATTGCTGCTGAGCCTAATAGCTGTCCAAAACTTACACGTGGCAAGTTTGAGTATGATTTCGGTGATGAAGCCGGTTACACGCCGCTGCTGCCAATGTACACTCTCGGCCATGACTTCAAACCAGCCAACATACATGCCGGTGGTTTACGTTACCATGGTGCTGGCATGATCATCTCTCAATTAGTCAAAGACGGTTACATGAGCGGTATGGATATTCCTCAGTTGGAGGCTTTTGAGGCTGGAATGCTTTTCGCTCGCACAGAGGGAATCATTCCTGCTCCTGAGAGTTGCCATGCCATTGCAGCTACAATCAGAGAGGCAAAGAAGGCCAATCTCGAAGATAAGGCGCCTGTTATCCTCTTTAACTTGTCTGGCCATGGACTCATTGATATGCCTTCTTACAATAGTTATATTAATGGGGATCTGACCAATTATACTGTAACTGACGAGGAGATACAGCGTAATTTGGCAAAGGTACCAAAAGTATAAGGATTCGAAACTAAGCCTAGAAAGGGCGACATCATTCAGTCGAACAATCGAACTGAGGATGTCGCCCTTTTTAGGCTTATGTTTTTTGTTGATTTCTCATCCTAGGGCTGGCGCCCTAGGTTGAAGAACTATCACCCTGTTTGAGCTTTGCTTGTATCCCAATTGGGATACATGACATATACCACTGAGGCTTATTGCACTTTCTCGATGATGTCCATGCCCACTTTCAATGCCTCCATATTGGCGGGGATCATGTTATGATGGCGTTCGGGCAGTGACTTAAACAAGGCTTTCTTCATACCGTCGGTGCTTACAACTGGGCAGACTTTTAGAAGCCCACCAAGCACAATCATATTGAAAACCTTGGAGTTTTTCAGCTCTGCAGCCTTATCCATGGCATCAATACGATAGACGTTGATGTCGTTGCGCTCTGGAAGATGAGTGATTCCAAATCCGTCATAGATGAGTATTCCACCGGATTTCACCTTTGGCATGAACTTTTCTAACGACGGTTGGTTGAGCACTATGGCGATATCGAATTGACTGAGGATGGGAGAGGAGATGCGGTCGTCACTTACAATGACGGTTACATTGGCTGTACCGCCACGCTGTTCCGGGCCATAAGCTGGCATCCACGTCACCTCTTTATCCTCCATTAATCCGGAGTAAGCTAAAATTTTGCCCATAGACAGCACGCCTTGGCCGCCAAAACCAGATATAATAATTTCCTGTTTCATAGGTTACTTGATATTTGTTGTGTCCTTAAGGTCGCCCTTTTCATACACATTAAACATATTCTCCCGCATCCATTCATTAGATTTCACAGGCGACAACTTCCATCCGCTGTTGCAGGTTGATACTATCTCCACAAGGCTTGAGCCTAATCCTTGCATAGAAGCTTCGAAGGCTTTACGAATGGCTTTCTTCGCTTTCATGATGGAAGCAACAGTATCTACGCTCTGTCTTGACACATAGCAAGTACCTTGCAGATGAGCGGCAATCTCAGTGATGTTGAGTGGATAGCCATGAATCTCAGGGTCACGACCGTAAGGACAAGTAGAAGTCTTCTGACCAATGAGGGTAGTAGGTGCCATCTGTCCACCGGTCATTCCGTAGATTGCGTTGTTGATGAAGATGATGGCAATATGTTCGCCGCGGTTCAGCGCATGGATGGTTTCTGCCGTGCCGATGCAAGCCAAGTCACCATCACCCTGATAGGAGAATACCAATCGGTCCGGCCAGCAACGCTTGATAGCGGTAGCAACTGCGGGAGCACGACCGTGAGCCGCCTCTTCCCAGTCTATGTCAAGATACCTGTAAGCAAAGACAGCACATCCTACGGGCGAAACGCCAACAGTCTTCTCTGCCATCCCCATTTCCTCGATAATCTCTGCAATCAGCTTATGCACCTCACCATGGGAGCACCCCGGGCAGTAGTGCATGGTGGTATCATTCATCAATTCTGGCTTTGAGTAAACCAGATTTTCAGGTGCTATTATATCATTCTGAGTCATTTGTTCACTAATTTAGATTTTAAAGCTTCCACGATTTCTGACGGGTCGGGTACGATTCCACCCAAACGTCCGAAGTGTTCTACAGGTAGTGTTCCGTTCACAGCTAAGCGAACATCCTGCACCATTTGTCCTGCATTGATCTCAGCCACAAGAATTCCCTTCTTGCCTTTGGACAATTCTACAATCTCTTTGGAAGGGAACGGCCAGAGTGTAATAGGGCGGAACAGTCCAACCTTGATACCTTCTTCGCGTAAAAGTTCCACACTCTTCTCGGCGATGCGCGCTGCACTACCAAAGGCCACGATGACATAATCGGCATCCTCGCACTGGTGCATCTCGCAACGAACTTCCTTTGCTTCGATCTCGGCATATTTTTCCTGTAATAGAATGTTACGTTTTTCCATCACCTCGGAGCTAAGTTCAAGCGACGTGATGATGTTGGGTTTGCGACTCTTGGGACGGCCCATGGCTGCCCAAGGACACTCCTTTGAGATTTCTTCCTCGGTCCGACGTGGCTTCATCGGCGGCAACACTACCTTCTCCATCATCTGTCCGATAACGCCGTCGGAAAGAATCATAGCTGGATTTCTATATCGGAAGGCAAGTGTAAACGCTAAATCTACGAAGTCGGCCATCTCTTGCACAGAGGCAGGAGCTAGCACAATGACCTGATAGTCTCCATTACCGCCTCCACGAGTGGCCTGAAAATAGTCACCTTGACTAGGTTGAATGGTACCCAATCCAGGACCTCCGCGTTGAACATTGACAAAAACGCCTGGCAGTTCGGCACCTGCCATATAGGAGATACCCTCCTGCATAAGGGCTATGCCGGGGCTGGACGATGTCGTAAGCACGCGCTTTCCAGAACCTGCTCCGCCATAAACCATATTGATAGACGCCACCTCGCTCTCGGCTTGAAGAACGACCATTCCTGTGGTCTCCCAAGGTTTGAGGGCTGCCAATGTTTCTATGATTTCAGACTGGGGGGTGATGGGGTAGCCAAAGAATGCGTCGGCGCCGCAACGTATGGCTGCATGGGCAATGGCCTCGTTCCCCTTCATCAATTTTACTTCCTGACTTTCCATAATCAATCCTCCACTTTTTTACGATATACAGTGATACATCCGTCAGGACACACAATGCCGCAATTCATGCAACCAGTACATTCATCGGGTCGAATAGCTTCCACATACGGGTAGCCGTGTGTGTTTACCTTTCTTTCTGCCAGTGCAATTACGTTTCTCGGACAAGATACAGTGCACAACATGCAGCCCTTGCAACGTTCAACGTCAATAACTATGGCACCTCTCATTTTGCTCATACTTTGTTTGTTTTTTTAATAGCTTATGGATTGTATAGGTCCTTATGATAAAAATTCATAATATGCTCTAGCATTTTCAAAGCCTCTACAGCTGGGCTGTCTTTATCAAGGCGAATGGCCTCCATATAAGCGTTCATAGCCAATGCGAAGTCCCCATTTTTGCGATGCACATTACCTTGCAAATAATAGTCTTGTGAGGTCATGTTCATAATATTATGATTTGTGTTTCAAGTATTCAAAGTTAGATATTTAATTCGTGTTCCTTTGAAATATCATTGTGAATTATAAAGTTTTTAACTAGAATTTAACTTATTGTTGCACAGACTAAGCTGTTTGTGCAAAAATTGGCTGATCTAATTTATTAACTTTGTAATTATATCTAAATGGCCAAATCTAATCACAATTTGAAATAATCTTGACTGTTTGCCCAAAAATGCCTAACTTTGTCTGAAATAGCAAACAATCAATGCATGGAACAGAATAAGGAACTGCGTCAGGCTTGGGACTTCGTGGAACATACTGGCACGAGCATATTCCTTACAGGCAAGGCAGGTACTGGCAAGACCACCTTTCTGAAGATGGTGAAAGAGCATTCTTCGAAGCGCATGATCGTTGTCGCGCCTACCGGTGTGGCAGCCATCAACGCAGGCGGAGTAACAATTCACTCCTTTTTTCAGTTACCACTGTCACCTTATGTGCCTGGGACGAAGTTCCAAGACAAATTTGATTTTGGCAAAGAAAGGCGTCGAATCATTCGGACATTGGATATGCTTGTTATCGACGAAATATCCATGGTGCGTAGCGACCTTCTAGATGCTGTGGACATGATTTTACGCCGTTATCGAGACCGCACCCGTCCATTTGGTGGCGTGCAGTTGTTAATGATAGGTGACTTGCAACAGCTCACCCCAGTAGTAACGCCACAGGATGAGGTTATTCTTCGTGCTTACTATGACACTCCGTACTTTTTTGGAAGTAAGGCATTGCAGCAAATAAGTTACGTTACGATACAACTCACCCAAGTGTATCGGCAACAGGACCAGACTTTCATCAATATTTTGAATCATATCCGTGATGGCCACCCCACTGAGGAGGACATCGCAAGACTCAATAAACGATGCCAACCGTCTTTTGTTCCTAAAGCGGAGGAAGGCTACATCAGACTCTCCACTCATAACCGCATGGCAGATAGCTATAATGAGAATGAGTTAGCAAAACTGTCAGGAAAGATGTTTGATTATAAGGCTGAGATTGAAGGTCTGTTCCCCGAGAATAATTACCCTGCAGAAGTAAACCTTGAACTAAAGCTAGGAGCGCAGGTCATGTTTCTCAAAAACGACCCATCAGGGGCACAACGTTATTATAACGGGCGGATTGGCCATATCGTAGCAATCACTGATGATAGTATTGAGGTAATGTGCGTTGGTGACAGGAAGGGCATCAAAGTGGAGCCACAGGAATGGCAAAATACGAAGTACGCCATCAATCCAAGCACTCATGTGATCGAGGAGCAAGTGCAAGGGGTGTTCCGTCAGTATCCACTCCGATTGGCTTGGGCTATTACCATTCACAAGAGTCAAGGTCTTACTTTCGACCGTGCCATCATCGATGCTGCACTGTCGTTCGCGTCTGGGCAGGTTTACGTGGCGCTTAGTCGTTGCAAAAGTATGGAAGGTTTGGTGCTTGCGAGTCCGATTGTGTCTAGGAATATTATCAATGACAATCGCGTGGCAGACTATATCTCCCACCAACAGGACGCAGCCGAGGATAGTATTCGCGCTCTACCAACTCTTAAGGAGGAGTATTTTCGCTATCAGTTGCTTGATCTTTTCGATTTTACGAATATATATAGTGCTCAACAAGCCGTATACAGAACGCTGGTGGAATATTTCCATGGCATGCCCAAACTGACTACTTACCATGGACAAATCGTTCAGACGCTTAAGAAAAAATTGATGGATGTTGCCTACAAATGGCAGTCTGTTATCCGCGGCATGAGTCCCGATGCCCTACATGAGGAGGTTTTTCTGATTAGGGTAAAGAACAGTGTGGGTTACTTTCTGAATGTGTTGGAAGAGCAGATGGGTGATGCTTTAGAGAAAACGAAGGGGGCTAAGACCGGCAACGAGAAAGGGATGCAACTCTTAGACGAACGTTATAAAGAGATGTGGTTGGAGTATTTGTCCAAAGACAAAGTTCTGAGGAAGATGGAGGAAGAAACCTTTGATGTGCCAGTTTACATGTTGACTAAGCAGGAAGCTATGTTAGATGCCATGGATGTGGTAAACCCAGATAGTCGGAGTAATAAGCCTCGCCGCCGCCGTCGCACAGCAGAATCACCTTGGGAAGAATCTATCTCCAAGAAAAAGAAGGCGCAAACAGCAGATAAGCCCAAGGAGAAACGAGAGGCATCACATGCCATAACCTATCAGATGCTATGCAATGGCAAACGCCCTGAGGATATAGCCAAAGAACGAGGACTGACGATAACAACAATCTACAGTCACTTGTCAGACTATGTTAAGACGGGAAAATTGTCGGCAGATAAGGTCATCGACGCCTCAAAGGTGCGAGCCATTCGCCATGCAATCAGTCAGCTGCCTGAAGACGCCAGCCTCAAGGACATCAAGGCTGCATGTCGATCAGACATTAGTTGGGACGAGATACGACTGATAAAGCAGAGTCTTTAATCTCTTCCAACCGAGTAATGAGGGTATCGCCATTGTTCGATACCCAGAATTTGGCCCTAACTACATGGTTGTAATCGGCATTTCCAACAACTTTGAGGTGCCGGCTTTTATAACAAGTAGTTGTGTCGCGTCGTGATGGGTAGCTTACTAACTGGACTTCACTCCGATTGCTTCCCTTCCCGATGAAGAAGATATCAGTACTGTCAATCACTTTGGTAGTGTCGTTCTTCTTAGCCAATAACGCCCTGCCTGTGGTGTCGATAGGCTCGAAGACCTTTGCAGAGACAGTGTCACCAAGGTCTCGGCTGGGTGCCATACGGCAAGAGTGGGATGCAAGCATTATAGCAATGACAGTAAAAGACAGCAACAAAAGCTTTTTCATTTGGCTTTCAAATGGTTGTATTAATAGTTATTAGTGGGGTCGTAAATTGGGAAATCATCGATGCTTTTGGCTAGACCGCCTTCTGAAGTCTCCTTGTAAAGTGAAGGAATGTCATGGCCAGTCTGTTTCATCACTTCTACTACGCGATCGAAATTTACGCTATGCTTACCATCGCTAAACGCTGCATAGAGATTGGAGTCAAGGGCACGGGCAGCCGCAAAAGCATTGCGCTCGATGCAAGGAATCTGCACAAGACCACAGATAGGGTCACATGTCATGCCTAAATGGTGTTCCAATCCCATTTCGGCGGAATATTCTATTTGTGCCGGGCTTCCTCCGAAGAGTTGGCTGGCGGCAGCTGATGCCATAGCACAAGCGACCCCTACCTCGCCCTGGCAGCCAACGTCGGCACCTGAGATTGATGCATTTTCCTTCACAATGTTGCCAATCAGCCCTGCTGTGGCCAAAGCATGGATAATCTTACGGTCAGAGAAACCATGTCCCCTGCTAAGGTGATAGAGTACGGCAGGCATCACTCCACTTGCCCCACAGGTAGGTGCCGTGACAATGGTTCCTCCCGAAGCGTTCTCTTCGCTTACGGCGAGGGCATAGGAATAGACTAGTGCACGAGTTTGCAAGCTCTGCCTATAGCCTTTGGCCTTGACATAATAAGTGAATGCCTTGCGCTGCAAATTGAGCGGACCAGGCAAGGCTCCCTCACCTTCAAGACCGCGTTCCACGGCTTCTTGCATGGTCTCCCAAATCATCTGAAGATAGTCCCAGATGGAAGAATCCTCACATTTGTCCACATATTCCCAGTATGTTCGTCCATAGCGCTCGCACCAGTTCTTGATGTCAACAAGGTGAGTGAGGTCATAGACGTTGGTACTTTCTGGGAGGATACCAGTCGGGTTGTTACCTTCGGAGAGTGCACCACCGCCAACACTATACACCGTCCAATGTTCGCCCTTGTCGGTTTCAAACATCATGGCGTTGGGATGGAAGTCCAGAAACTCCTCTGGCTTCCATACGATCTTTACTGGTGCGACTGGCGACAGCACATCTTGGATGGCAATGTCTGTCATGTGTCCCTTACCGGTAGCGGCCAAACTGCCATACAGGGTCACACGAAAGCTTTTGGCATCACCATGTTGCGACAGATAAAGCTTGGACGCACGTTGTGGTCCCATGGTATGGCTCGACGATGGTCCCCGGCCAACCCTGTAGAGTTCTCTTAGTGATTTCATATGTTCCTCCTTTGTTTCGCCCCCAGAAGGGGAGTGATGTAGCTTGACTTAATGCAAAAAGCCCCGCCCACGCGATGCGGGTGAGGCTTTGCAATGATGTTATTGTAATGCCTATGCCTCCTCATCGGTTACCTGGCGAGAGTCGCTCAGGTCGTCGGGAGAGAATTTCTGTATGAATGCGGCATGGCCAATGATTTCCTCTTCGGCCATACGTGTGTACACGCCAGCACTCTTGGCAAAGTGTTCGGGTGCCTTAGTGGCATCGCCAATCAGTAGTAGGGACATCACGATGTCGCCGGTCATATCATACAACCTGCGTCCAAGGTAGTCTAGTTCCTCCTGGTTTCCATCAGCCTTCACCTTTTCGACGGACTGCTCATAGACCTCAACGCACTTTGCCATGCGTCCCTTCAACGGTTTCATCTCTTCGGAAACATCTTCAGCAAGCATCTCCTTCATAATATTGAGATAGGTGCCATTGGTGATGTAACGAATGGCAGCGACTACCTGCAACTGAGTGGTTCCCTCATAGATAGAGAAGATACGTGCGTCGCGATATAGTCTTTGGGCCTTGTATTCCATGATAAAGCCAGAGCCACCGTGTATCTGAATACAGTCGTAGGCATTCTGATTAGCATATTCTGAAGCCATGCCCTTACTTAGAGGAGTGAATGCATCAGCGAGCCTTGAGAATGTTTTCATCTCTGTACGTTCCTCGGGAGTGAGTTTACGATCATGAGAAATATCCTCCAAAGTTTTGTAAACATCTACATATCGAGATGTTTGATACAGGATAGACCTACTTGCATCGAGCTTAGCCTTTATCTTTGCGAGTATGTCATAGACAGCTGGCATGGTAATAATCTTCTTACCGAACTGTGCTCTTTCATTGGCATATTCGAGTGCTTGGGCGTAGGCCTCCTGGCTTATACCAACACACTGAGCCGCTATACCAAGACGTGCGCCATTCATAAGGCTCATGACGTACTTGATCAAACCCAGTTTGCGATCGCCACATAGCTCTGCCTTGGCGTTCTTGTATACTAACTCACAGGTTGGTGAGCCATGAATACCAAGCTTGTTTTCAATGTGACGTACGGTGACGCCGCCATTGCGCTTGTCATAGATGAACATGGACAAGCCACGACCATCGTGTGTCCCTCCCTCGGAACGTGCCAAAACCAAGTGGATGTCAGAGTCACCATTGGTGATGAAACGTTTTACACCATTGAGTCGCCATGTGCCATCCTCGTCCTGGGTAGCTTTCAACATCACACGTTGCAAATCACTACCTGCATCTGGTTCGGTCAAGTCCATGGACATGGTTGCACCTTCTGACACACGGGGAATATACTTTTGCTTTTGCTCCTCGGATCCAAACTCATAAAGAGTGTCGATACATGATTGCAAGCTCCAGATGTTTTGGAAACTTGAGTCAGCAGTGGAGACCATTTCGGAAAGCATCGAGAATATGGTGATGGGTATGTTAAGACCACCATATTGACGCGGCATTGACACACCCCAGAGTCCAGCCTGAGTAGTAGCCTTCATGTTCTCAACAGTTTTCGAGGCATAATGCATACGCCCGTCAATGAGGTGCGGTCCTTCTTGGTCAACTTCTTCAGAGTTTGGCTCGATGATATTGGCAGCGAGGTCACCTGTGATTTCAAGCAGTCTCTTGTAGTTTTCGATGGCATCCTCGTAATTCACGGGGGCGTCTTCGAATTTGTCCTTATCTGCAAAGTCGCGCTCCTTGAGCTCTACGATGCGCTTCATCAGGGGATGATTGAGATAGAATCCAATCTCTGGATGGTCAGTATAATAATTTGCCATGATAATATTCGTTTTGTAAGTTCATCCCTATATATAATATAAAGATGGGTATGGAAGCTTATTTGCTATTCTGTTTGTAGTACTTAATCATCTTAGGGATCACCTCTTCAACCGTTCCGTTGATCACATAGTCGGCTATCGTGTTGATAGGAGCATCAGAATCATTGTTGACTGAAATTATGATTCCAGCGTCTTGCATACCTGCGATGTGCTGTATCTGGCCAGAAATGCCACAGGCGATATAAACCTTAGGATGTACTGTTACACCAGTCTGTCCCACCTGACGGTCGTGATCTACCCAACCAGCATCCACGGCAGCGCGGCTGGCGCCTACCTCAGCATGCAATTCCTTGGCTAAATCAAAGAGCATTTGGAAACCTTCCTTGGAACCCATGCCATAGCCACCGGCTAGCACGATGGGTGCACCCTTGAGGTTGTTTTGGGCTGCTTCCACTTGGCGGTCGATTACTTTTACTACGAAATCTACCTCAGGCACGTACTTAGCGACGTCTGAATAAACCACCTCTCCCTTATAATCAGGGTCAAGTATTTCGCGTAGCATCACACCAGAGCGCACGGTTGCCATCTGTGGACGATTGTCAGCATTGACGATGGTGGCCACAATGTTGCCGCCGAAGGCAGGTCTGATTTGGTAGAGAAGGTTGGAATAATGCTTTCCAGTCTTCTTGTCATCAAAGTCGCCAATCTCCAACTGTGTACAGTCGGCTGTCAGACCAGAGCACAGAGAAGAGGACACGCGCGGTCCAAGGTCGCGACCAATGACCGTAGCACCCATAAGAGCAATTTGTGGTTGTTCTTCTTTGAAGAGCTTGACGAGTATATCTGTGTGTGGTGCTGAGGTATAAGGGAACAGACCTTCAGCATCAAAGACGAATAGTTTATCTACACCATAGGGAAGAATTTGGCTTTCCACCTTATCCTTTATGCCAGTACCGGCCACAACAGCATGTAGTTCTACGTTTAACTGATTGGCCAGCTTGCGACCCTTTGTCAGCAGTTCCTGGGACACTTCCTGTACAGTGGTGCCCTCTATCTCGCAATAAACAAATACGTTATTCATATCTATATGTAAGCCACAACCGACTATCGGAGCCGGCTTAAGGCCTTTTTCTAATTATCCGATAATCTTTTCTGAGATGAGTTCTTTCATCAATGCGTTGACATCATCATCGCTGCTGGTGATGGTTTTGCTCTCTTTGGCTTGGAAAATGATATTCTGTACAGCCTTCACCTTGGTGGGTGAACCTGAAAGACCACATTGAATCTCATCGCCATTGACGTCAGCTACACACCACTGATTAAGCGTAAGATATGGACGCTGAGCATAAAGTTCAGTCCAAGGTTCATCACCTTTCAACTCCATAGGACAACGAGCGTATTTGTATTTCATCACGAGCTTGGCATTGCATGGGCGTGCTGGAGCAGCTGTTCCATTGACAGTGACGAGCACTGGCATAGGAGCCACAACAGTTTCAACGCCTCCGTCGATGTGCCTGCGAATGGTAACCTTGTCGTCTTCGACCTTAAGGATTTCCTCGGCATATGTTACTTGGTTGAGGCCAAGTTTCTGAGCGACCTGAGGACCTACTTGGGCAGTATCGCCGTCAATGGCTTGTCGACCGCCGATCACTAGATCCACGTGGCCGATTTTCTTAATAGCCATACTTAGGGCATAGCTTGTTGCCAGTGTATCCGCACCCGCAAACTTGCGATCTGTGAGTAACCATCCGGTGTCTGCACCACGGTATAAACCCTCACGGATAATCTCTCCCGCACGCGGTGGACCCATGGTAAGAATGCCGACTTTGCTGCCTGGAAACTGGTCCTTAAGTCTTAAGGCTTGTTCCAAGGCGTTCAAGTCCTCCGGATTGAAGATGGCGGGCAGAGCCGCACGATTTACGGTGCCCTCCGCAGTCATGGCATCCTTGCCGACGTTGCGGGTGTCTGGCACCTGCTTGGCAAGTACAACTATTTTCAACTTCATATTTTTCGAAATGATCTGATTGTCTAAATATAGAATGCAAAAATACTAAGTTTTGTAATTCTCACCAAACAAATTGCTCAAAATCAGTGAGTGATGTGCAATTTTACATTATCGTTTCATGATTAATTAAGAGGGCAATCCTGCATATTTTTTATAGTAATTCCTGAAGCTTCACAGATAAAAAGCAGTATCTTTGCAATGCAAATAACAATCTTACTTATCAATGAAAAAATTATTATCTACTATTGCATTCATGGTCTTTGCCTCTGTCACAATGATAGGTCAGAGTCTAGACAGCCTGCCCGTTCCTGTTGTGGACGAAAATAAAGTGGTGGACAACACACCCGACTCAATTGGAAAGGCGTTGATGTCTCGACCATCTCCTGGTTCCACGCGTCGCGGAAGCAACCCTGTACTATTCCTCGTCGGTAACTCGACCATGCGTAACGGTACACTTGGAGATGGAGGAAATGGCCAGTGGGGATGGGGATATTATGCCAACCAATACTTTGATGGTCGGCAGATTAGCGTGGAAAATCAGGCTCTCGGTGGCATGTCCACCCGCACTTTTTATCGCCAACTTTGGCCAGATGTTCGCAAGGCGTTAAAGCCGGGAGATTGGGTGATCATTTCTATTGGGCATAACGATAACGGGCCTTATGATAATGGACGGGCTAGGGCAGTGATTCCTGGGACAGGCGACGATAGCCTTAACGTTACCATCAAAGAAACAGGGGTGCACGAAACCGTCTATACCTATGGTGGCTATTTGCGTCGATATATTGCCGAGTGCCGTGCCGCAGGAGCTACGCCAATATTAATGAGCCTCACGCCTCGTGATGCTTACGACTCCATAACAAAAAAGATTGTACGCAAACCCCAGACTGGGTGGGCGGCAATTGTAGCAGCCGAGGAGGGTGTTCCGTTTGTTGACCTCAACGAAATAAGCGGCAACAAGCTCGATTCCTACAGTCCTTGGAAAGAGAAGTACCATTTCTATGGTGATCATATCCACACTTCATACTGGGGAGCTCAGATGAATGCTCGCTCTGCAGCAGAAGGTATAATGGGTAGCCGCAACCCAATGCTTAAGCCTTTGCAAGCCATGATGATCAATGTGGCACTGCCAGTTTGGCCAGTGAAACGAGAGGATGGCAAGCCGGTAGTGTGGATTACGGGTGACTCCACGGTGAAAAATCAAGACTCTAGCCGTGATGGCATGTGGGGTTGGGGAGCGCTAGCCGCAACCGTATTTGATACAACAAAATGTACTCCCTTCAATGCCGCAATGGCAGGACGCTCAACACGTAGTTTCATTCGTGAAGGACGCTGGGAAAAAGTCTATAATGCACTTAAGCCAGGCGACTTCGTACTTATCCAGTTTGGACACAACGACATGAGTCCCATTGCTCAACCCAAGGAGCGTGGCGTTATTCAAGGCACTGCAGACACTTGCCATGTATATAAGATGGAAAAGGACGGGCGCTATGAATTGGTCTATAGCTTTGGCTGGTATCTACGTAAGATGATTGATGACGTGAAGGAAAAGGGAGCTACCCCCATCATCGTTTCACTTACTGTACGCAATCAATGGAAGGATGGACATGTGGAACGGCGCAATGATACCATAGGCAAATGGTATAGAGAAGTAGTGGATCAAACCGGAGTAGAGTTTGTCGATGCCCACAACCTCATCGCTGACTATCTCGAGAAGCATTACAAGGACGACAAGAGTGCTGCTGAATACTTCAAGAAAGACCATACTCACAACTCACTAAAGGGTGCAAAGAACAATGCAAAGATGGTAGCAAAAGGTCTTAAGGGTATCCATTCTGAGTTGGCAAAGTATCTGAAGTAGTGGTGGAAATACTGCTTCATCACCTCCATTTTGAATGTATGGGATTGTAAAACAAATTGAATCACTGAATGAATCAATTTGAATTACAACGTGAATCAATTTGAAACAGCGCATGAATCAATTTGAATCACAATCCGAGAAGCATTTATTTCACAACGGGACAGTTGTTGTTCAATGAAAGCGCAATGCTATAATGCCCGCCAGGAAACTATAATAAGGATTTAAAGTTATGATAGATAAACAGACCGTAGAGAAGATAAAGAACGCCGCCAACATTGTTGACGTGGTGTCGGAGTTCGTTGCTCTGAAGAAATCGGGGGCCAATTATAAGGGTCTCTGTCCATTTCACAACGAAAAGACTCCATCTTTTTTCGTGTCTCCCGCTCGTGGGACCTGCCATTGTTTCGGCTGTGGCAAGGGTGGCAATGCCATCACATTTATCATGGACCAGCAACAGATGACCTATCCTGAGGCACTGCGCTGGTTGGCAAACAAATACCATATCGAGATTAAGGAGCGCGAACTGACCGACGAAGAGAAGGAAGAGCAGAGTAAGCGAGAATCCATGTTTATCGTCAACGAGTGGGCAACGAAGTATTTTGAGGATCTACTACATACCAATCCTGACGGAGTAGCCATCGGAATGCAGTATTTTCGTTCGCGTGGTTTTCGTGATGATGTCATAAGAAAGTTCCGACTTGGTTATGACCTTACGGATCGTTCGGCGTTGGCTCGCGAGGCATTGGCCAAGGGATACAAAGAAGAATTTCTGGTTGATACTGGTCTTTGTTTCAAAACCGAACGCGGGGAGCTACTTGACAGGTTTTCTGGTCGCGTCGTGTTTCCATGGATGAGCGTTAGCGGTAAGACCGTGGGTTTCACGGCTCGTGTGCTCGATAGCCGTACCAAGGGAGTGAACCAGAAGTATGTGAATTCGCCAGCCAGCGAGATCTATCATAAGGATCACGAACTCTATGGTATTTGGCAGGCAAAGCGTACCATTGTCAAAGAGGATCGTGTTTTTATGGTTGAGGGTCAGGCAGACGTGATTGCGATGCATCAGTGCGGATTGGAAAACGTGGTGGCCAATTCAGGAACGGCCCTTAGTTATCCTCAAATACACACACTCCATCGATTTACGCAGAACATCACACTTATCTATGATGGTGATGCCGCTGGTATTCATGCAGCCCTCAAGGGCACAGACATGTTGTTGTCTGAAGGTATGAACCTCAAGGTTCTGTTGCTGCCCGATGGCCAAGACCCTGATGAGTTTGCAAGAAACCATACTGCCGCGGATTTCCGCCAGTACATTGAAGATAATCAAGTTGATTTTATTCAGTTTAAGACAGACCTTCTTCTCAAGGGAGAAACAGATCCGAAGAAGCGTTCTGATGCCATAAACTCCATTGTGGAGAGTATCTCCTTTGTTCCCAATCAGATATTACGAGACACCTATCTGCACGACTGCACCAATCGTATAGGTATCAATGAGCGCACGTTGATAAACACAATGAACACCTTAATACGTAATAGACGAAACGGAACGGCTGCATCTCAACTTGCTGGAGCTGGGGAGATGCCTGTTGCTGAGCCAAATCATGGGGTACACCCTGAGCAATCCGCAAGCTTGAAAACGCAACTATCGAAGGTGGAAAGAATGTTGGTGCAGATGATAGTGCGCCATGGAGAGCATGTTATCTTCGAAAACGTTGAGGATGAGAATGGCAACTTCCACAACCTTACAGTGGCACAATACATCCATTATAGTCTTGAGGCTGACCAATTGAAGTTTCAAAGTGAGCTTTATAATGACTTGCTTGCGGAGGCGGCAAGGCTTTCTTTGGATCCGAATTTTAAGGCAGTGACATACTTCATGCACCATGATGATATCCGTATCAGTCAAATTGCCACGACCATGGCTACGGACAACTATCATCTTTCGGAGCGAAAGGATGATGGACCGCTCAATGATCTTGACCAGAAGCAACGTGATGCAAACGAACAAGAGGCGCTGCGTAACCAAACGGAACATTTGCTACTGGACTTCCGAATGGACTATGTGGAGCATCATCTCAAGGACTTGATGGAGCAAATCAAACAGGCTGCTGCTGACACTGAGCGTTTGAAGAAGCTCATGGAGGATTATCGCGATATGCAAGATATCAGGAATAAACTTGCAAAACAACTAGGAAACAATATCATTGTGTGAGTTAAGAAGGCTGTGATATAATGAGTTGACATATTTTGGGCTCTTGTTATATTTTATGAAAAAGATGTGGTTTGTCGAAAATTATTGGTAAGTTTGCCATTGTAGTATGACAAATGCATTGCTTTTTATATCAGTTTTGGCCTTCGCTACGGTTTGGGTCTTATTATTTCTTCAATGGCGTCAAGGACGTGTTGAAGAGGACAAATCTGTCGACGACTATACCGTTGATGATAAAAAGAATATTGTCAATTCCACATTAAAGCAGCTTAATAGTCATGCAGACTGGGAGGAGGATGACGGAGACCATGTCGGCAGGTACGACTATCAATCGGGCCACTTTACTCTCCGTATTAGTAAGGACACACCTTATGTGCGTCTTATCTACCCATTTTTTTTTCAGGCAGAGTTAGAGAAAATTGAGTTGGTTAGGAGTGTGTGCAACGATTGCAATCTAAATACGGAGACTTGCTGTCTTGTCTATTCAGTCAACGAGAAACAAGGAACGGTCGATGTACATATAGTAAATGTAGTGTTGCTTTCTGAGAAGACTTCCAAGGTGATACTAGAACGTGCCATGAAGAAAAGCTTCTATTGGCAACGGACTTTCGTTACACGTTTTAGCGGGCTGAAAGAGAAGAGTCAACGAAGTTTCAATCTTGACTTGGAGAAGAGTAGCGCTGATCATGAACGTGAATTATTCTTGGCACGTGAATTAGAGATGATGCATCAAGAGGAAGGACCTGAGTGGCATGAGAATTCTGAAAATCCTCTTTTTTTGCGACATCTTTTGGCAGCTGCCATGGGACTATCAGATATCGTTCCTGCCCGCATGACGATTACAACGGATGGTGAGACCATAGTTTTGGAAGATACAGGTTCTATCTTAGACTATGATATCTCTTCGCTCTTAGTGGCGGATCAGAATTTCAAGCATTTATCTGCGGTGGTATTGCTTAATTATTATGACCCAAGAAATCCGGTTCGTCAGCGTCATTTGACAATGGATTTTGAACAGGAAGGCAAGACAAGCAAAACCTTATATTATAGAGTTACTCTGTCGTTAGCCCCTACGGCTACAATGCCTTTACATGACACTGAAAATACTGAGCGAAGACGGTTGCAGACCTCTGTTCTTATCGGGCATGACCTCACTCCGTCAGACAAACAGCAAGAGGAATTTCAATACATCTGGAAAGAAGCTTTGGCAAAGCAACGTAGTGGGCATGCCGACGATATGACCGATGATGAGAAGCTGCTCATAAGGCTACAGAATCCGAATTATGGATGGGCGATATTACATGGAAAGGCATTGTATCAACAGCAACGTTTCTACGAGAGTCTACTGATTCTGGAGAGTGTGTTTGATCATTTGCAACGGTCATTTGATAAAAGAGGCCTGTCAGGACAAGGAATATTCTTCGATGTTTGCCACACCATCGGTTCCTGCTACATGCGTTTACATCAGTACAAGCGTGCCGCTTACTACCTTCAACTTACTATCCCGACGCGTAATTTAAACTATATGGAGACCTTCGTCAACTGCTTGGTGAATGGGCATGACTTTCGCGCGATGAACTTTATTGACTCTTTTCTGCATGAGTTGATGGCAGTCACGGGAGAAGAACCTACCGAGCAAACCTCTCCAGAGTTACAGGAGGCGGTTACGTTTGTGGCTTTTCTGAAGAGACGTAAGGCTTATCTTTTGGTGCAACTTGAACGTTATGATGAGGCGGAAAAACTGCTAAAACATCTGCTAAATGACCCTGAGAGTAGCGATTTTGCACTTAAGGAGTTGGCCTATATTCAGCGAAAACGAGGGGAATAAACTTGAATATAAGTTATTAAATGAGTAACGGCATGGAGTATCTTCATTTGATAGGGGGCTTTGTCTATGGATTGATCGTTTTAATAGTGATGATCAAGATACTCATGGATAATAGACAACCTTCCAACACCATGGCTTGGATTCTAGTGTTGTGGTTTTTCCCTCTCCTTGGATTGCTGCTTTACTTTTTCTTTGGACAAAACACACGTAAGGAAAGAGCCATCACTCAGAATTCGCTTGATCAACTGACCAAGCGCTCTATGATGGAGTTTGTAGAACAAGAAGACCTTCATCTTCCGAAAGCTCACCAACCTTTGATGCGCCTTTTCAAGAATCAGAACATGGCGTTGCCTTTCAAAGACAATGAGGTTGAAATATATACCGATGGTTATCAGTTCTTTCCCGCACTGCTAAGAGCTATTAAGAATGCTCACCATCACATTCATATTGACATTTTTATCTTTAGCGACGACGAGCTCGGAACGCTGGTAGCAGATGCTCTAATCGATAAGGCTAAAGAGGGAGTGGAAGTTCGCGTTATTTATGATGACGTGGGATCCTGGCGCGTGAAGAACTCTTTCTTTGAGCGGATGCGTGATAGTGGAGTGGATGTGCATGCCTTTATGCCAGTGAAATTCCCTGCTTTCACATCCAAGGTAAACTATAGAAACCACCGTAAGCTCATTATTATCGACGGCACCATAGGATTTATGGGGGGTATGAATATTGCCACTCGATATGTCAAGGGTGTGGGTAACATGGCATGGCGTGACACTAATATCATGGTCAGAGGTGGGGCGGTATATGGCATTCAGTGCGCTTTCTTGGTGGATTGGTACTTTGTTGACCATACGCTCATAACCAATCGTCGATATTATCCCGAGCAAGATCCAAGAATAGATAATAACTGTTTGGCTCAAGTAGTTACGAGTAGCCCCATATCTCCATGGCCAGATATCATGCAAGGGTATGTGCGAGTGTTGCTCGAGGCTCGTCGATATGTCTATATGGAGAGTCCTTATTTTTTGCCTACGGAGCCGATTCTTTTTGCTATGCGTACGGCAGCACTCACTGGAGTGGATGTGCGTCTTATGATTCCGGCTCGCAGCGATGCCATGATAGTGCAATCAGCAAGCATCTCCTACGTTATGGAGACGCTCGAAGCTGGAGTAAAGGTATATCTCTATGAGGCAGGATTTAACCATAGCAAGTTGCTTGTTAGCGATGATAGCATTTCAACTTGTGGTAGTACAAACGTGGATTTCAGAAGTTTCGAGCACGATTTCGAGTCGAATATCTTCTTTTACGACGAAGGGATGGCACTGCGTATGAAAAGTGTTTTCCTTGCCGATCAAGAGCATTGCCAGCTAATCGAGGATGTACGCAAAGTCGAAGGTCGCTCATTCTTGCGTCGATTATGGGAGAGTCTGCTAAGGATTTTCAGCCCGTTGATGTAAGAAGGGAGTAAAGTGTTGCATCATGTTTTGTGGGTGCAACAATTAATCCGATGAAACGCAACGGAACTTTGTCTTTATTGAAATAGGCTGAAGTTCACGCTTCCATAGTTCCGGTGCTCTAAGAAATGCGGGTGCTGAGAGAAATCAAGAGACTTTCCATGCTCCAAAACAAATATTCCGGAAGGTTGTAGCAAACCATATGTGAATATCAGGTCTGGCAAAGTTGGCAATTGTTCCAACGCGTAAGGTGGATCAGCGAATATGAAGTCGAAATGTTGATGACAAGACTTGAGAAATCGGAATACATCACCACGAATAAGCAAATGGTTTTCCTCGCCAATCTTTTCCATGCATTGTTTGATGAAACGAACATGGTCTCTATCGGCCTCCACGCTTACTACACTATTGCATCCGCGTGAAATCAGCTCCAAAGAGATGCTCCCCGTGCCTGCGAAAAGGTCTAAGGCATTGGTTCCTTCAAAATCAATGTGACCATTCATCACATTGAAAATGTTCTCTTTTGCCATGTCAGTTGTTGGTCGAGCCTTGAACGTTCGTGGGACATCAAAGTGTCTTCCCTTATATTTTCCAGTAATAATCCTCATTGTTTTCTATTGATATCAGCTATTCTTATGTTCTTTAGCTATCCTATTTTAGTATAAGTGGAGTAGGGAATCAGCCAATATACAGAGTAATCAAGTCCAAAGTCATTCCCTTGATGGCTGTCATGGGTGCTCGGTTGAAGTCTGCAGCTGGATTAATTGTTGGTGTTTTGCGCAAGTGAAGTTGCAGTTCGGCCATTAGTTTTTCCTTTTCGGGGATATCGCCGGAAAGATATAATTCGTCTTTCAGCTGGTCCATGGCAAGTTCTTTCCAAACAAAGAGAATGAAATAGGGTGCGTCCTTCGGGTGATTCACATTGTAGCGGTTGCAGAACACAAACCTATTTCGCTCGAAACTGAATAACTCCAATACTCCGTCATGGAAATGAGCAAAGAGTTTGCGATGGATACCGATGAAGCTACGATGATGTAGATAGTGCCAAACCGGCTGCATCATTAGCGTAAACTTCACGTCCGTATAGTTGTCTTCCATCACCAATTTTAGGTCCTTGTTTACGGCAAATAGCGCCACCGCATTCAAATCTGGAATTACGTTATTCATCACAACGCAACCCTCTGTTGAGGGAAAACTATGGAGAAAGAGTGTCTCGTTTTGGTCTTCGCGATACTCTTCGATGGGTACAAGCAAGACGGGTGAGTCTAGTAGAAGCCGTGCCCGATTTGTGGAACGCAGTTCTTCGTTTGTTTTAAAGGCCTCGCGGAGGTTGGCAGCAATGCTTACGCCACTCTTAATTGTATAGGGGTGGTATTCCACTTGTGCCTCGTTTTCATTCGTGGCGATGGCAAACGCAAGTGAACTTTGACTCACACGGATGGTCATCCTTGGACTTTTGTTGGTGTTGGTCATTTCTATGGGCTAATGATTGCGATGAGTATTTATAGTTGTCGTCTTAGATGTCAGGTGTTACGATATCGCTCTCTTCCGATCAGGTCTGCTTTTTTGCAGCATTGCCTTGCTCAATGAGATTGCTGATTGAATATGCGACCAAGTTCTTGATATATTCTTGTCTGGAAGATAAATATTTCTCAAACAGTTTATGCCAAATATTCATAGCTCCCTTAGCGTTAAAACGCTACACAAGCGCTGTGAATTATTTTTCGAACCTGAACTGCTTATCTCGTTGATAAGTGTTAACTTTGTCTTTCGTAAAGGCGTATTTAAAATGCAAAGATAGTAAAATCAAAATGGAAACTATCGTTTGCCCCTTATCTTTTAACATATCATTATTCACACATACTGTTTCTCCCATACATGAAGACTTCAGAGTTCATCGAGCACATTATACAAGACTTTGGCTTCACTCCCACTATTGACCAACAAGTTGCCTTGGAAACGTTTGCTGGTTTCCTGGCAGACCAACAGTCAAATGTGGTGATGATTCTGCGTGGTTCTGCTGGTACAGGAAAGACGTCATTGGCTGGGGCAATGGTGCGTTCGCTTCGTCGATTTGGTCAAAAGCTTATGTTGCTCGCACCAACAGGTCGCGCTGCTAAGGTCTTTTCAATCAATAGCGGGTTGCCAGCTTATACCGTACATCGCCGAATCTATCGCGAACAAGCCTATCAAGGTATTGATGGGCAGTTCAACCTTAACGATAATTGCTACCATAACATGCTTTTTGTAGTTGATGAGGCTTCGATGGTGAATAGTGTACCCACAGGAGACAATGTCTTCGGATCTGGAAGTCTCCTAGATGACCTCATCAAATATGTATATAGTGGTCACAACTGTCGCTTGTTGCTTATTGGTGATCGTGCGCAGTTGCCACCGGTTGGAGAACAAGAGGCTCCTGCGCTTAGTGCAGATGTGCTTGCAGGCTATGGCCTGAAAGTTTATGAGTGTGACCTAAATGTAGTGCTTCGCCAGAGTCAAGACTCTGGAATACTCTATAATGCCACCTATATCCGCTATCTCATCAACTATGATGAGGCAACGGAACTGCCTAGAATAGAGTTTGACGGCTTCCCCGATATCGAAGTGATGCCAGGTAACGAAATTATCGAGAGCCTTGCCTCAAGTTATAGTCAAGTAGGATTGGATGATACGATTGTGGTTACTCGGTCTAACAAAAGGGCGAATGTGTACAATCAAGGAATCAGAAACATGGTTCTTGATCGTGAGAGTGCGCTTTCGGGAGGCGACATGGTGATGATCGTTCGCAACAATTACTTCTGGACTGAAAACCTTCAAGCTGAGGCTGCCAAACTGGGATATCCTGCTGAAAGTGAGAACATCCCCGCCTTTCTGGCCAATGGTGATCGTGCAAGGGTGCAGCGTGTGCGTAACATTAGGGAATTCTACGGCTTTCATTTCGCTGATGTGTGGCTGCAATTTCCTGACTATGACAACTTCGAGATGCAAGCAACGGTCATCATGGACTCGCTGACCACCGACACACCAGCATTGACGCATGAACAGAGTGAGCAACTCTTTCAGCAAGTAATGGCAGATTATGCAGATCTTCCCACAAAGCCAGAACGTCTCAAGGTATTGCGCAAGGATATCTATTTCAATGCCTTGCAAATCAAATTCGCCTATGCTGTAACCTGTCATAAGGCACAAGGTGGGCAATGGAGAAATGTTTATGTGGACCAAGGATACATGACTGATGAAATGCTAACTCCCGATTATATCCATTGGCTCTATACAGCTTTCACCCGAGCCACAGAGAAACTCTACTTGGTAAATTGGCCTAAGAACCAGATAGCCATCAATAGAACTGACTAAAATCAGCGGCCAGTTGAGTAGTTATAATTCTTAGTGCTAGCTGTTGACTATTTTTTTTGCATGACATATTAAGGTTATAGCGTGAAATAGAAATGATAGCTAAGCCTTTGCTGTTGAGTGTCAATAACCGCCATAAGACTTCTGAAGTTGACCGATAAATAAGGATATGCCTAAAACTTTTGCGAGAAAAAATCAAGTGTTATCCTTGGTCGGGCAGTTTATTTTGTCTAATTTTGCAGTTAACAATCAATTTTCAAACATTTATGGACGATTATCACGCGGAAAGTTACAGAATTTAGCGTGAGGATCAGCTCAAGAAGCTAATCCCCACGTGTCCGTTTATCTATGGAGATTAGCTACAATGAGAACATATTGGAACATTGAGAAGAGCCTGAATACTATTCCTGAATGGCAACCTAATTGCTGGATTCAGGTGACTTGCCCCACAGACGAAGATCAACGCGAACTGGTAGAGCGCCTAAACATCCCCGATTATTTTTTCAGCGACATCAGCGATACTGACGAGCGCGCCCGTTATGAGTATGATGACGGCTGGATGCTTATTATTTTACGTATCCCTTACGTTAAGGAGATACGCAGTCGGACACCTTATTCGACCGTCCCGCTTGGTATAATACACAAGCGTGACGTTACTGTTACGGTGTGTTTCTATGAGACTAACATGATGATTGACTTCATAAGCTTTCATCAGAAGCGTGGGGAAGGTTTCACTGACTTTGTGGATATGACATTCCGCCTATTCCTTTCCAGTGCTGTGTGGTATCTAAAGCGTCTGAAACAAATAAACATTCTTATCGAAAAGGCCAAACACAACCTTGATAACGAAGTAAATAACGAGAACCTTATTGGGCTGTCCAGGCTTCAAGACTCTCTCACTTATTTCATTACCTCTATCCGTGGCAATGAGACTCTACTCCAAAAGCTGAAGTTCAAGTTGCAAATTGATGAGTTGGATGCGGACCTTATCGAGGATGTGAATATTGAGATGACGCAGGCTCGGGAAACCACGAACATTTATTCTAACATTTTGGAATCGACAATGGATACTTATTCGAGCATCATCAACAATAACATGAATACAGTGATGCGTACCCTTACATCTGTATCAATCATCATGATGTCGGCCACGTTTGTTGCTTCTGTATACGGTATGAATGTCTTCAACGGCTTGGAACGTAGTCCTTGGGGATTTCCTATCGCATTAGTTGTGTCTTTTGGCGTGAGCGTCTTGTGCTGGGTGATTATGCGTCACAAACGCATTTTATAGCTTCTAGATTACAAAAAATCGGAAAAAGTTAGTGTAAATCCGCATTTTTTATATAAGTTTGCAAAAATAAAGTTAATTTCATGTAAGGTATAAACGCCATTGCTTTCTTATGAAAAGATATGGCAACTTAACCTTAGAAAATCCGAATCATAAACTTAAATGGGTGAAATGATGGACTCTCAAGAAAATTCCCTTCAACAGGGAAACGTAGAAGAAGTGCAGAAGAAGGCTGAGACCACTTCTGAAGTAGAGAACGCACAGCAGTCAATTGCCGAGGAATCAGCGTCTATTGCGGAAGAATCGATAGGGGCTGAACAACCATCTGTAGAAGTTGACGAATCTTCTGAGCAGACGGAAGACGTTGCTTCTGTTGTTGAGGTTGCCCCTGCTACGGCAGAGGTCAATGTTTCAAAAACAGAGGAGGCAATCCCTGTGGAAGTTGAAGAAAACACTTCTGATGTTTCAAAAGAAGCTGTTGCTGAGGTAAACGAAACAATTACCGAGTCAGCTGATGACTATTCTGCCCCAACCGAGGTAGAGGTTCAAGCCGAAGAAGAGGCAAGTCCGGCACCCATTGAAAAGTCAGGTCAGGATGAGCAACAGGCATCGATGACTGTTGAACTGTCAGAAGAGGAAGATGAAAAGAAGACCTATGAATCCAAAGAAGAGGTCTTGGAGCGTGTAAAAGAGATTGCGACATCCGTAGACAAGCCCGATAAAGAGGAAGTGGATTTTCTGAAATCGACTTTCTATAAGTTTCATATCGCAGAGCGTGAACAAAGGCAAAAAGAATATCTCGAGGCAGGAGGAGATCCCGAGAAGTATCAAGTAATGCCCGATGAGAAAGAGGAGATATTCAAGGCAGAGATGCAAATCATCAAGGAGAAGCGTGCTAAATCTTTCATAGAACAAGAGGCTGAGAAAGCCGATAACTTGAAAAGAAAGCTTGAGATCATTGAGAAAATCAAGAACATGGCTACCTCTCCTGAGGAAGCTAACAAGACTTTCAATGAGTTTAAGGCGCTTCAGCAAGAATTTAAGGACATTAAGTCCGTACCGGCAGAGAAGTCAAACGAGGTTTGGCGTACCTATCAACTATATGTAGAACAGTTTTATGACTTGCTAAATCTCAATCGCGAGGCTCGTGAATATGATTTCAAGAAGAATCTAGAAGCTAAGTTTAAACTATGCGAAGAGGCAGAAAGGCTTGCAGAAGAGCCTGATGTTATCAGCGCTTTCCATCAGTTGCAAGACCTTCACGCCCAATATCGTGAGATTGGTCCTGTTGCTAAGGACTTACGTGAGCAGGTTTGGACCCGCTTTAAGGCAGCTAGCACAGTCATCAATAAAAAACATCAGGATCACTTTGAGCGTCTTCGTGCCATGGAGGAAGATAACCTCACACGTAAGGATGATCTATGTAAAAAGGCTGAAGCCATTTCTAAAGAAGAGAATAAAAGCGCCACTGACTGGGAGAAACACACCAAAGAGATTATATCCATTCAGCAAGAGTGGAAGACCATAGGGTTTGCACCTCAGAAGATGAACGTGAAGATTTTCGAGCGTTTCCGTGCTATCTGCGATGATTTCTTTAGTAGAAAGGCTGAATACTTCAAGTCCTTGAAGTCGCAACTTGCCGAAAATGCAGAGAAGAAAAAGTCATTGGTTGAACAAGCTCAAGCACTCTCCCAAAGTACAGACTGGAAGTCTACCAGTGATAAACTTATTGCTTTGCAAAAGGAATGGAAGACAGTTGGAGCAGTTCCTCGCAAGATTAGTGACAAGCTTTGGAACGAATTCCTTGCTGCTTGCAATAGTTTTTTTGAGGCTAGAAATGCAGCGCATGCTGGAGAACGCAATGAACAGCGTGACAATCTGAAGAAGAAACGTGATATCGTTGCACAGCTTAAGGAACTTGCAGAGACTGGTATTGAGGGTGCACAGGAGAAAGTCCAGCAGCTCGTTGATGAATACAACAAGACAGGGCATGTGCCATTCAAGGAGAAAGACAAGGTCTATAAGGAGTTCCATGACGCTCTGGATAAAGTCTATGAAACTCTGCACATCTCTTCAGCGCGCCGTCGTTTGGACAACTTTAAAAACAACTTGAAGAGTATGGCCAAACGAAGTGAGGATGCAGTGGATAATGAGCGCAGTCGTTTGATGCGTCGTTACGAGCAGCTTAAGCAGGAGATTAATACTTACGAGAACAATCTTGGCTTCCTTAATATCTCTAGTAAGAAGGGCAATAGTCTTGTAGATGAGATGAATCGTAAGGTTCAAAAGCTCAAGGATGATGCCGAACTAGTACGTCAAAAGATTAAGACGATTGATGCACAGGCTAGAGAGGAGCAGGGCGAGGATTAATTTCGCATACGTTTCAACAAAAATTATGACGCACGGTTAGTGCGAGAAGACATAATAAAAGAGGGTGTGTCAAAACAGGC
>DHOP01000052.1 GCA_002407775.1 Prevotella sp. UBA5387
ATAGCTTTATCCCGAACTGGGGTACTGATATTTTTCAAAAAACATGCAGTGTTTTTACATTTTCTCCGTGGACATATTGTTATAAATAACACGGTCATGGTGGGCTAAGATTAATTTTTGGTTTTGCTTGGTGAACTCGAAAAATAGTTTTAACTTTGTCCTCGTCTCCTTTGGGACAGCCGCATTACGACCAACAGCATGGCAGAAGACAATTCCACAGATATCACGACATCAGCTACCATAAGCCGAAAGACCAAGCGTACCTCTGATTTTGGAAAGGGTAAGAAACGCGATCTTAAACGCAACATCCCTTCAGATCTCATCCCCGTCGAGGAGGAGACTTGGCTCTTACAACCTATCGCAGTTACCATGATGCGCCATGACTATTCTCTTATTCAGATTAGGATATTGGTTACCATTGTGGAATACATGCAAAGCAAGCTTCACAAAATATTAAACAAGGATAATGTTGCTCCTGAAATCTTTTCCGATGTTGAGCTTGATAACGATGGTCGACTTGAAATTAAGACTTTATTTAAGACACTCGGTGTAGATCCCAACCACTATCCTCAGCTTCGTCAGAGTCTGAAGATGTTGGCGGCAATACCCGTTGAGATTCCTTATAAATCAAATGATGGACGAAGTTATCTGAAGGTAACCAACCTTTGTGACGTTTATATCCCAAAAGATACAGGAATCTACGAGAAATATGCAGTTCTGAAAATCGACCGCACCGTAGCTCAACGATTAGTTTCTTTGGACTTAGGTTATCACCGTCTAGGAAAACAAATTGTTTTTGCATGCCGTAACCGTTATACTCAACGCATATATATGTTCATTGAGAGCTGGGTTGACAAGGGTGGAACGCGCATCAAAACAATGGATTTCAGAAAGATGTTGCGGTTAGAAGCCAATTATAAGAAATTTAGTGACTTCACTCGTCGTGTGCTCAATCCTGCAAAAGAGGAACTCGCCGCATTGGCAGAGAATGGTTTTTGTGATTGTTATTTCGACTATGACAAGCGCTATTACAATGGCCAACGTGGAGGTGAACCCGATGAGTTAATATTCCATATTTATCGTCCAAAAAACAAGTTGAACCAACAACTGAAGGATGTTACGGATATGCAACGTAGCCAGTTCGCGGATATGCTAGTAAGATACTTTGGGTTTGATGCGGCCGTGGCCAAGAACATGTCCGAGCGCATCACTCCCGAAAACTATCAGGATGCCGTATCCAAACTGGTCGACTTGCGCAATAGACTTCGCAACGATTTGACTATCCATGACCGGTCCGCATACACTTATCGAGTTTTGGACAATCTATTTCGTGGTATCCAAAATCAATAGACACACTTTTTTATTAACTATATTTTCATGAATTCGAGAACTTCTGATTGGTTTGAGACCAAGATCAAATATGAAAAGACCGCCGAAGACGGCGCATTAAAGCCAGTAATTGAACAATATGTTGTAGATGCTCTGAGTTTCACAGAGGCGGAAGCAACCATCATTGAGGAAATGTCAAGCTATATTAGCGGAGAATTTAAGATAGTAAGCATGAAGCCTGCACCCTACCATGAGATATTCTTTAGTGAAGATCCCAAGGCTGACAAGTGGTATAAGGCGAAGCTTTCATTTATTACTATAGACGAAAAAACCGAAAAGGAGAAGAGGTCTATGGTAAATTATCTTGTTCAAGCCGCTACCCTTCCTGGCGCTGTGAATGCAATTGGAAACGTTATGGGCGGAACGATGATTGATTATGTCATTTCTTCCGTAACCGAAACAATGTTCATGGACGTATTTGAACACAAAATCAACTCAAAAACGAACCAAAAGGACGACATGCCTGAGTACAACAAGGCAGACTAAGACAAGCTGAAATATAACGATGAATATCGATGTTGCTCATAACTTAAAGGAAGTATTAAGCCATTTGCCACAGGGTGTGAAACTTGTTGCTATAAGCAAATTTCATCCCAAGGAATATATAGAGGTAGCCTATTCTGTTGGTCAGCGTATCTTTGGTGAAAGCCATGAACAAGAAATACGCGAGAAATCTGAAGTGTTACCTAAGGATATTCAATGGCATTTTATTGGCCACCTCCAAAGTAACAAGGTAAAATACATCGTTCCATATATCCATATGATCGAAGCAGTGGATAGCTTGAAACTCCTTAAAGAGATTGATAAGCAAGCTGCTAAGGTTGATCGCACTATCAATGTACTTCTCGAGCTCCATATTGCAGAAGAAGAAACGAAATATGGCTTTTCGTTTGATGCTTGCCGCGAAATGCTTAAGCAAGGAGAATGGAAATCATTGGAACATATTCGTATATGTGGACTTATGATGATGGCAAGCAATGTTGACGATGAAAACCAGATTGCCAAAGAAATGTTGATGGCGGCGGACTTTTTCGACGAGGTGAAGCGTGAATATTTTGCTGATGCCGACTACTTCTGTGAGAGATCTTGGGGTATGAGTCATGACTATAAGATTGGGGTGAAATGCAGATCAACGATGGTTCGTGTCGGCACCGCTATTTTTGGTCCTAGAGTGTATTGACATCATGGTGAGAAATAAGATGCTCGACAATGCCCAGCGAATCCTCGACAATTACATTGAGGTAACCGCTAAACGAAAGACTCCGGAGCGTTATGCCGTTCTGAAGGCTATATATGGCATGGACGGGCATTTTACCGTTGAGGAGCTCAATGAAGCTTTGGAAAAGAAAAAGTTCATCGTGAGCAGAGCCACTCTTTATAACACTTTGCGTCTTTTGCTTAAGGTGAACCTTGTGGTTCGCCATAAACTAGTGGATAAAACCAAATATGAGGCGACCTTACGCAACGATAACCATAGTCATCAAATCTGCACCATGTGCGGGAAAGTTATAGAAGTGGAACTTCCAGATGTTGAATCTGCCATCACCTCATCTCGACTCTATCGATTTCGAAAGGAAGGATTCTCTTTATACATATATGGTATTTGTAGTAGTTGTCAATCCAAGTTGACACGCAAGAGAACAATGATTTCAAAAAACAAAACAGATAATAAATAAGTTATACAGCGTATGAATTCAGGAAAAGTAGATGTCTTATTAGGTCTTCAATGGGGAGATGAGGGCAAAGGAAAGATTGTTGATGTGCTCACACCAAGCTATGATGTTGTCGCTCGTTTTCAGGGAGGACCCAATGCCGGACATACGTTAGAGTTCGAAGGACAAAAGTATGTGTTGCGAAGCATTCCATCGGGTGTTTTCCAAGGCGACAAGATAAATATTATTGGAAATGGTGTCGTATTAGCACCAGACCTTTTCATGGATGAGGCAAAGGATTTGGAGAAGAGCGGACACGAACTATGTTCACGCCTTCATATTTCTAGCAAGGCTCATCTTATTATGCCTACTCACCGTATCCTCGATAGTGCACTTGAATCTGCCAAAGGTAAGGACAAAGTGGGCACTACTGGTAAAGGTATCGGCCCAACATACACGGACAAAGTAAGTCGCAATGGCTTGCGAGTTGGTGATATCCTGGAAAACTTTGACGAAAAATATGCCGCTCATAAAGAACGCCACATGCAAATGCTTGCATCTCTTGGATGGACTAACTTTGAGGGATTAGAGGAAACGGAAAAGAAATGGATGGAAGGTATAGATTATCTCCGTCAGTTCCAGATTGTCGATTCCGAACACGAGATCAATCGTTTGATTCGTAATGGTAATAATATTCTTTGCGAAGGTGCTCAGGGCACGATGCTAGATGTTGACTTTGGAAGTTATCCATTCGTTACCTCAAGCAACACTATTTGTGCTGGTGCTTGTACAGGATTGGGTATCGGCCCAAACAAGATTGGTAATGTGTATGGTATTACTAAAGCTTATTGTACACGAGTTGGTGCGGGCCCCTTCCCTACCGAACTTTTTGATGAGACAGGTAAACGACTCCGCGACATCGGACATGAATATGGTGCCGTAACAGGTAGAGAAAGACGTTGCGGTTGGATTGATCTTGTTCAACTACGTTATAGCGTTATGATTAATGGTGTTACAGAGTTAATCATGATGAAGAACGATGTACTTGATGGATTTGACACTATCAAAGCTTGCGTCGCTTACGAATTGCCTAATGGCGAGATTACACGTGACTTCCCCTATGAGATAGATAATGTGAAGCCGGTATATAAAGAGTTGAAGGGTTGGAATGTGGATATGACTAAGTTCAACGACGAAACTCAATTCCCACAGACCTTTAAGGATTACATTGACTTCTTGGAGACAGAACTGGAAACACATATTGGCATTATATCAATCGGTCCAGACAGAAAACAAACTATCGTTAGAAAGAAATAGTAATGGGAAACAACAAACCATCCATCCCCAAGGGAACTCGTGACTTTGGTCCCGAGGAGATGGCCAAACGAAATTACATCTTTAACACCATCAAGGAGGTGTTCGCACTCTATGGCTTCCAGCAAATAGAGACGCCTGCTATGGAGACTCTTCCTACCTTGATGGGCAAATACGGAGAGGAAGGCGATAAGTTACTATTTAAGGTACTTAATTCTGGCGACTACTTTAAAGGAGTTTCAGATGACGAGCTACTTGATCGTAATACGTTGCACTTGCAAACAAAACTTTGCGAAAAAGGGTTGAGGTATGATCTTACGGTACCCTTTGCTCGCTATGTGGTTATGCATAACAATGAGCTGGTATTACCCTTTAAGCGCTATCAGATTCAACCAGTTTGGCGAGCTGATCGTCCGCAAAAAGGGCGCTATAGAGAGTTTTACCAGTGCGATGCCGATGTTGTAGGCTCCAACTCTCTTCTCAATGAGGTTGAATTAATACAAATCATTGATACCGTATTTCAGCGCTTGGGAGTTAGAGTTCAGGTTAAAATCAACAATAGGAAAATTCTTACCGGTATTGCAGAGATTATCGGTGCAGCTGATAAGATTATAGATATCACTGTTGCCATTGATAAGCTTGACAAGATTGGCATTGATAATGTGAACGAAGAGCTTAGACAAGCAGGATTACCTGAAGATGCTATAGCAAAGCTTCAACCCATTATCGATTTGCAAGGCTCCAATGAAGAGAAGCTCGATGTAATAGCAAATATAATGCAAACATCTGAGATTGGTCTCAAAGGAGTAGAAGAATTGCGCTTTATTCTCGATATGTTGAAGAATGTCGATCTTCACAATGGAATCGTTTTAGACCTCACATTGGCTCGTGGGTTAAATTATTACACCGGTGCTATCTTTGAGGTTAAAGCCCTTGATACCGAAATGGGTTCCATCACTGGTGGTGGACGATATGATAATCTTACAGGTATATTTGGCATGCCTGGACTATCAGGAGTAGGTTTCTCCTTTGGAGCTGACCGCATCTATGATGTGCTCAATACATTAGACCTCTACCCCAAGGAGGACATCTCTGCAACTCAACTACTTTTCATTAACTTTGGTGAAAAGGAAACCTCATATTGCTTGCCCCTTGTGGCTAAGGCAAGAGAAGCCGGAATTAGAACGGAAATGTATCCTGACAAGGCAAAAATGAAAAAGCAGATGAGTTATGCCGATGCTAAACATATCGCTTATGTGGCAATGGCTGGTGAAAACGAAATTGAAAATGGGCAAATAACTTTGAAAAATATGATTACAGGAGAACAAAAATTGATGTCTCCAGAAGAGCTTATTGCTACAATCACAATACAATAAGTTGAAATCATAAAATTATAAATAAGTCCCCGATGCATCATTCTGATAGCTCGGGGATTTTGTATTTTTTAAGTACAAATATATAATAATACAACTAACATATCAAATAAATTTTCGTAAGTTTGCATTATAAAACCCTACCTTAATCAGTGCTAAGGGTATATCGAGTACTTAGATCAAAAGCCATCCTATAACCTTTGAATGAAGGAATTGAGTTTAATTCCAAGAAAACGAGAATATTGAGCAATATGAAAATTATAAATATTATCAATTAACTATGAATAAACGAACTTGTCTTTATGATCGACATGCGCAATTAGGTGCCTTCATGCAACCATTTGCTAGTTTCGATATGCCTATCCAGTACACTTCTATTATTGAAGAACATAATGCGGTACGTCTGCATTGTGGCGTATTTGATGTTTCCCATATGGGTGAAGTCTTTGTAAAAGGTAATGAAGCAGAAAAATTTGTCAATCATATTTTTACAAATGATATTACCAATGCCCCACTCTTTCAGATATATTATGGAATGATGCTATATCCAGAAGGTGGAACCGTTGATGATCTGCTCGTTTATAAAATGGGTAATCAGGAGTTCCTTCTTGTGGTAAATGCCGCTAACATTGACAAGGATGTAGCTTGGATTAAACAAAACAGCGAAGGATTTGACGTACAAATCGACGACGAATCTGACAACTATTCTCAGCTTGCAATACAAGGACCAGAAGCAGAGAAAGTCGTTGAGGAGGCCTTGGGGATTCCTTGCCATGAATTGGCTTTTTATACGGCCAAAACACGGACTCAATTTGGAGAAACGTTCATCGTTAGTCGCACGGGATACACTGGTGAAGATGGTTTTGAGATTTATGCTTCTCATAAATTGATCGTTGACCTGTGGGATAAATTGCTTGATAGTAAGCGTGTTACGCCATGTGGTTTGGGATGTCGTGACACTCTTCGTTTTGAGGTTGGCCTTCCATTATACGGAGACGAACTATCAGATACGATAACACCGGTAATGGCTGGTCTAAGCATGTTCTGTAAGTTTGACAAACCCGAATTCATTGGCAAGGATGCTATTTCTAAGCAAAAGGAAGAGGGACCTACAAGCAGACTTCGTGGTATTGAACTAGAAGGAAATGCAATTCCTCGCCATGGTTATAAGGTATTACAAGACGGTAAGGTAGTTGGCGAAGTGACAACAGGCTATAAACTAATCTCTGTTGACAAGAGCTGTGCCGTGGCACTTGTTGACTCAAGCCTAAAACTTGGTGACAAGGTTGAAATCCAAATTCGCAAGAAGACCTTCCCCGGAACCATCGTCAAGAAGAAATTCTATGACAAGCATTATAAGAAATAATCATTAACATTATACGAAATAATATGACTTACTTTAGTGAATCACATGAGTACGTACGCGTAGAAGGAGAATTCGGATATATCGGTATTACAGATTTCGCCCAGAAGGAATTAGGCAACATAGTATATGTAGATATGCCCGAAGTGGACGATGAAGTAACTGCTGGTGATGATTTTGGAGCTGTTGAAAGCGTTAAGGCAGCTAATGATTTAATATCTCCAATAAGTGGTATAGTAATTGAAGTGAACGAAGCTCTTGAGGACCATCCAGAACTGATCAATCAGGATGCCAATTCTAACTGGATTATCAAAGTCAAGCTTTCCGATCCTAGTGAACTCGAAAACTTGATGGACGAAGAGGCTTATAACGCTTCAATATCATAAGAAATTGGGAAAACAATATGTTTAAGTATTTTCCACACACCGCCGATGACATCCAGCACATGCTGGATGTTATCGGCTTAAAGTCTTTGGATGATCTTTATGCAGATGTACCAGAGAGTGTTCGCCTTAAAGGTGAATATGACTTACCAGAAGAAAAAAGTGAGATAGATATTCGGAAATATTTTAATCAACTTGGTACAAAGAATCAGCAAAAGATATGTTTTACAGGTGCTGGTTCTTATGATCATTACATTCCGTCAGCTATTCCTCAACTTTGCTCAAGGTCAGAATATTTGACCAGCTACACACCATATCAGGCTGAAATTTCTCAGGGAACACTACATTACATATTCGAGTATCAGACAATGATGGCTCGACTAACGGGAATGGAAGTTTCAAATGCCTCTATGTATGATGGTTCTACGGCGACCGCAGAAGCAGCTATGATGGCATGCACTGCCGTTAAGAAATCCAACAAGGTAATTATTTCCGAGGCTATTGATCCAAAGGTAATTGAAGTTGTCAAAACTTATGCTCATTTTAATGGTTTTGAACTTCAATATTTATCGCAAAAAAACGGAGTTACTGACTTTACCAATCTCCCAGGTTTACTTGCTCAAGGTGGAGTGGCCGGTGTTATCGTTCAGCAACCTAATTACTTTGGCATTATCGAGGACTTCACTGGAGTAGCTGGCACATGTCATGATAAAAAAGCTCTTTTTATTGTTAATTCCATAGTTGCCGATCTAGCCTTGCTCAAGACTCCTGGAGAATGGGGTGCAGACATTGCCGTTGGTGAAGCACAGAGCTTGGGATTACCTATGGCCTGGGGAGGACCATACCTTGGCTACATGTGTACAACCAATAAATTGGTTCGTAAAATGCCTGGAAGGATCGTGGGAGAAACGCTTGACCAAGACGGTAGGCGCACCTATGCACTGACCCTTCAGGCTCGTGAACAACACATTCGTAGAGACAAAGCCACTTCCAACATATGTTCCAACGAAAGTCTAATGGTTTTGTGGGTGACCATCTATATGGCACTAATGGGTAAGCAAGGACTTCGTGAGGCTGCGCAATTGGGTTGCGATGGTGCTCACTATCTGCATGACCAACTATTAGCCACAGGCCATTTTATCGAAACATTCCCCGGCAAGGAATTTTTAAACGAATTTTGCTTAAGATATGATGGTGACCTTGACGCTCTTCAGCAGACATGGCTTGATCATGGGTTCTTTGGCGGTATTAAGGTAGCTGATGATATAGTCATGCTTGCCGTAACCGAACAAAGGGACAAAGAAGAAATTGATGCACTGGTAAACTTAGCTAAATAAGAAAGGGATAATTCAATGAACAACAAGTTATATAATAATCTCATATTTGAGCTTAGCAATCCAGGGTGCGTAGGTTATAGCCTGCCTAGGAATGAATTCCCCCATCATGAGATTTCCGAATCTCACCTTCGTAATAAAGAATGTGATCTTCCTGAATGTGATGAGTTGACCGTAGTACGTCATTATACCAACAATAGTGGTAATAACTTTGGCGTAGATAACGGTTTCTATCCCTTGGGGTCATGTACGATGAAGTACAATCCCAAAATTAACGACGAGATGGCAGGAATGAAGGAATTTACTGATATCCATCCTTTACAACCAGAAACCACCACATTGGGTTGCCAAGCAGTGACTGACGAATTGCGAAGCGTTCTCTCTCAGATCACAGGTATGGACGATTTTACATTGAAACCATGCGCGGGTGCACACGGAGAACTAACTGGACTAATGATTATCCGTGCCTATCATGAGAGTCGTAAAGACACAAAGCGCACCAAGGTGATTATTCCGGACTCCGCTCACGGTACTAATCCAGCATCAGCAGCAGTGTGCGGCCTAGATGTAGTTGAAGTTAAAAGCATGCCCGATGGAACCGTGGATGCCGAAGACTTGGCTACTAAACTCGATGATACGGTGGCAGCCATGATGATGACCAATCCAAACACCTTGGGTATCTTTGAACATGACATTCTGAAGATTGTAGATATGGTACATAAGTGCGGAGGGTTAATGTATTATGATGGTGCAAACTTCAATCCACTTCTTGGTGCATGTCGCCCTGGAGACATGGGATTCGATGTGCTACATTTGAACCTTCACAAGACATTTTCCACTCCTCATGGTGGCGGCGGTCCTGGAAGTGGCCCTGTTGGTGTTCGCAAGGGGTTAAGTCAATTCTTTCCATTGGTAAATCCCTATCATGGTAATTTCTTGGTAGAACTACGCGGACTTGCTTATGTTTTGAGCCTTGGTAAAGAGAACATCAAGAATGTTGGACCATTAGCAACACTTAATGCTAGTTACATAAAGGAAAGCCTAAAGGATATTTTTGAACTTCCAATCGAAAGGTTATGTAAACATGAATTTGTCTTCAATGGTCTCTTGGACAAGTCTACTGGTGTAACGACCATGGATGTAGCAAAACGATTACTCGATTATGGTTTCCACGCTCCGACCATTTATTTCCCATTGCTCTTCCATGAATCCATGATGATAGAGCCCACTGAGGGAGAAAGCAAAGATACTCTTGATGCTTTCATTGAAACAATGAGAATAATTGCTGAGGAGGCCAAAGAAAACCCTGAAGTTGTTAAGTCTGCTCCACACAATACTCCAATATCTCGTGTGGACGATGTATTGGCTGCCCGACAATTGGTTTTGGTCTATCCAAACGAGCAAAAAGATTAAAATGAAAAATGATCTTATTATCATTGGCAGTGGTCCCGGTGGATACGAGACCGCTGCCTATGCTGCCAAGAAGGGATTACAGGTTGTCATCATCGAGGAGAAGTATGCTGGTGGGACTTGTCTCAATTATGGTTGTATCCCTACTAAGTCATTAGTACATGATGCCGCTAAGGCTTCAGGTAAGGATAATGCAGCAGAACTCTTCACTAAAGCTATTGAGCGCAAAAATAATATTGTTGCTGATTTGCGACATGGTGTTGAGGCTATGATGACTATGCCAGGCATACAGTTCATCTATGGACATGCTGCATTAAAAGATCACAAAACCGTCCTTGTTGACGACCAAACAATCGAGGGGGATAATATTATCATTGCCACAGGTTCTACTGCCAAATTTCCTCCAATACCAGGTCTAGGAGCCGATGGCAATCCTGTTAGTCCATATGTGGTAACATCTGAAGGATTGTTAGAGTTGAAAGAAATTCCTGAAACTCTATGTATTGTAGGAGCTGGAGTAATTGGAATGGAAATGGCATCAGTTTTTTCAGCATTTGGATGCAAAGTAACTGTAATCGAATTCCTGAAGGAATGCCTGCCGACATTGGACTCCGAAATCGCCAAAAGATTGCGCAAACTAATTGAGAAATCTGGTATCAAGTTTTACTTGGGTTCAGCTGTACAAAGAATTGAAGGAAAAAGTGTTGTGTTTAAAAGCACAAAGACGGATAAAGAAAATTCTATTACCGCAGATGCCATTCTTGTCGCAACAGGTCGCCAGCCACATGTTGAGGGTCTGAACCTGGAAAGCATTGGCGTTGACGTAGCACGTAATGGTATTATAACAGATGACAACTTGCAAACAAGCATCCCTCACATTTATGCCATTGGCGATGTTAATGGTCGTCAGATGCTTGCTCATGCTGCCACATTCCAAGGATATCATGCAATAAATAACATCCTCGGCAAGACTGACTTCATACGTCTGGATATCATGCCAAGTGCTATTTTTACACATCCGGAGGCTGCTTCTGTGGGGCTTTCGGAGGATCTATGTAAGAAACAAGAACTCTCTTACCATGTCCACAAAGCCATTTACCGTGCCAATGGACGTGCACAGGCCATGGAACAAACCGACGGGTTAGTAAAACTTATTGTAGATACTGATGAAAAAGTTATTGGATGCCATGCCTATGGCGCAGAAGCTTCTACCATAGTGCAAGAGATTTCTGCTCTTATGAATGTGGGTATCACCCGTGACAGATTAGCCGATATCATTCATATTCATCCTACTCTTAGCGAAATTTTGCTGGATGCAGTGAAATGATTTCACCATTTCTTGGAGTTTGTCATCCATAATTATAAGGTGCAATATGCTTAAAAAAACTTTGATTTGTTTGGCAGACTAAAAGCAATGTAGTATATTTGCAATTGAATAAAGGAGATAAATCTTTGGGGGGGTTGTATCGATTCGATCGGGATACTCATCAAATTAAATTGAAAACAGAGATAGCTTCTCTTGTTGATGGCGGGCCACAACGGTCGCTTGCGACTAAGCTCAAAGCCAGTGGATTACAAAGACGGAGAGCCCTCACAACTTTTATAGCTGGAGTTTTCATCACATCATCGTTATGATCCCCTTTTAATAAAATGGAGAATTGAGAACGGAAGCACATTGCCAGACTCAGTTCTCCTTTTTTAGTAAACCTCGCTTTACTACCTTAATTACTGCGAGAAGAAGAACATGCAGTTTTAATAACTTGAGAATATATATTATGTTTAGTGGAATAGTTGAAGAAATGGCTACGTTAGTAGCCATTGAGAAATATCAGGAAAATATCGATTTCACCATAAAATGCTCATTTATTGATGAATTGAAGATTGACCAGAGTATTTCTCATAATGGAGTTTGCCTTACCGTTGTAAGCATCAAAGATGACACTTACACAACAACGGCCATGAAAGAAACCCTTGACCGTACTAATTTGGGTAAACTCAAGGTAGGTGATAAAGTCAACGTGGAGCGATCAATGCTAATGAACGGACGCCTCGATGGTCACATCGTCCAGGGTCATGTCGATGAAACTGCTATTTGTATTGCTATGGATGATGCCGGCGGATCTACTTACTTTACTTTTGAATATCATCAAGACAAGACAATGGCACGTCGAGGTTATTTTACTGTTGACAAAGGCTCTGTAACTGTTAATGGAGTATCACTTACTGTCATAACACCAACAGAAAATACATTTAAAGTTGCAATAATCCCTTATACACGAGAAAACACAAATTTCTGTAATATCAAAGTAGGTAGTGAGGTAAACATAGAATTTGATATTCTGGGTAAGTATATTGCTCGTTTGCAGGAATTTATTTAAGTTGAAATATTTATCATTATCTGTTGTAAACTTTGCTTGACGTCGCGTTGTCTTAAATATTGTTAACATTCAAGGCGGGTGTATACTTTTTTTGTCGGAAATCGGTCAAACATTCAAATAAAATAATCAACTATTAATTATGAATAGAATCATAGCAGTATCAGGCATCATCCTGATTTCTATAGTAGGCTCTTTGACGGTTCAAGCTAAAGTATGGACGTTAAAAGATTGTATTGAGTATGCAATACAAAACAACATTACCATCCGCAAAACAAGTTTACAGCATCAAAGTGCCATAGAGGATGTTCACCAAAGTCAAGCTAGTCTTCTACCCTCTCTTTCGGCAACCACTTCACAGTTTGTTACATACAACCCATGGCCAGAATCAGGCAGCTACACTGTTGCAGGTGACAAGGTTCAGATGAACGTAAAGAAAGTCTACTATAATGGCACATACGGTGTAAATACTAGCTGGACAGTATGGAATGGAAATCGCAATCGTGATCAAGTGAAGGCGAATCAATTTTTAGCAGAAAAAGCATCATTAGATAGTGCCACAACAGCAGCAACCATCCAACAACAGATTGCACAACTATATATACAGATAATTTATTCAAAAGATGCTATAGAGGTAAATCGCCAAACACTAGAAACCTCAAAGAAAAACGAACAGCGTGGGCAAGAATTTGTAAATGTTGGCAAGATGAGTAAGGCCGATCTCGCCCAACTAACATCTCAACGTGCACAAGATGAGTATAACTTGGTATTAGTGGAAGGCAACTATAAAGACTTCGTAAGACAGTTGAAGAAACTACTACAAATCACTGACCAAGAGCCATTTGATGTCGTAATACCAGAGACATCGGATGAAATGGCGTTACAAGACATTCCAAGCGTAACAGATGTATATGAAAGCGCTCTAAATCATCGACCTGAAATTAAGAATTACATGCTTGGAATAGAGAGTAGTAATCTCCAAATTAAGATGGCAAAAGCCATGAAATTGCCTACAGTGACAGCTTCAGCGGGGTTAAGCACAAACACTACTTCTATAAGCAGTAATGCCTATGGCAAACAGTTGAAGAATAATTTCGGACTAGGTGGCGGTTTTAATGTCAATATCCCGTTGGTTGATAATCGTCAGAAAAAAACAGCTGTCAATAAAGCAATTCTTACCAAGCAAGATTACGAACTTGGCCTTAAGGACCAACAGACTACCCTCTATTCTACCATAGAAAACTTCTGGCTTCAAGCAATGAATAATCAGGCGCAATATCGAAGTGCCAGAGTTAGTACACAAAGTGCTCAGACAAGTTACAACTTACTCAATGAACAGTTTGAACAGAATCTTAAGAACATCATTGAACTTATGAATGGAAAAGATGCTCTTATGCGAGCTCAACAAGCTGAATTACAAGCTAAGTATCTTACAATCCTTAATATAGATTTGTTGAAATTTTATCAAATTGGTACACTCAAATAATTTTATTTATTTCAATAGCATACTAAAGAAAGGGGTAATAGGGTTCTAGTTAAATCTGGTAGATTTTTTTGATCTACTATGTAATAAGGAGTTATGTGTGATGCCCATACCAAGCCACTAGTTTATTAACATTGTTGTCAATAAACTAGTGGCTTTTGCGTGTTCCAGATAGAAGTGCAACATTCTTGAGTTTTAGCCAACTATGAACCTGAACTCGGGATAAGAAAAGTTTAGTAAAAGGTTGGTAATCTCGCTATTATTTTGTATCTTTATAGTTAACAATCAACAAGTTACAAAACAACACAGCGATGATTACCAAGGACAAAATTACAGAAATATTTTGTATTGCAGATGACTTTTGCAAAGAACTTGAGCACGAAGTGGACAAAATGGCCCTCCCGGAGTCAGATTCCAAGACACACCGCAGGCGTAAATGGCGTATGAGCAAGGCCGAGATCATGACGATCCTTATTTGTTTTCACTTCAATTCCTTCCGCAACTTCCAGCATTATTACATGTTCTACGTCAGGGAGCACCTGTCGGACCTGTTCCCTGACCAGCTCTCATATAATCGCTTCTTGGAGTTGGAGGCACGGGCATCGGTGGAGATGATGATGTTCCTTCAGATATGCTGCTTTGGACGTTGTACGGGAATAAGTTTTATAGACAGCACATGCATTCCCGTATGTCACAACAAGCGCATCAAGCGTAACAGGGCCTTTCATGACTATGCCACAGTTGG
>DHOP01000069.1 GCA_002407775.1 Prevotella sp. UBA5387
AAAGTAAATTTAGGCATAGTCACGTCGCCCTGTGGTCGATGCCTGATCGCATCGCGGTTGGTGCTCTTTCGTGATGTGGTTACAATCCAGTCGCACCGCGGTTGGTGCCTGGCCGCCGGGCGATTAAGGTCCTTTCGCACCGTCACAGCGACGTAGTCGTGGCGCGTTTTTCGACTTACCTTCGTAAGTCTTTGTCTTGACGATGGTTATGAAATCTTGGCGAGGCTCGCCCATTTCCGCCCGACATGTTGCGCGACGATCAGAAGCCCGCTCTCGCGACGGTCTAAATTGATATTTTGGTGGGTTTTCCCGAGCTTCTCTGTCATTCTGATTTCCATCGGTGCCGCGCATGAGTGCTTTCCGTCTACGGTTATCCCCATTATCGAAACTTGTAATAACGGCGTTCAGAAGAAGTCATCATCGCCTTAAGGCGCGATGCCATGAAAGTCGTAACTTTGTATGGTAAACGATTAAAAGCACCTATGAACATGACAGAATTGATTATTACACTGGAAATCATCGTGTGCCTTCTATTGATGGCTGGCATCGTGAAATGGAATGAGAGGCACTGACGCGCCTCTCATTCCATGTTTTCGTACCTCGTTTGCTTCCTGTTCTTGTTTCATCCCTCGCAAAACAATGTGTTGGCGAGAATGGCCGTGGAATGGGCGAGCATGCGCTCAAACTCACGTGTGGAGTTCTTGACGTAGGAGCCGCGTAGCCTGTGGAAGCAACCCTCCATTTCGTTCTTGGGTGCGACGATGGGTATGGCGCGCAGTCCCTTTTGGTGGATGATCGTCGATTCTGCAAGGATCGAGATGTTATGGGTGTGATGGAGCAAGTCAAGGATGATGTTGACATGGTTGACCTCCACGCGGATGTTGAACTTGAGGTCGTTGTCCTTTATGAGCTCGTCGAAGGCATTTCGCGCCTGCAAGCCACGCGCGGGGAGTATGAGGTTGTACCGTGCCAGTTCGTCGAGTCGCACCGATTTGTGGCGTGTCAGGGGGTGGGTGGCTTGCACGATCGCCGCCAGCCGGTTGGTGAAGAGCAGGCGACTGTCTATCTCCTTGTCGTTTCTCATCGGACGGAATGCCAGCACGAAGTCCAGCTCCTGCTTCTTGAGCATGCCCATGAGTTCTTCCATGGTGTTGTAGTAGATGTTGAGCTTCACGCCCGGATAGGTGTGCATGAACTCCAGGATCGTCTCCGACATGATGGTGGAGAATGAGTGCGTCAGTCCGATGTTGAGTTCGCCCACCAGCATGTCCTTGAGGTCTTCGATGTGGTCTATGCATGCATTGGTCGACATGACGGCCTTTTGGGCGTAGGGTATCAGTTCCTTTCCGGCCTCGGTGAGCGACACCTCGTGGCTGTTGCGTTCGAAGAGCGGCAGTCCTATCTCCTGTTCCAAATGGCTGATTTGCTGCGATAGCGTGCTCTGGGTGATGAAAAGCCTACGGCTTGCCTCCGAGAAGTTGAGTGTCTCTGCGACTTGAAGAAAGTATTTTAATTGTCTGATTTCCATATAATCGGGGATTATGATGTTGCAAAATTATGATTTTTTTTTGTTATTCCGGGGTGTTTCGCATGGGATTATCGCTCACGTCCGACGGTTGCCGACCCATCGTCGTGCCTTCTCCTGGCTATCAGTAGGCGGTGCAATCTTAGCTTTCGCTGGCTCTCCAGCATCCTTCGCACGAAGATGTTGGGAATGGCCACGCCGATGGCGATGCACATCGTGATGAGCGAGGCCATGATGAGGTTGTGCATGGCGACGGTCACCTCGCCGACGACACCGTGCAACTCGATGAAGGCGAAGAGTGCGCGATACATGAATACGCCGGGGATCATTGGAATGACGCTGGGTATCGAGAGGCATTGGTGAGGCGTGTGCACCCAATGGGCGGCCATCACGGCGAGCAGGCTGGCGAGCACCGAGCCCGCAAGAGAACCGACGATGATGCCTTGGTCCAAACCGAAGTTGCCCGTGCTCGGGCCGAGGTTCACGAAGTTTCTGTTGCAGACGGCGATGATTCCACCTAAGGCGACGATGGGCAGGAGCTTGGGCGAGGTGTTGAAGATCATGGAGAAGCCCATCGCCGAGATTGCTGCCGCGACGGCAAACTCGACATAGGAGTGGTGAGGCACCATCGTCAGGTCGGTCACGAAGTTGTCGATGCCGCATACGCCGATGGCGAGGACGATGCCAAACGACATGGCGACGATCATGAGCAGTGTGTTGATGGCGCGTACGAGGCCCGTGCGCACATAGCCATCGAGCATGTCGCTCACAAAGTTGATGATGGGAACGCCGGGTACGATGAACAGGGCGCAGGCCATGAGCGGATGCCAGGGTGTGTCGGAGTGCATCCATGTCGGCAGGGCGGCAACCATGGTCGGTGACAGCGAGAGGAACGATTCCAGCCAGGCCAACACGGTGGAGACGAGAGCAGCGATGCAGATACCCATGTAGGCGTTGGCGCCCTTGGCACCCAACCATGCCTTGAGACGCATGCCGATGATGGCGGCAAAGGAGGCATAGAAGAATGCCGGCCAATCGCAACCGAACTGTATGCAGAAGCCGCCGCAGGCAAAGCCGCTGCCGACGGCCACCTGCCAGGGGGGGTAGTGGCGCTTGGCTGAGCCGATGTGGGTCAGCCGTCGGTCGTATTCGTCAAGCGAATAGCCGTATCTTATGGCCTCCCAGGAGAGGTGGCTGATGCGGGTTATGGCGGCGAAGTCGATGCTATGGTGCTTGCATCGGCGAAATCTCGTCGGCGTGTGGTGACCGTCGTTATAGCTCACCATCAGCATCTCGTAGTCCACGAACGTCTGGAGCTTGTCGGCGTCGAGGCCGAGGAATCCGGCCGTGCGCCGCAGGTTGCGCATGATGCGCGTCGTGTCGGCAGAGCATTCCATGAGCAGGCATGCCGTGCGGAGGTATAGGTTCAGCTTGCGGTCCAGCTGCTCGTCGATGGCGAAGGTATCTGTCTTTGGGTCTGTCATGGCAGAACGTAGCAGCTTATCCCAAGGCGAAGATCATGACCTGAATCGTGATGATGCGCAGGAGCATGGCAAACGGGTAAACCGTGGAGTAGCCCACCGAGGGCGATTCGCTCTGCGTCATGTCACTGACGTAGGCCAAGGCATGCGAACTGGTGTTGGCGCCGGCGAGTGCTCCCATCAACGTGAAGAAGTTAATATGGAACGCGCATCGCCCGATGATGCCGCCGAGAAGAATCGGTATCATCGTCATGGCCAGCCCGTAGCCGATCCATAGCAGGCCTGACTCGCTGACGACGGTGTCGACGAAGACCTTGCCCGTGCCCAGGCCCACGCAGGCAAGGAAGAGGTAGAGGCCTATCTCGCGTATCAGTTGGTTGGAGTTCATCGTGTTATAGTTCACCATGTTGAACTTCGGGCCGAAGTAGCCCATGAGGATGGCGATGACCAGCGGGCCGCCGGTCAGGCCGAGACGCAGCGTCTCCGATATGCCGGGAAGCCATAAGGGTACGTTGGCGAGGATGCATCCTAAGACGAGTCCGAGGAAGATGGGGATCATGTTCGGGTCGCCGATGCGCTTCATGGAGTGTCCCAGGAGTTTCTCCGCGTGGCTTACGCCAAGTTCGGTGCCCACCAGCTTCACGCTGTCGCCTATTTGGAGCTTTAGGCTTGGCGTGGGCACGAGGTCGATGCCCGAGCGGTTGACACGCGTGACGTTCACGTTCTTGCCACTGATGTGGAGCTGGCCGATGGTCTTCTCCTGTGCCGAGGAGCGCGTGATGAGCACTTCGCGTGACAATAGGCCGTTGTCGCCTATTGTCCAGTCCATCTCCACCAAGCTGCCCAGCAGGGCGCAGATGGCATCTTGGTCGTTGGGGTGGGCCACGACGAGCACGGTGTCTCCCATGTTCAACGTGGTGTGCTTGTTGGCCACTTGCTGTTGCTGTCCGTCACCTTCGCGGACGACTCGAGAGATGATGAGGTCGCGCTTCAACAGCTCATGGACGTGCTTCACGGTCTCTCCATCGATCATTTTGTTGGAGATCCTGACCGAAAACGTGTTGACGGTCATGTCCTTCAAGTGCCCGTGGCCGCACTGTGCATCGACCTCTTCGTCGGCCATCTTGATGCGCAGGATATATCGAAGCATAATAAACGAGACGATGACGCCGATCATTCCCATGGGGTAGGTTACGGCATAGGCCGATGCAATGGAGGGGGCGTCGATGTGCCGAAGGTCGCTGAAGGCTTGTTGGGCGGCGCCGAGGCCGGGCGTGTTGGTCACGGCGCCAGAGAGAATGCCGGCTACCGTGGCTATGGGCGTGTCCGTGGCGTAGTGGATAAAGAGTGCGGTGACGACGCTTAGCAGGATGACTATGCCCACCAAACCGTTGAGCACCTTGCCTCCGTTCTTAAAGGAGGAGAAAAGCCCGGGACCCATTTCGAGGCCGATGGAGTAGACGAAGAGGATCAGGCCGAACTCCTTCATGAAGTGGAGCAGGTTTTGGTCGAGGTTCAGGTAGAAATATCCGAAAATCAGTCCTATGAACAAAATCCAGGCATTGCCCAAGGAGACTCCCCTTACCTTTATCTTGGCAAGGCATAGGCCCAATCCGATAACCAGCGAAAGGAGCATCACAGAGTGGGCGACACCACCGCCCCACAGGTTCGGGAAACCCCGAAATAGGTTTTCAAAAATATTCATAATTTGCTATTTGTATTTGCGATTGCAAAATTATAAACACTTTCGATAGTCACGAAGGGCTGGCGTTTGATTATTCCGATGTCCGCTATTGCCGACATCAATAAGCGCGACGACGACAAGGATGCTTCCCTTGCCGTCGTGGGGAGGAGGTCATTTTTGTCCGCGCTTGAGGTACTCGTACCCAATTCGGCATCTTAGGCAGTCTCGTCGGTCACAATATTCATTCTTCAACTGAATGAGAGCCTGTGAGTCACCGGCATCTTTTACGGTCAGCCCACAGTCCTCCCATAGCCTCACAATGTGATTATTCTCCGCCTTGAGTTGCTCCAAAAACTCGAAGGTTCGGTCACAAAGTTCATCGTCCTGTCGATGTCTGCCGTAAGCAAAAAGCATAGGGATAGCCGTATTGATCATCAATAGATTCAGAGAAAAAAGCGAAAGTCTCTTCGCATTCTTTTCGCTCACTGAACCAAAAGAGTAGTGCGTCTCCCAGTATGGTGTGACCTCGGTGCGCAGAAGTTCACCTAGTGCCTTTACATCTGTGCATTCTACGAGTTGGCTGAGGCTGGCCTTGTGTTGATAATAGAGATTGGCGAGCTGGGCGATGCGGATATGAGGAAAGTTCTGCGGACGCAAACGAAGAAATCTCCATAGCTTATGGTCAATGGGATGCAATCCGAATTTATGTGCTAAATAGTGGTACTCGTTTTGCAACTCGGTGAAATAGCCTTCCGAGCGCGCCGTATCACGATAGGGCTTGGGTACGGCCTCTATGTCAAGCAACCCCGCTTGTCCCATGAATATTGCTTCAATCTGAAAGATGTTGTCGCGATGATGGTCCACCTCATGGAGTGGAATGCTTAAAGCCCATTGTTCAAATGCCTCACCGTTGATGCCGAAACCAAAGTTTCGTGCAAGCGTTACGAAGTAGCCGGCCTCCCAAGAGTCTTCGCAACGTGTTACTCGTTGCTTGATGGTCTCTGTCTTTTGTTCCAACCGTTCGGTCTGCAAGGCACTCATCCAGGAATGTACCATAAGCTTGGAAAGGCTTGGTATAATCTTATAGCAGGGTGGATATTGGTCAGCCTTTATCAGTTCCTCATAGTTTGAACGCACGGACTCGGGTACTTCGAGTTGCAACTGAGGTGGATGTTTGCCATCCTCTGTCAGAACCTCTGAGTCCACAATCCCAGCCACATGAAGTACTACATTGTTATAGTTTGCATCTTTGTCGTGGCCGTGTGTGAACCAATCGGACGAACGGTCATGTATTTCCACATTGCCCACCCATAACGTACCATCAATTCGTACCTTAGCATTGAAGAAGTCAGGCCCTGCATTTTGATTATGCAGACCGGTGTCGATGACCTCTAAAGGAAGACTGTTTGTCGTAAGTAAGGCTTTGAGTGGAAATAACTTGTGTTTCCAAACATAGTGCAAGAGTTTTTCCATGAGTAGAAGGTAGTCAAATATCTTGGTAAAGAAATTTGCTTACAAAGATAGCAAAATTAATTAAATCATACGTTGAAACAAATAAAATCATACGTTGAAACAAATAAAATCATGCAGTGAATCAAATTGAATCACGGAGTAAATCAAATTGAATCACGGAGTAAATCAAATTGAATCATGCAGTGAATCAAATTGAATCACACCATTAAACAAATTGATTCATCATGCGAATACATATCTTACGCGTCGATATCGGTATCCTTCTATGCTTGAAATAATATGAGATAGAGTGCTATTTCATGTCAATAAGAAAATCCGTGAGGGATGCATCGCCCTCAATGCCGAACTTTTTACGTAGTCTGTATCTGGCGCCTTCTACACCGCGAACACTCAGATTAGTGTAATTGGCAATTTCTTTGGTATTGAGGTTAAGCCTTAGTAGCGCGCAAAACTTGAGGTCGGTAGGGGTGAGATTGGGGTATCTGGTGCGTAGGTTTCTGAAAAAATTCTTGTGTATGAGGTCAAAGTTCTGTTGGAAAATGTCCCAAGCCTTGTCGGTGTTTCCACCTTTAGTGTTGGTCAGAAGGTCCTTGAAGTCTTTGTCTGACAAGGTACCTTTGCGCTTTTTCTCCATTAATTCCTCTCTAAGCATCTCCGAGTTGTTGTGTTGTGTTACCACTTCGAAGGCCATGGAAGCCAGTTCCTTGCCCTTGCTTGATAGCTCGTCCTGCATGATTATTTGTTGTTGGGCAGAGATAATTTGTTGTTGTTCGAGCATCTTTAAGTTTTGTCGCATTAGTTCTTCCTCTGCCTTGTGCTGGTTTCTCGAAATGATTTTATTGGCTCTCCAGCGTGTAATCTGCATAATCACAAGAAAGATTACCAGAGCATAAATGAGAAATGCCCAAATGGTGAAATAAAAAGGAACGATGCGCCTGAATTTATAGACTGTTGTGGCAAGGACCTCTCCGTCCGTAGAAATACAAGAAGCTTCAAGCGTATAGCTTCCATAGTTTAAGCTATTGAATGTGATGATAGGATTGTCTTGTTCAGAACTCATATCGTTTCCAGGCTTTTGTAGCGTATATCTGAATATTATTTCTTGATGATTGTAGTTGGGGTAGGAGAGTTCGATACGAATATTGTCTGAATGAATCTTGTTGTCGGTGTTGCCTTCACAAGCCACGGATTCCACCTCGTTGCCCGACCTGTTGCTCGTCACTTGTGCAACGGTTAATGGAAATTGAGGAAAGGCAATGGATTTTCCCATGCGATATCGTCCGATTCCATTGTTGAGAAAAAAGTAATTGTTGTTTCCATAAACGTATTGTGAAACTCCACTGGTATTCACATCAAGCCCAAACATCTTGTAGGGTATGCTGAGTAGACGGCTAAGCTTTTCCCCGTCATGGCGATAAAGAAGAAATGCATCTTTGTCTGCCACCCAAAAAGTGGCATTATCAACCGCAATGGAGGATGAGATGCCCTGAGGAAGTGTGTGGCTTTGGCCTTGATAGGCCACGATTCGATTGTTAAGGTCATCATAAGTGTACAGACTATCTTGGTAAGCAAAAACTACTCTTCCCCTGATGCGCATAACATGCATCTTGCTGGGAATCCCATTGCTTGTGGGGGCGCCGTAATATTGCATGTGGGCAACTTGGGATAGGTCGGTTGAAAGAGTTATCTTGTAAATGCCCTTGCTAAAATGGGCTGCCCAGATATTGCCGCTGTTGTCTATCTCAAACTCAAGGATGGGCGCTTGGAAGCCTTTGATTGGGTTAGAAAAAGTCCATTTGTCAGCTTGCTTTCTATAAACTTTGAAGTTGCTGTAGCCAGATTCTATCAGTACGTCTTGGCCGTTGAGACGGAATGGTTTTATGCAGGTTCCACCCTCGTAAGTGCCAGGAATAGGAATACCGACATCGCCTTCAACAGACATGGTCGATAGGTTGCCCCCCGCGAAAATTTGGTTTCCGAATGATGTTATATACCAATTTTGTCCGTTTGTGTTCTGAACCTGCTTGATTTCCTTAGTATTAAGATCATAACGCCATAGTGATTGGTTGGTAGCAATGTACATCTCGCTATTGTTTTGATACATGCCATAGACCATACCAATAGGGAGGCCCAGTTTGCTTGTACGCATTACGTCGATAGGAAGGCTTGTGTGGACAATCGCGATACCATTGTCCAATGCAGCCCATAGGTTTCCATTCTTATCAGTCATCAGGCCAAGAACGGTATTGTTTTGTAATCCATTGACCATATTGTATTGCCAAAGGAGTTGCCCTGTGGCTAAGTCGATGGAATAAATCCCGTTGAGGATTGTTCCGATGGCGAGGGTTTTGTCACCAACAAGCACCGCCTTGTTGACCTGAAAGTTTCTTAGATCAGCGTCGATGTTGGTATGCCAGGGGGTAAAGCGACCATTTCCTAGGATAAATAATCCGCTTTTCGCCGTTATGCAGAGTATACTGTTCCCGTGCAAAGGCACCATTCCTACTATATCATCGTTGTTGTACGCACTCCTCGGGGCTATTGGAACGTATCGTCCATTCTCCAAAAGGTAGAGGCCTTGGTTGACAAGTTGTACATAAATTCTATTCCCAATGCGGAAAAAACCAAGAGGAAGCTTCGTAGGATCGTAATGGGAAACAACCTTTTTGCCATCATAGTCGAACCAAGAGCAGAATGACTGGAAGTAAATATGATTATTAGGTGCCTTGACTATTTTCCATATTTCGTCATTATGAGACGTGTAATTTTTCGGCCATAGTGACGTATAGACATAGCGACCGAAGTTGTTTCTCTTGAAGAATCCAAAGTCGGTGTATGTCCCAACGTATATCCTGTCTTTGTCGGCAAGAACAGACCTCACTATGGAATGGCTGGGAAGGTTATAATTGTTCCATTGAAAGCCATCGAATGAAAGCATCTCATTCTGGTTACCAAAGAACATTTGACCATTGTCGGATTGTGTGACCGACCAGTTTTGCAGTCCACCGGAGTAGGAAGATTGGGAATAATTAGATACAATGGGCATGAAATCTATTGATGATGCATAGCCCATGGCATTGGTATAGAATAGAAAAAAAGCCCCTAAAAAGCAGCGTAATTTCCCTGTTCTCATAACTTTTGATTTTAGTTTTCGATACAAAAATACCTTTTTTCAATTTAGTAACCTAAAATAATAGTTATTTTTTTTGCATGAATATCAAATAGTTACAAAATTAATAGTATCAAAAACGTAGTACGATTTATAGCCAAAGTGGTAGTCAAGTAGTTTAATTTTTGTATTAATAAGTAAAACGACCTTTCTTTGTAACGCTTTTTAAAGCAAACTCTATAAACCTAAATAAAAATGAAGTACAAACTTTTACTATTGTTTCTTGCCATTTTCATGGCACAATCAAGTTTTGCGCAGACCCAGACCGTGAAAGGAACGGTTGTGGATCAGGAAGGACAGCCATTGCCAGGAGTAACGATCAAGGTGGACGGAAGTTCTCAAGGTGCTGTTACTGACATCAATGGCGAGTATATAATCCAGAACGTTGCAAATGGCTCAACGCTCTCGTTCTCTTTTATAGGAATGAAGTCTAAACAAGAAAAGGCTTCTCCTAGTATGAATGTTACGTTACAAGACGACTTCCAAAAGCTGGAAGACGTTGTAGTAATTGGTTATGGTTCTGCTAAAGCCAAGGACTTGACATCGCCTATTAGTGTGATCAAGGCTGAAGAGCTGAAGTCAACTCCTTCTACCTCCGCGATGACCGCATTGCAAGGAAAGGTTGCTGGTGTGAACGTTGTGAGTAGCGGAACACCGGGCTCAGGGCCTACAGTACGAATCAGAGGTGCTGGTTCTTTTGCCAACAGTTCACCTTTATATGTAGTGGACGGAATGTTTTTTGATGACATCAACTTCCTTGACAACAACGATATCCAGGAGATGTCCATCTTGAAAGATGCTTCCGCAGCTGCCATCTATGGTGTGCGCGCTGCCAATGGTGTGGTTATCATTACCACAAAGAAAGGTATGAAGAATCAGAAAGCCAAGATTACCTATGATGGTTATGTGGGTGTTCAAAGCGCTACCAATGTCCTTAAGATGGCCAACTCTGCTCAATATGCCACCATGTTGATGGAAGCCAACTTTGATGCGTATTCTCCTGTAATGAAGTCTTCTATCGATAACTATGGTGGTAGCTATGCCAACGGCGACTTCCATAATTGGACTTATGGTAGCGATACCAATTGGTATGATCAGCTCCTGCGCTCAGCCCTTATCACCAATAACAGTATTGGAATAAGCGGTGGTAGCGAAAAAGCCACTTATTCGATGGGTATCAGCTACATTCACCAAGACGGTATCATGGATGTTAAGAACAAGTTTGACCGAATGAACATCCGTGCATCTGTAGATTATGATGCTACGAGCTGGTTGAAGGTTGGGATTAGTAGCGTGATGAGCCGTTCAAAGCAGTTCCTCCCCAACAATATGGCTTGGCAGCAGGCATTCAACGCTCCTGGCATCTATCCAGTATACGATGAAGGTAACGCAAATGCCTTCCCAGAGAAATATGCTTCTCCAAGCTCAATCGGCTTTACGGCAAACTTCTTTAATCCAGTGGCCACCGCCAATTATTATGATTCCCAGAATAGCAACCGTCAGTTCCTGACCAATGCTTATGCCCAGTTCAACATCATTCCAGAGAAGTTGAATTTCAAGACCAATATCAATTACAATTATCAAAGTATGGAGGGCAATAGCTTTATTCCTACTTATTATGTTAGCAGCTGGCAACAGCAGACCGCTTCAAGTCTTACGAAGAGCACAACAAATTATGACAATTACATTTGGGATAACACATTAACGTTCAGGGATAGCAAGGGAAAACACAACTATGGAGCCATGGTTGGCATGTCAATGAGGGAAGAAAATTATCGCTTCCTTTCTGGAACCGCATCGAATGTACCTGAGGGTAAGGACGAGTATCATTACCTCAACAAGGGTGATTCAAAGGGAGTGACCGTCAGCGACAATGGAACGACTTACCGTGGACTGTCTTATTTTGCCCGCCTCAATTACGATTATGCTGGCAAATACTATGTAATGTTCACGATGAGAGCCGATGGATCGTCGAAGTATCAGGAGAAATGGGGCTACTTCCCATCAGTAGGCGCTTCTTGGATAATATCCGAAGAACCTTGGATGAAGTCTCAACATGCTATCGATTACCTGAAACTGCGCGCCAGTTGGGGTCAATTGGGTAATGACCACGTAGCTGCTAGTGATGGATTTGCAAACATCTCAACCGGAAACGGTGTCTCGGGCGTATATGGTAACACCATTTTCCCGGGCTATCAGAATAACTCTTACTTCAGCTGGTTGCAATGGGAGTTGGTCGATGAGATCAATGCCGGATTCAATTTGTCTACCCTCCAGAATCGCTTAAACATCGATGCAGACTATTTCCATCGTATGACCAAGCATGCTGTAATCTCCCCACGCCTTCCATTTAGCAATGATGTGTTGGCAGGTAACTATGGCAAGATTCTCAATGAGGGCTTCGACGTGAGCCTCACTTGGAATGACAGGATTGGCAAGGACTTCAAGTACAACATTGGTGCTAACCTTTCTTTCTTGTGGAATACCGTGAAAGATTTGAGTGGCAAGTCCATCATTACTGGTGGAAAGACTGTCAATGTTGTGGGTAAGGAGATGAACTCGTTCTATGGTTACAAAGTTGTGGGCGTTTATCAGACCGCCGAAGAGGTCGCCAGTGATCCTATTGCCAAGGCAAACGGTTTGGAACCAGGCGACTTCAAATACGAGGATCTGAATCATAATGGCGTGATTGACGGTGGAGACCGTCAGACGTTGGGTGCCTATATCCCTAATTTCACTTATGGATTGAACTTTGGTTTCGAGTGGAAAAACCTCGATTTTATGCTGACAACATATGGTCAGATGGGTGCTCAGATGTATAATCGCAAGCGTGCCTTGCGTTATGCTCAGAGCAATTACAACTTTGATGAAGCCCAATTCACTGACCGTTGGACCTCAGCTGGTTCGACTAACGAGAACCCCTCAGCCAAAGCTCTCGTAAAAGGATGGAATGTGTCAGACCAAAGAGTCAACTCTTATTTCGTGGAAAGTGCTGACTATTTCCGCATTCAGAATGTTACTTTAGGCTATATGCTGAAAAATATCAAGATTGGCTCTTATAGCCTGCCTTCCGTTCGATTCAGTCTGACAGCCGACAGACCACTCACTCTGTTCACGGCTCATGCATTTTCACCTGAGTTAAACGATGCTGAGGGATGGGACACCGAAGTCTATCCATTGACTTCTACCTACACTTTTGGAGTTCAAATACAGTTCTAATCCATAAAAATCAAAAGACATGAAACTAAAATATATATCGTTCGTTGTCATCGCAGTACTGCTAGGCACATTGACTTCATGCAACGACTTCCTAAATAAAGACCCAGAAAACAGCGTCCCTGAGACGGGTGTTGACTTCACCAACATCAGTAACATGTATCAACCGGTATCGGGTGTCTATGCAAAAATCCGTACTGGAGCTATGCACTGGGTCGTTTGGCCATTGTCAATTGTTCGTGACGATGACGTCTGGTCTGGCCGTGTGGATGATCAGCAGCTCTTGGTCGATTTTGGAAACTACAAGTATGACAATAGCTTCTGGGGCCTCAATGAGATGTGGAACCAGTATTATGGCATCATTAAGGTAGCCAATGCTGCCCTCACGTCACTTGACAGCTATGCTGAGAACACAACTTCTTCTGCCGATTTGAGTCTGAAAAACAGCTATGCTGGCGAGGTGAAGTTCCTTCGTGCCTATGCATATTATAGACTCGTGCAGGCTTTTGGTCCAGTGACCATATTGAAAACGAATAGTCAGACAGACTTGACGCGTTCAACAGTAGAAACCGTTTACAAGTATATTCTGGACGATTTGCAGTACACGATGGATAACACGCCCAAGCTTCGACCTAACGAAATGGAGCACATTGGGGCTGTTTCCGCTTATTCTGCTATGATGTTGGCTGCCAAAGTCTACTTGAACATGGGCGATTATGCTAATGTTGAGAAGTTGACAGACCAGATTATCAATAGCGGCAAGTTCCAACTGTATCCTGATTTCTATGAGGCCTTCAAGATTCCAGGCAAGCTTTCTAATGAGTCTCTGTTCGAAAGCCAGACCACTGACTTTGGAAATGGTTCTGGTGATATGGTTGATGCCGATGTGTGGTACGTGTTCCAGGGACCTGCTAACGATGGCGACATCTCTGGTTGGGGATTCATCGGATTGTACAAGAACTTCCGCGACTGGGCAAAGCAGCGTGGCGAGACCGTTCGCTATACCACTTCTTTCTTGGAGGCTGGTACGACAACACCTAGTGGGGATAAGATTAGACCACTTCAAAATCCTACTCAAACAGATTGTTGGAATGGCAAGGCATATACTCCTTTGAATGAGTTGACACCTGGTCGCACGAAGTATGGCTCAAACAATAACATCCGCGTGTTCCGTTATGCCGATGTGTTGTTGATGAATGCTGAGGCTAAAGTGCGTTTGGGAAAGAATGGAGACACTCCTTTCAACCTTGTTAGGGCACGTGCAAAGATGCCGGCTTTGACCAATGTCACTATCGATCAGATTCTTGACGAGCGTCGTATGGAACTCTGTTGCGAGTGGGGCGAGCGTTACAATGACTTGGTTCGTACTGGTAAGGCAGCATCAGTGTTAGGCTCAAAGGGATGGACTGAGGACAAAACCTATTATCCTATTCCGTTCGATCAACTTGCCAACAACCCTGATCTGGCTAAGCAACCAATTAGTGAATAATATGTTTCAAGACAGGATAACACACTCACTGATACTAGCTATCATAGTGCTTGGATTTGCTTCACCCGCTTTTGCGGGTGGGGCTTTATCCGACTCAACAGTTGATAGCATAAGGGTGGTCAAAGGGCAAGTCAGTGACTATTACATTCCTGTGCAGACAACCTACGAGGTTTCTGGTGTGGTGACCGATGAAATCGGGCAGCCTTTGGATGGCGCAACTGTCATGTTCTTTGCGAGTCCGATACATTGCAACACCGATTCAAAGGGACATTATAGTATGGCGGCTACCGATGGAGACCGCCATCTCTATGCTTACTATCTCGGAAAAGCCTTTGCCAATGTCTTTCGCACTGCTAATCAGCATACGGTCGACATTCAGATGCAACCTCAAACATCTCTTTCACTGACTTCTTCACGTCGTCATGCCGTAGCTACACCTTGGTATAATCCTGACAGTTGCACAACCAACACCTACTGTAACCCGCTCAATATCAGTTATAATTATGAGCCTTACAATAATAATGTCAAGGCAAACGGCTCGTTTCGATCGGCTGCTGACCCAATGGCATTGATGTTTAAGGGGCAGTATCTGTTGTTTTCTACCAATCAGGGAGGATTTCACCACTCTGACAATCTTAGCGACTGGGATTTTACTACGGCCACTTTCCAACGTCGCCCGACCGATGATGATCAGTGCGCCCCAGCGGCTTTTGTATCGGGTGACACTTTGTTCTATACAGGATCCACTTATGAAGGATTACCCGTTTGGTACACTACGAACCCTTATTCAGGGCGTTGGAAGCAAGCCATCGGACGGAACACTTTACCGTCTTGGGATCCATGTCTCTTTCTTGACGATGATGGCAGACTCTATATGTATTATGGTTCCAGCAATGAATATCCCTTGAAGGCTGTTGAACTGAGCCGTGAGGACTTCTCTCCAATCAGTAAGATCCATGATGTGGTTAGGCTCTTTCCCGACAAGCACGGCTGGGAGCGATTTGGAATGAACAACGACGACGAGGTGACGCTTAAGCCTTTTACCGAAGGTGCTTACATGACGAAGCATGATAATAAGTATTATCTGCAATACGGAGCACCAGGAACTGAGTTCAAGACATATGCCGACGGAGTTTATGTGAGCGATTATCCCCTTGGTCCCTTTGTCTATCAGAAACACAATCCTATGAGCTACAAGTCAGGTGGATTTGTTCAGGGCGTGGGACACGGTGGTACTTTCTCCGACAAAAACGGGAATTATTGGCATGTAGCGACATGTATGTTGTCACTCAAATATAAGTTTGAGCGTCGCATCGGTCTTTATCCAGTAGGTTTTGATCATGATGGGGTGATGTTTTCCAGCACCGCTTTCGGTGATTATCCTAATTGGAATGCCGACCGCAACATCTCTTCTCCTGCTGAAAGGTTCACTGGTTGGATGCTTCTTTCGTACGGTAAGCCCGTCGAGGTGTCTTCCACTGACAGTACATTGTCAGCTTCTGCCCTTTCCGATGAGAACCTGCGCACTTACTGGGCAGCCAAAAGCGGGAATCCAGGAGAGTTCATTAAGATGGATTTAGGGGCTGAAAAGACCGTGAATGCTATGCAGCTCAACTTCTACGATTATAAGACCGTTCAGCACAACCGTGCCAGCGACCTCTATTATCAGTATCGCATCTATGCCAGCAGCAATGGAAAAGACTGGCAGCTGGTTGTGGATAAGAGCGATGCTGACCGCGATGTGCCTCACGATTATGTAGAGTTGCACAACCCTCTTCGCACCCGCTATCTTAAGGTCGAGAATCTTCACATGCCTTCGGGTGGACATTTCTGCTTATCAGACTTCCGTGTTTTCGGTCATGCTGATGGCTCTTTGCCCACTCAAGTGAGAAAACTCGTTGTGAAAAGAGATCGTAAGGATCCTCGCAATGCACTTATCTCGTGGCAGCCATCCGCCCAAGCCTATGGTTACAATATATATTATGGTGTAGCACCGGATAAGTTGTATAATTCGATCATGGTTTTGGGCAATCAGGATTACGATTTCAGAGGGATGGATTCGGCTACGGATTATTATTTCACCATTGAGGCTTTAGGCGAGTCGGGAGTATCTTCCAAGTCTCCTATCGTCAAGTCCAGACACTAACTAAACTATGAACATATATATCAAACCAATCGCCATGCTGATGCTTAGCGTGATGTTGGGGTGTTGTAAGACTACTGAGGAACAACCAAAAGTTCCGCAACCCAATGACAACAGCATCGCTTCTTTGGCTCTCCACAGGCCAACCACCTTTAAATCCGATGACGAATTCTTGGATTACATCCAGAAAGTGCATCTCAATTATATGTGGGAAGGTGCGGAAAAGACCTCCGGATTAGCCTGCGAACGCATTCATCTCGATGGCAACTATCCCCAAAACGACGAGCATGTCGTAACAATCGGTGGTAGCGGATTTGGCATTGCCGGACTCATCGTGGGCATAGATCGCGGATTTATCGATCGTCAGGCAGGAGTGAAACGTCTCCAACAAATCGTGGACTATTTGGCTCGCGCAGACCGATTCCATGGAGTATGGCCGCATTGGCTTGATGGACCGACAGGCAAAGTGAAGCCTTTCGGAGAGAAAGACAATGGCGGCGACTTGGTGGAAAGTTCGTTTTTGATGACCAGCCTTCTCTGTGCACGCCAGTATTTCCGTGATGGCAATGCCCAAGAACAACAATTGGCACAAGACATTGACCAACTTTGGCGTGGCATGGACTTCTCTTGGTACAGACGTGATGGTCAAAATGTGCTTTTTTGGCATTGGTCCCCAAATTATGGTTGGGCCATGAACTTTCCACTTCAAGGCTATAACGAGTGCCTCATCACTTATATTCTTGGGGCTTCATCACCTACACATTCCATCCCTGCGGTGTGCTACCATGAGGGTTGGGCACGTGGAGGCGACATCAAAACAGATGCTGCACCCTATGGATATCCATTAAGACTGCGTCATAATGGAGCAGAGCAGACAGGGGGACCTTTATTTTGGGCACAATATTCCTATATCGGATTGGACCCTCGGAATCTCTCTGACCGATATGCGAACTATTGGGATGTAGTGCTCAATCATGCCATGAGCGACTATGCCTACTGTGTGGCCAATCCCAAAGTATTCAAGGGTTATGGACCAGATTGCTGGGGATTGACGGCCAGCTACTCTGTAGTCGGCTACTCTGCGCATTCTCCTGGCAACGATCTAGGAGTAATTACTCCCACCGCTGCTTTGTCTTCGTTCCCCTATACACCTGCAGAATCTATGGCTGCACTAAAGGGCTTTTGGGGCAAAGGACAACGCATCTGGGGCAAATATGGTTTTTACGATGCTTTCTCAGAGACCGACCATTGGACCGTCCCCCATTATCTGGCCATCGACCAGCTCACGATCGCTCCGATGATTGAGAATTATCGTAGTGGACTTCTGTGGAAACTGTTTATGAGTTGCCCCGAGATACAACAAGGATTACAGACACTTGGATTTACAATAACTAAATAATCAAGAACCGACATGCAAACAAAGAAGATATTTTTTACATTGACGCTCATGGCCATGACGCTTGTTGCGTCTGCTGCCGACAAGCCGAAGACAGACATGAAGACCTTCATCGATAACCTCATGGCAAAGATGACCCTTCAGGAAAAGATAGGTCAGCTCAATCTTCCTGTCACCGGAGACATTGTCACGGGACAAGCCAAGAGCAGTAACGTAGCAGAACAGATACGTCAAGGACAGGTGGGCGGACTATTCAACCTTAAGGGAGCAGAGCGCATCCGCGAGGTCCAGAAGGTTGCCGTGGAGCAGAGCCGTCTTGGCATTCCGTTGATATTTGGTATGGATGTTATCCATGGTTATGAGACTGTGTTCCCCATTCCATTCACTCTGTCATGGAGTTGGGATATGGATGCCATTCGCAATTCTGCACGAATAGCCGCCGTTGAGGCTTCAGCCGATGGTATTTGCTGGACGTTTAGCCCTATGCTTGACATCGCTCGCGACCCACGATGGGGCCGCATGGCCGAGGGCGGTGGCGAAGACCCCTACTTAGGTTCTGCGATAGCCCGCGCGATGGTCGAGGGTTATCAAGGAACCGATTTGAAAGCCAATAATACGGTGATGGCCTGTGTGAAGCATTTCGCTCTTTATGGAGCACCGGACGCGGGTCGTGACTATAATACCGTTGACATGAGTCATTGGCGCATGTTCAATGCCTATATGCCTCCCTATAAGGCTGCCATCGATGCCGGTGCAGGTAGTGTGATGACCTCTTTCAATGTTGTCGATGGTGTTCCTGCCACAGGCAATCGCTGGCTCATGACCGATGTGTTGCGCAATATGTGGCATTTCGATGGAATGGTGGTAACGGACTATACCGCTATTTCAGAAATGATAGCCCATGGCATGGGTGATTTGCAGCAAGTGTCTGCGCTGGCGATCAATGCCGGTACAGATATGGATATGGTGGCTGAAGGGTTTCTCGGCACGCTGGAAAAGTCGCTAAACGAAGGCAAGGTGACCAGAGAGTCTATTGATCTTGCTTGTCGTCGGATTTTGGAAGCCAAGTATAAGCTTGGTCTCTTTGATGATCCATATCGATATTGTGACGTCAAACGAGCTAAGAAAGATATTTATACCCCAGAGCATCGTGCAGAGGCTCGTCGCATTGCTGCCGAGACGTTTGTCTTGCTCAAGAATGACGGACAGTTGTTGCCTTTGAAACGTCAGGGCAAGATAGCCCTTGTTGGTCCGTTGGCCAACACCCGCGCCAATATGCCTGGAACATGGAGCGTGGCAGCTGATTTCAACAATTACAAATCTCTCTACGAGAGTATGAAGGATGCCGTGGGAAACAAGGCCGAGGTGGTATATGCCAAGGGCTCTAACCTGATGTATGATGCAACGATGGAGGCAAATAGCACGATGTTCGGCAGAGAGATACGTGACAATCGCAATGCAAAGGTAATATTGGACGAAGCTTTGCAGACGGTCGCTGGTGTAGACGTGATAGTGGCTGCGGTAGGTGAGTCTTCCGAGATGACTGGTGAAAGCAGTAGTCGTAGCAATCTGGAACTGCCCGATGCCCAGCGTGACCTGCTTACGGCATTGAAGAAAACTGGCAAGCCCATCGTCTTAGTCTACTTTGCTGGACGTACCACTGTGATGACCTGGGAGACCGAAAACTTCCCCTCCATCCTTAACGTTGGGTTTGGAGGCAGTGAGGCCGGCGATGCCATTTGTGATGTGTTGTTTGGTGACAAGGTGCCCAGTGGTAAGCTAACCGCCTCCATGCCTAAGAATATGGGACAGATACCTATTTATTATAACCACCTGCCAACAGGTCGTCCTTTACCAGAAGGCAAATGGTTCACAAAGTTCCGCAGCAACTATCTCGATGTCGACAATGACCCGCTTTATCCATTCGGATACGGCATGTCGTATTCGACATTTGCCTATGGACAGCCAGCCCTTAGTTCCACAGTCATGGATTTGGCAAATGGCAGCCTTACCATAACTGTACCGGTAACCAATACAGGTTCCTATGATGCTGATGAAATCGTTCAGTTATATGTCAGAGACCTGGTCGGAAGTGTATCAAGACCTGTGAAGGAACTGAAGGGCTTTTCTCGAATTTCCTTGAAGAAAGGCGAGACACGGAATGTCACCTTTACCTTGAAACCCGATGATCTGAAGTTTTATAACCAGCAATTGGAATATAAGTGTGAGCCTGGGGATTATGAAGTGATGGTCGGTCCCAATAGTCGAGACCTGCAGACGCTGAAGTTCACCTTACAATAGATCAATTTCATTTTATGAGGGTGTGTCAAAACAGGC
>DHOP01000015.1:0-2445 GCA_002407775.1 Prevotella sp. UBA5387
TAGCTTTATCCCGAACTGGGGTAGTATATGGCAGATTGTCCAAATCGCTACAACTTGTAAAGAAACATAAAAACGTAATTGCAAACAAAAAAGCAATCTTGAATGTAGATAGTTTTTTTTTCATACTAATAAAATTTAATTAAACTTTGATAAACAAATGGTAGGTGCTCATCACCGTTGTATTTGAATAAATTTATCATCACAAAAGAGCTTATTATATAGATCAGATAAGAAAACAGTCTAAAAGTACACTGAAAAATGGGTATAAACATGAAATAATGATGAAGATCTTATTAAAAAATATTTTTACAGTATCCCTAATTTTAGAGGAATTCCATTTTAATAAATTTAAAAGTAAACATTTGTTTCACTACTGTCCCAAGAAAAATCCTTAGACATGATTTAATACCACCAAAGGGTGTGAGTATCTCGGATTTAATTGCTATTTTTGTCATGTCATGCGTTATCTCATTTGAGTTTTTATTGCAACACTAAGTTTAGTGAAATAATCGACATGACAAAATCGTGGGCAACTTGTTGTTGCCCAAGTACTTATAAAAAATATTTAACTAATAGAACTGCGGAATTAAGGTATAACAAGAATGGAATGGAAATTTAATGTTACCAAAGGAAATTATCTTTTTCATACAATGCAGAAACGAATATTCTTTGCAATTACCCTACTATTAATTGGTATTACTGCCCAAGGCAAAAAGACGAAGCCAATGCTGTTTCCTGACGGAACACCGATATCCACATGGTTCTCTGACAGTATATACATACAATGTGGCACAATCGTATGTAAATAATTATTACACGAGAAATCAATATACGATGTTAATGGCAGCGGAGCATACAAAAACAGAACTGGGAAGAATTGGGATAAACATTCAAATCCGAGGGCTGGCAAACAAATAGGGCAACAACGAAATGCTAACCGGGGTGACAGTAACAAAAAAAGAGAGCATCCAATTAATCCAAATAAACGTAAATAAAATGGACACTTTGATACGATTAATAAAAGCAAAGAAAATATAAGGCTGCAGAGCAACTATTATATAAGGATTTGAAAAAAAATCCTGAAGATGTTTATGTACTTACACAGTTGGCTAATGTGTTGTGGACCCGGCATAAGGATGAGGATAGTTTATATTATGCAAACAAAGCGAAAGCGTTATCCCCTACCTATCCTTTTTTGAATTATACTCGGGGACGAATTCTATGGTCTTTAGAAAAATATGAGCAATCGGTGGAGGAATGGGATATTTTGTTAAGTATGACAGAAATGGATGTTGCAAAAAATGGATATGGCATTGGATGGGCAAAATCTGTCATAAATGATTCAAGATACTATAAGGCGGATTGCTTATATCATCTTTTTAGAGATAGCGAAGCTCTGGCGCTCATGGAAGAACATTTGAAGCATAGAGGAAGAGGAATAGAAAGTGATTTCTCTAAAAAAGAAGCAGTTCTATTCTATAAGCGCTTAAAATACAGTTGGCACCCTAAAATGGCAAAAATAACAGATGAGGGTTATGCGTCAGAGTCTCAACGAAAAAGAATATCCAATCGGATTGATTCGTTGGAAAAAAATAAGGATTGGAGTAAATTGATTCATTATCTTAAAGTAATATGCACACATTATCCAAATGAATATTATTTAAAGACTATTCTATCCGAATACTATAAAACTTTAGGAAATAAGTATGAATGTCTGTTGTATGCAAAAGAAGCTTTTGCACAACAGCCGAACGACCCACTTGTAAAGTATAACTACGCCGTTGCGCTAGCATTTAACGAACAGGTTGATGATGCCCTTGTTCAATTTGAAGAAATCGTGGCATTAGGGGTCGATTATATAGCATTCTCAGAGCATGGCGAGGGAATAAGATGGGCAAAAAAACTTTTACGGGATACACAACACTATATTCTCGAAATTAAACATAATAATAAAGATACACAGTGATTTTTAAGAGAGTTTCCCCTTATCTGTCCCTTGAATTTGGTTATTGGATTTGGGCAGGAAGATGTGTTAGTTGTCCTATTTGTTGGGCGTATCATCATATCTCTTAGAAACTTCTTTTCGTAGATTTATCACTTGCAAAATACTTCTGTATTGTTCTCCTAATAATAATTACGACTTCGGAGCGAGTTAATCCACCTTGTGGCAAGGGCCTTTGTGGTACAAACAGTAACCTGTGTTACAAAGACACATCTTGCTGTATCAAGAATGAGGTTGACAAGCCCTGCCGTGTTACCGCATTCACTGAATGCGGTAACACGGCACAGGCTTGCGTTCTAGGAATGCAGAGGTTCAGAGTTTCCGCCATCTTTCCACATTCTCCTTGTATTGGTCAAGATGCTCCCGAAGTACCTGCTCCACATATCCCGAAATACTCGCTCCCTGCTCGCCGATCCATAAGGACACATCTAAAGTGGCTCTTT
>DHOP01000015.1:2619-22460 GCA_002407775.1 Prevotella sp. UBA5387
AGGACACATCTAAAGTGGCTCTTTACTTTTGAAGAATATCCGGAAATAAATTCCTGAATACAAAAAATAGGCTGGAATGACAAGACTACCAAATGTCCATTACGCCAGAATGTATATGGGTGTCTTGCAGGTCGCAAGGATTGTCCATGCAGGAAGGTGTGCTATGGAGACAAGAAGGTGTTGTCGCCTGTTATATATGTCTTTTCGCTTTTTATATAATTGATGTAATCATCTCTTTAATCTGGTAGGAGATGAGAATCGAGATTCTTTGATGCAAAAGGATGATTGTTGCAGGAAGCATTAGCAAAATTGGGGGAAAAGTGTTATCTTTGCATCTATCAGATCACATTTTAGCGATTCAAAACGATTGTAATTGCGTTGGGCATGGAGAAACTACTTATCCAATGGACACGTAATGACCGAATTTTACTTCGTCAATAAACTAATCATACATATTTTAATATTAACAAACTCTTTATTACAATGCTAAAGCGAATACTCTTTGCAGTTATTTTACTAGCCATTGGGATTTCTGCCCAAGGTAAAAAGACGAAGCCAGCGCTGTTTCCTGACGGTACGCCTATCTCGTCATGGTTTTCAGACACCACGGAGGTGAACGTCGACCGTCTTGGCAAGCAATATGTCATTACTGATTATGGAGTAGGAATTGACTCCACAATCTTGCAGACCAAAAAGATTCAGGACGTGATAGACCGTTGCGCTCGTGAGGGTGGCGGTGTGGTTGTTATCCCACGTGGTACTTTTCTCTCTGGAAGCTTGTTCTTCAAACCTGGTACCCATCTTCATTTGCTTGAAGGTGCAAGACTCAAAGGCATCGATGCCATCACCAATTATTCGATCATCGATACTCGTTTGGAGGGACAGACAATCAAATACTTTGCTGCACTGGTCAATGCTATTGGTTGCAACGGGTTCACCATCTCTGGACATGGCACGATCGATGGCAATGGCTGGAGGTTTTGGGATGAGTTTTGGCTCCGGCGCAAGGTAAATCCTAAATGCACCAATCTTGAGGCCTTGCGCCCTCGACTGGTCTATATCGCCAATAGCGACGATGTGGCGGTGACTGGTGTGAGGCTAGTTAACTCTGGCTTTTGGACCAATCACATCTATAACTGCAAGCGTGTAAGGTATATCAATTGTTATATATGGGCTAACACTGAAGAGTATCCTAAAGGTCCGAGCACCGATGGTCTCGACCTCGATGCCGTCTCTGACGCCTTGGTTCACGGCTGTTATGTCAACGTGAATGACGATGGCATCTGTCTCAAAGGTGGTAAGGGTACATGGGTGGACACGATCGCGGGCAATGGCGCATGTGAGCGAATTATTGTGCAGAAGTGTTCCTTTGGCAAGGCCGGAGGCGGTATTACCTTTGGAAGCGAGGCATGGAATTGCCGCAATATTATTTTGCGTGACTGTAAGTTTCATCAGACCGGCAATATCCTTCGATTCAAGATGCGCCCAGATACACCTCAGAAATATGCGTATGTCCTTGCAGAGAACATCACGGGTGATGTGAAAAACGGTATTCGTGCAGACAGGTGGATGCAATTTTATGATCTTAAGCCACGCGCCAATATGCCCCGCACCGTGGTGAGTAATGTCACCTTGCGCAATGTGAATGTAATTGCTAGTAACCGATTTTATTATCTAGAAAAGTCGGATAAGTATGATTTAGAAGACTTCACCTTTGAAGATATCAAAGCTCAGGACCCAAAAGGAGAATTCGATACTAGTTTTGTGAAAGGGTGCATGGTCAAGAATGTATCTATAAAGCCTTTACATTAAGCGACTTTCGATCTGCTAATGAAAATTGGCAAGTGATAGTTTGATTCGCAGTTCCATATCTCTCAGGTTAACTTTTCCCCTATTCGTTGTCCTCTTATTATGGTCATGAATAGGAGTAGGGTAGCTTGAGAGATGTGGATTTATTGTGAAGAGGACCATTGTTTTATAGTAACAGAACCTGTTCTGTGGCCGAAATGTGACATTTTTGGCAGAAAAAGTTTATGGATTTAATTGTTTTGTGTCAATTTGGCGGCAAGTTCTGGGCCAGATTAAATATTTGAGGTGTCGGCATAGATGTTGCAAATTGATTTAATGGAAGCCGGAAGGTAAATGAAAAGGAGTCTAAAGGTTCCAAGGAATTGATTTATTGACAATTAAAAATATAAACAGGAGGTAAAGATTATGTTGTTTCCAGTATTACATTCAACAAACAATTGGTTAGACAATTCGTTTAGAGATTTCTTTGATGATGGTTGGATGCCCAAAGTGAGGGCTACAGCTCCGTCCATTAACGTTAAAGAAAATGACAAACAGTATGATGTGGAGATTGCCGCACCAGGCATGACCAAGAAGGATTTTGATGTAACAATCAACGACGATGGCAATCTGCTTATCAAAATGGAACACAAGGATGAGAAGAATGAAGAGAATAAAAACGAGCATTATTTGCGCCGTGAGTTCTCCTATAGTAGCTATCAACAGGCATTGGTTCTTCCCGATGATGTCGAAACTGACAAGATTGAAGCCAAAGTTGAAGATGGTGTTCTGAAGGTAGTTCTACCACGAACTGTTCAGAACAAGAAAGTTCAAAAGAAAATTGAAGTGGGTTAAATAACACAATGAATGATTGATGGGGTGACTGTCTTGACGGTCACCCCTTTTTCATTTTAAAATTTTGAAAAGGAGAAATACAATGGTAGGAGCAACAAAACCTGGTAAGATGCCGGCAATATTTATAGGGCACGGCAGTCCGATGCTTGCATTGGAGGATTCAAAAGTTACTCACGAGCTCGCTCGTATTGGACAAAAGGTGCTGACAGAACATGGGCTTCCCAGGGCAATACTGATGATTTCGGCTCATTGGTATAAGTCAACAAACCTGGTACAACGTACAGCGCACCCCGAACAAATATTTGATATGTATGGCTTCCCACGTGCATTGTATGAGGTGAAGTACCAACCCGAGGGATATGCCGTACTTAGCGATGCCGTGTTGGGCATCAAGGAGCTGGGCGCAAAGGTGGATAATAATTGGGGAATAGATCATGGAGCATGGACGCCATTGGTGCACATGTTCCCAGAAGCTGATATTCCGGTTGTGCAATTGTCAGTCAACGGTGTTGTTAGACCACAACAGAACTATGAGATTGGACAATTGTTGTCCGAACTACGAGACCAGGGCTATTTGATTATTGGGTCAGGCAATGTTGTTCACAACCTTCGACAAGTGGATTGGGAGAATACTCATGGCACTCGTGAAGCAGAGGCATTTAATGATTTTATAGTCAGGTCAGTGGAGCAGCGAGTCGATGATGCTGCTATCAACTTTTCCTCACACCCCAATGCTCGTTATGCCGTTCCCACACCTGACCATTATCTTCCACTGCTCTATGTGCTCGGTGCATCACAGGAAGAAAAACCATTGGTATTCAATAACATGTGTACATTGGGAGCCATGGCAATGACAGGCTTCTATTTTGGATAAACTGCGACTTTGTGGTTGATACTTTGTGGCCCCGTGATTCAAATTGAATCACGGGGCCGTTACTATTTAACCGCCACGCGGTTACAATGTAACGGCGCAACCGTTGGGCATCGACCGTAAGCCCATTACATTCCTTAACCAAAAAAGTGGCTAAGATTGGACTTAAATGTTTTGTTGCTATGCTATTTAGATGTACCTTTGCACAATAATTCATATACAATTATCATCATGATTAAAAGCGTGAAAATGAAGTATCTAGTGCCCGCCGCCGCTTGCCTTCTTGTGTTGGCTGGAGTTGCTTACTATTACTTCTTCACATCGTTCACAGGGTCTGATAAGACCACTTACATATATGTTGACGAGAATGATAATTATGACTCGCTGATGCAAAAGTTGGAGCCTATTGCTCAGAAACATTGTTATCATGCGTTCACTACACTTTCTCGCCATAGTGGTATGACTAATAAGCTACACACTGGACGCTATGCGATAAAGCCTTCTACTGGTGCATTCATGTTGTTTCGCCACATCAAGAATGGCATGCAGGAGCCGCTAGCACTGACTATTCCCAGTGTGCGTACCATTGGTGACCTTGCTGGGGCATTGGGTAACAAGTTGATGATTGATAGTGCTACGTTTGCAAGGGCTTTCTCGGATGAGACTTTTTGCAAAAAATACGGCTATGATACGACGACTCTTCCAGCCCTCTTCATTCCCAACACCTATGATATGTATTGGAATGTGACGCCTGATGGGCTGATGAAGTACATGCAAAAGGAATATGAAAAGTTCTGGAATGATGACCGTACGTCAAAGGTAGAAGCATTAAAACTTACACCACTTCAGGTCGTAACTTTAGCAAGTATTGTCGATGAAGAGACAGCCAACAATAGCGAGAAGCCTATGATTGCCGGCATGTACTATAATCGGTTAAACTATCGTGACGACAAATACCCTGAGGGCATGCCACTTCAAGCTGATCCTACAATCAAATTTGCTTGGAAACAGTTTGGATTGAAGCGAATTTATGAAAAGTTGCTCTTTATCGATAGTCCCTACAACACTTACAAAAATCCAGGCTTGCCACCGGGACCAATACGCATCCCGACTATCGCTGGGGTTGATGCCGTGCTCAATTTAGTGCACCATGACTATCTTTATATGTGTGCCAAGGAGGATTTAAGTGGAACCCACAATTTCGCTCACACTTATGCGGAACACTTGCTCAATGCCCACAAATATGCTAAGGCACTTAATGAGCGTGGTATAAAATAATAGGATTGCAGTCATTCCCTTAAGCTTCAGGTAAGATATATAGAGACGTATCATATAATCTCTGAATATCTTACCCATTTTCAAGGCATTATGGATAGCTCTTCATGGGATGAAATGTATAAAAAGAGAAATGGCGTTCGCTTCACAGCGATCGCCATTCTTTCTCAATAGGTATTAGCCTTTACATTAAGGTAAAAAGATTGTATTCAGGATAACGTTCACAAAGTTAAAGCATTTTTGTGAGACATCCAAATCTTTTTGGAACTTTCACATAGCAATTGTTGAAAAAATGAGTAACTTTGCATTATAATCGTAATCATAGAATGGTAATTATGGACAATATAGAAAGTAACAACGATAAAAAAGTTGGGCTCAGTTTCGTGGAACAATTTGTAGAGGAGGACTTGACCGAGGGCAAAAACGGCGGTCGCATACAGACTCGTTTCCCTCCTGAACCAAATGGTTACCTTCACATTGGGCATGCCAAAGCCATCTGTATGGATTTCGGTGTGGCTGAAAAATATAATGGTGTGTGCAATCTTCGTTTCGATGATACTAATCCAACTAAGGAGAATACGGAGTATGTCGAAAACATCCTGCACGATATCGAATGGCTTGGTTTCAAATGGAACAATATCTACTATGCTTCCGATTACTTTCAGAAACTGTGGGATTTTGCCATTTGGATGATAGAGAAGGGCTATGCATATGTGGATGAGCAGACATCTGAACAGATAGCTGAGCAGAAGGGCACACCCACCACTCCTGGCGTTGCGAGTCCTTATCGCGATCGTCCAGTGGAGGAAAATTTAAGTCTTTTCCGTTCGATGAATACGCCGGAAGCCGTAGAGGGATCTATGGTCCTGCGTGCAAAGTTGGACATGGCCAATCCCAATATGCACTTTCGTGACCCGGTAATCTATCGCATTATCCATACACCTCACCATCGCACTGGAACTACATGGCATTGCTACCCAATGTATGACTTTGCTCACGGGCAGAGTGATTACTTTGAGGGTGTGACCCATTCCATCTGTACTTTGGAGTTCGTGCCCCATCGCCCTCTGTATGACAAGTTTGTGGATTATCTAAAAGAATATGATGGTACTATTGATAAGGGCTTGAATGATTTCCGTCCACGACAGATTGAGTTCAATCGACTTAATCTTACCTATACGATGATGTCTAAGCGTAAGCTTCTCGCCTTGGTACAGGAGGGTTTGGTGAACGGCTGGGACGACCCACGTATGCCGACTCTGAGTGGTATGCGTCGTCGTGGATTCTCGCCTGAGAGCATCCGCAACTTTATCAAGTCTATTGGTTACACTAAGTTTGATGCGCTGAATGACATCGCCTTGCTTGAGGCTGCTGTACGTGACGACCTCAACAAGAAGTCGACTCGTGTGTCAGCAGTGGTTGACCCTGTGCGTCTTGTCATTACTAACTATCCCGAAGGACAGACCGAGGCAATGCTCGCAGAGAATAATCCAGAGGACGAGAACGGTGGAACTCACACTATTACATTCTCACGCGAATTGTGGATGGAACGCGCCGACTTTTTAGAGGATGCGCCAAAGAAGTTCTTCCGCATGACTCCTGGGCAGGAGGTACGTTTGAAGAATGCGTATATCGTGAAGTGTACAGGTTGCACAAAGAATGCAGACGGTAATATTACAGAAATCCAAGCCGAGTATGATCCCGAAAGTAAGAGTGGACTTGCCGGAGCCAACCGTAAGGTGAAGGGTACTCTCCATTGGGTGAGCGTTGACCATTGCATCAAGGCTGAAGTAAGAGAATATGATCGACTGTTCTCCGTAGAGAATCCTTCGGCAGACGAACGTGACTTCCACGAGTTGTTAAATCCAGATTCATTGCACATCAATGATAACTGCTATGTAGAAGACTATGCAGCGCATTGCAACCCCGGCCAGTATTTGCAGTTCATTCGTCTCGGCTATTTCATGGCCGATCTGGACACGACAGACGAAAGTCCAGTGTTCAATAAGACAATGGGTCTTAAGGATACTTGGGCAAAACAAAGTAAAAAATAGAAGATTGACTCTTCATAATACAATATTCAATGAAAGCCTCCCCGATTTACTTTGGTAAAAGAGGAGACTTTCTTGTCTGAATAAATCATTAGTATTCAATCATTCATTCATCTTTCGAATCAATATGAATATATTCTCGTCATTGCTTAGCAATCTGAATTACGGAACCATATTCTTCCTCATGCTCTTGGAAAGTACGGTTATTCCTGTTCCTTCAGAACTTGTCGTTTCACCGGCAGCTTACCATGCCGCGGGTGGAAATCTCAATATTTTCTTAGTTATCCTCTTTGCAACACTTGGTGCAGACTGTGGCGCAAGCATCAACTATGCCGCCGGGTATTATCTTGGTCGCCCAATCATCTATCGTTTTGCCAATAGTCGTTTGGGTAAGCTTTGTCTTCTCAATCAGCAGAAAGTTGAGAAGAGTGAGCATTATTTCAATGACCACGGGATGGCAGCGACCATTACTGGAAGACTTATCCCAGGTATCCGCCACCTCATCTCGATACCTGCAGGATTGTCAAAGATGCATTATTGGAAGTTCCTTCTCTATACTACATTAGGCGCAGGTGCTTGGAATATCATTCTTGCTGCCCTTGGTTGGTATCTCCATACTATTGTACCAGAGTCTCAACTCGATGAGAAGATTATGGAATATGGGGAGTATATTAAGATTGTGGTCTTAAGTCTTGTAGCTATTGCTGTGTTATATTTTGGTATAAGATGGTGGCTGAAACGAAAGAAATCGGCCTAAATATGTTCCCCCAGACAGACGGAAGTTTGTTGGTTTGCACAATATTATAGACTACTTCAGGGTTATTATGATACTTCTGATGAACTCTAAATACTTGGAAGTTAGATATAATTAGGTAAGATGAAACGATTGCTGCTAATGATGGTTGTGGTTATGGGGCTTTTGGCCTCATGCATCGATGACGAGAGTATCTCTAACTCCTCGTCGCATCTGCTATCGTTTTCTACTGACACAGTGCAGCTTGATACTGTTTTCAGCAATGTACCGAGTACCACGAAGTCGCTATGGGTGTACAACATGTCTGGCGATGGTTTGCGCTGCAGTTGCATCAGACTTGCCAATGGTGACCGTTCCGGCTTTCGTGTGAATGTAGCTGGGAACTATCTAGGAGAGGAATCCAACTATCAAGTATCTGGATTAGAACTGAGAGATAAGGATAGTCTGCGTGTTTTTATTGAGCTTACAGCACCTGTAAACCATGCCGAGCTTCCACAACTAACTTCCGACGATTTGGTATTTACCTTGGAGAGTGGAGTAGAGCAGTGCGTTAACCTTAAGGCTTTTAGTTGGGATGCTATAGCAATGCGTAATGTGCGCATTTCTAGTGACTCAACGATTGATTCTAAAGGTCGTCCAATTATTATTTATGGAGGCATCAAAGTCGACTCAGCTGCGACGTTGACTTTGGCTGAGGGTAATACCTTTTATTTTCATCAGAATGCTGGTTTGGATATTTACGGAAGATTATTGTGTAATGGTACTGCTGGCAAAAAAGTTGTCTTGCGTGGAGATAGAATAGATAGAATGTTTGATTATCTACCTTATGATCTTACCCCAGGACAATGGCAGGGTATACGTTTCCATAGCTCCTCTACTGATAATGTATTGCAGTTTACCGACGTGCACAGCACTTATAATGGCATAGTAATCGACTCCTGCAACATTTTTAAACAGAAATTGTCACTTGAAAACAGCACAATTCACAACTGTCAGGGTTATGGTCTCTTGGCAAGCAATGCTCAATTGAATATATTTAACACCCAAATCACCAACACATTACATGATTGTTTGCTTCTTAATGGTGGCTCGGCAATGATCAACAATTGTACATTTGCACAGTTTTATCCATTCGATTCGCAGCGTGGTGTGGCACTGCACTTTACTGGGAAATATCCAGTGGAGAATCTTACAGTGATGAATACGCTTATCACTGGTTATGCCGACGATATGCTGTTGGGAGAGCGAAGTGATACGACTACTGCTTTTTCGTTTAACTTTGCCAATTGCATTATCAGAACTCCAAAGCCTGAAACTGATGACAGTATTCACTTTACTGATGTATCTTTCGAAGACATCAAGGACACAATACGAACAGGTGAAAAGCATTTTAAGCGTATAGACATAGACAGCTTGCGTTATGACTTTCATTTAGATAGTATTTCTAGTGCGATCGATGCAGCTAATCCAACGACTGCTCGCACCTCTGATCACGATGGGAAGCAGCGTGACTCAAAGCCCGATATTGGTGCTTTTGAATTCGTTAAACCATAATCGATTTGAAAACTAAAAACCACAGAGCATGAAACAGATAAAGATTGAGACCACAATAGAATTCTCTTCTCTCGAAGAACTGAATGATACAGAACGTGCTTTAGTGCTCAGCGCAGCTGACGCGACGAAGAATGCATATGCCAAATATAGTCGATTCTATGTAGGAGCAGCAGCTCGTCTTGCTGATGGAAAGGTGTTTATCGGTGCTAATCAGGAAAATGCTGCATTTCCTTCGGGCCTATGTGCCGAGCGCACAGCTATTTTTGCAGCTCAGGCTAACTGCCCAGACCAACCAGTAGAGATGCTTGCCATTGCTGCGCGCAACGACATGGGGTTATTGGAACAGCCTGTAACTCCATGCGGAGCATGTCGGCAAGTCATCTTAGAAATAGAGGATCGATATCGGCAACCCATAGAAATCTTGCTCTATGGACAGGTGGGAGTTTACAAGATTAAAAGTATAAAGGATTTGCTTCCACTATCTTTTGTGGATGCAAATATGAGATAAGAGTTTTCTATTTGTTCCTTATTAGATAAAGGACGGTATTGCTGGGTTCCTCTTAATCATGAAGAACCCCAATCGATGCGTAACACCTTTACGTCCGAGAGACTTTAACACGTAGTATCCTTCTGGTATGCTTGAAACATCCAAGGTTTTGCCTCGATAGGCCTTTGTTGCCACCAAACTGCCCTGTATGGTTTCGATAATGACCAAATCAGCATCCAATTGCGGGTTCTTTTGGGGTAGTGTCAGACGATTGCCATCACATTTTAGCAAAGGGATATCAATGCGTTGGGCTTGATTCAATTCGTGACTTTGGGAAGCATTGCTTTCGTTTCCATATTCGTCCATACCCGTTATGGCAAAGTATCTTCCCTCTGTGGGTATTGCTATTGAACTTTTTTCTCTCCGGATAGCCAATAGGTTTTCCGGATTCTTTGTATCTACGGGCCAAGTGTTACTACTATAAATATTATAGTAGGGAGTAGTTCCAGTCCATGTAAGCCCATCCTTTTGAACTTTGATATCAGAGGGTTGAGAGGGTGTTTTGTTGCTCATCCATGTCATGGCTGGTACCAAGGCGAGGTTATGATTGAACCTGCATGTGAAGTCATAAATGCCTTGTACGTTGTCAGTGAAGAACTTTCCGCGGAAGAAAGTCTGTCCCAAACCATACTCTCTCAGCACTTGCATCTCTCGCGTTACATCGCTAAGTTGCCAGTTTCCTTCCTTTGGATCGAGGAAATAGATGCCCAATCCTGGTGCAACCATACGTCCTTGACTTTGCTCAGCCCAGTCAATGGCAAATGGAAAGAACTGGTCATCACGAAAGTACATCATGGGATAAAGCTGGTCCATAAAGCCATCACGCATCCACCCTTGAGCATCCTGACACACTTTTGTGTATGCATTCCAACCGTGACTCCAATATCTAGACAGGTCGTCAAACTTCCCAACTGGTGAGCAACTCATCTTAACCCATGGTTTCAAAGCCTTTACTCGTTGACTTACTGCACGAACTATACCAGTAATATAGTCTCTTCCTCGTTCCCGAGATACTTTGATGGTCCATGTTTCTGGATAGCGTATATAGTCCAGATGAATGCCATCTACGTTGTAGTTTCGTGTGATTTCCTCGCAGATATCAGCGATATAGTTGGCCGTTCCAATGTTTTCAGGGTTGAGGTATCCCTCTTGACCGATACGAACAACTAAATTAGAATGTGTTTTACGAAGGTTTTTCACACCGGCTTGCGTCCATTTTCCAATAGGAATGGACACAATCCACGCATGCAACTCCATTCCACGTTTGTGGCATTCATCGATGGCGAACCGCAAAGCATCGTACCCCGGTGACCGTCCCGGTATTCCAGAGAGGCATCCATCCCAAGGTTCGTATTGCGAAGGATATATCATCGTGCCGCGAATACGCGTTTGAAGTAATACCGTATTGATGCCAGCGCGTTGATATTGATCGAGAATACTGCACAATTCTTTCTGCTGACGTTCTATGCCGGACGCGTTTCGGGCATAGTTGTGGGGCCAATCAAGCCCGCCGATGGTGGTGAGCCAAATTGCACGCACTTCACGTTTTGGAGAGGTGAAGGCTTGTGCGTAAATGCTTGTGCAAAGAAAAAGAATATATAGTGTGCCTAGAAGACGCTTGCTCATTTCATTATTATTTGCAGACAAAGATAGTCATTATTCTTTGTTATCCGCTCAAACTTGAAATGAAAAATACTCTGCTGGGTATGTAGCTTGGTATTATTGCGAGAGCTTAAGGAATATACAACCTATGAGAATTAAAAGAAGAAATGGACTCCATAAGCCAATAGGGCATAGCGTAGTCCTTTTCCAATGGTTATACTGATCAATGTGAGAATCACGTTTGACTTCATCAAACCAAGGACAATGGTGAGAGGATCGCCAATGACAGGGATAAAGGAGAAAAATCCCATTAATGCACCGCGCCCATTTAAGAATTTTTGAGCCTTATCCAACTTATCTTTCTTAACGCCGAGATACTTTTCTATCCACTCGATACGACCGAGACTACCAATGAAATAGTTGAACATGGACCCAAGCACATTACCAATAGTGGCATAGACGACGAGTGCAACGGGGTGCAAACCGGCGGCTTGTAGTCCTAAAAGAATAGCCTCACTGCTGAAAGGTAGGATACTTCCAGCTAAGAAAGCGGAAATAAGCATCCCCCAATAGCCATAGTTTAGGAGAAGATCGGTGATGGAATCCATAGATTATAAACGGTGATGAGCAATGCCAAAGCAATGATTATGAAGAAACAAATGTTAGACACTTTGGTATGGGAAAGCGCCAAATAGTGTCCAATAATTGGAGCAGTGATTAAGATATTCATTGCTAACAGAACGTCGAAATGCTGTGGTTGTAGTACGATGAAGACGAAACAGCAGGCATCGAGAATAATCAAGATTTCATAAATCATGCGTGTTCGAATCTTGTCCAGATAGCTATAAATCCAGAAGTGAACACTTCCGATAATGGCTAAAAGCAGAATAAAAGCTCCCGTAGTGAGACGGTGTTCGTCTAAAATCGATAGATCGAAGACTGGGCCTAATTGTGCTAATTCTATGAAATGTCGAGGTAAGAAGTCAAGGTCGTTAGTGAAGAACATATAAGCTCCGACGAACCAATAGGGTGCTATGACTCCAAGGATGGACGCAAAGAATGTTCTTGCACTGAAAGCCAATACGTTTGTGGCCATGAGAATCCACAATATAGGCATGAAGAAGAGCACTTGCACGAAGACGATACTGGTAATGCCTAAGGAACAAAATGCGTAGAACACCCATCCCGTAGCTGACGAATTCTGATAAGCTCTAAATAAAAAAAGAAAAAAACAAATGACAGTAAGCTGTGTGACGGCTACCTTGATTGACGGCAAGAGAAATATTGCCATCAGTGTCATTATTAAGAACGATGATGAGACCGTGCGACTATAGATGCGAATAAGGGAATTGGCATTGTTCAGCTCAGCAATCATCAGAGTGGAGACAGCAAGTAGTATGATTTGAAGCCAAAGTTGTTGGGTTACAACACCTTCCACCAAACAAACTATCGCAGCATAGATGGCCACAGTGGGTAACATCCATCGCGATCGTGCTATGCGTGTCTGAGGATATGTCATCTTATTAATCTGCAGTCTCCCTTATCAAGAAGAAATGATGAAGAAGCCCACAAAGGTGGACTTCTTTATTGTTTATAAATCTTTACCGATGTCTCGTCGAAAGTTCTTCCCAAAAAATTTGATTTTCTTTGCCTCAGTGAAGCACTTTTCAAGAGCACCCTCTTTGTTGTCGCCGTATGATGAAACGGCCATTACTCGACCGCCATTGGTTACCAATTGACCATCTTTAAGAGCTGTGCCCGAATGGAAGACGATGCTCCCTTGTACCTCTTCCTGACCAAGTATGTGGTAGCCTTTAGTGTAAGCCCCAGGGTAACCACCGCTAACGAGCATCACACAGACAGCGGCACGTGAATCGAATTCAATGGTCCGCTTATCCAGATCTCCATTTGCCACACCTTCAAAAAGATCGACAATGTCACTCTTCAGTCTGAGCATCACTGATTCTGTCTCAGGGTCTCCCATGCGACAGTTATACTCGATGACCATCGGATTACCATCAACATTGATGAGCCCGAAGAAGATGAAGCCCTTATAGTCGATGCCTTCGGCAGCTAATCCATCGACGGTAGGACGGATGATAGTGTTTTCAACCTTGTTCATCCATTCCTTAGTGGCAAAAGGAACTGGAGATACACTTCCCATACCACCGGTGTTTAGCCCTGTATCGTGTTCACCAATGCGCTTATAATCCTTAGCCTCAGGCAAAATCTGATAGTGTTTGCCATCAGTTAATACAAAGACGGAACACTCTATACCTGAAAGGAACTCTTCGATGACGACCTTGGCTGAGGCTTTGCCGAACATGCCGGCAAGCATCTCTGTAAACTCCTTCTTTGCCTCTTCCAATGTCGGAACAATGAGAACGCCCTTGCCTGCAGCCAGTCCATCAGCCTTGAGCACATAGGGAGGACGAAGAGTTTCAAGGAACTTGAGCCCTTCCTCAACGGACGTTCCATCAAATGTCTGGTAAGCTGCAGTTGGGATATTATGGCGTTGCATGAATCCCTTAGCAAAATCTTTGCTGCCCTCCAGCTCAGCTCCAAGTTTGCTTGGGCCGATGACCGTTACATTCGCTGTACGTGAATCGCTCTTAAAGACGTCATAGATACCATTGACCAATGGGTCTTCTGGTCCTACTACCATAATATCGATGTTTTCGTTGACAGCAAAATCCTTAAGCTTGTCAAACTCGTTTACACCGATGTTTACATTCTCGCCTAATGCCGAAGTGCCGGGATTGCCTGGAGCGATGAAGAGCTTTTCACACTGCTTGCTTTGTGCAATCTTCCATGCTAAGGCATGTTCGCGGCCACCACTGCCTAAAAGTAATATCTTCATCTTATTCAGTTTTAGGGTTAAACAATGATCTTTTTATTTCAGATAGTCGTCAAAATACTGTGAAATCCGTTCGTGCAGGTGAGTTGATTGATGCCCTCTCATATTGTGGGGCTCACCTGGATAAACGAAGAAGTCGGGTTGAGTGCCTACCTGAATGCACTCTTTGATGAATGTGAGACAATGTTGTGGTACAACGGTCACATCATTATAACCAGTGATTATCTGTAATTTTCCTTTCAAATCCTTAGCCTTTGGGAGCAAACTCGACTGAGCATAGCCCTCAGGATTGGACCGTGGAGTATCCATGTATCTTTCACCATACATGACCTCATACCACCTCCAATCGATTACCGGACCACCGGCTACACCCACCTTGAAAACCTCTGGGTGAGTTGTCATCATGTTGATCGTCATGAAGCCACCAAAACTCCAACCATGCACCCCCATTCGGTTAGCATCTACATAAGGCAGACTCTGAAGGAACTTAACTCCTTCCATTTGGTCTTTCATCTCGTTATCGCCAAGATGACGGAATGTCACTTGCTCGAAATCTTTTCCTCTATTCTCGCTTCCACGGTTGTCAAGGATGAATAGTAGGTATCCTTTTTGTGCCATGTAGGTTTCCCAAGAGCGACTACCCCAATGCCATCTAGCATCTATGTTGTGAGCATGAGGGCCACCATAGACATAGATAATGGTTGGATACTTCTTGTTTTTGTCGAAACCGATAGGTAAGACCATACGATAATATAGGTCGGTTGTGTCATCGGCAGCCTTGATTGTTCCGCACTGATACTCTGGAATATTGTAACCTTTCCATGGATCTTCGGCGGTGAAATAGCGTTTTGGCTTGTTTTTAGAACTAACGATTGAGATGTTACGAGGAACGTCCGGTGCCGTATAATTATCTAGGAGATATTGTCCAGAAGTGCTGATGGTGCCAAAATGATAGCCCGTTCCACTCTCATCTATGAGCGTACGCTTACCTGTTTTCAAGTTTACCGTAAACAGATTACGCTGTATAGGATTCAGTTCATTGCTAGCAATGATGATGCTATGTTGTATCTTATCAAAACCGAGTACATCCATAACAACCCATTTCCCCTTGGTAATTTGCTGCAATTGATGCCCATCCTTATCGAATAGGTAGATGTGATTATAGCCGTCTTTCTGGCTTTGCATGATAAATCTAGAGCCGTCCCAAGGTATAAACAGAATGGGGTGGAGGGGCTCCACATATTTATCGTCAGTCTCACGATATAGCTCTGCAATCTTATCGCCTGTTGTAGCGTCATAGCTTACAAGCCTGCAATCGTTTTGGTCACGGTTCAGTTCAAAGAGATAAACGGTCTTAGAATCAGGACTCCAAGCAGGATTGGTGAAGTATCGGTCAGTCGGATCACCAGCTTTCAGGTAGATAGTCTTACCTGAACGTAGGTCATATACACCGATAGTCACCTTGTGCATGGCCTCACCAGCCATGGGGTATTTGTCTGGCGTGGACTTGGCGATACGGCTTTCATTCTCGCTTGGCTTCCAGTCTGCATCAGGGATATCCACCTGAGGATAGTCACTGACCATACTCTGATCCATTCTCGTAAAGACAAGTCGTTGTCCGTCAGGGCTCCAAAAAGAGCCTTTGGTATACCCGAATTCATCACGATGGACGCTTTGTCCATACACGATATCGCGTGAGGCATCTGTGGAGAGCTGTGTGTCGTTACCTGATGCATCACGGACGAAAAGGTTGTTATCTTTAGGACTTTGATAAACCATTGCCCGCGAAACTGAGTTCCATTCCAGTGCATTGGCATTGGCTGTGCTCTGAGACCATTCGATTTTTTGAGTCTTGAAGTTTAACAGCACTCTTTTGTCTTTGGCTTGAATCATTACCAAAGGCTTATCGGGGTAAGGAAACCCAATATAATAGAGTGAGCGTAGCTTGTTATCGTCACTGTTTCCAAGCCATTTATTAGCCTGTTCTAGAGTGAAAAGCACCTTCTCCTTGCCTGTTTTCTTGTTGACTAAGTAGCATTGTTCCATGTCCAAGCGCACCAACTCATCGCCCCACCATGTGGTAAAGCGATTCTTGGCGGTCATGTTGTGATAATTATTCCCGCCATAGTTGAGGTCTTCAAGCGTAAATTGCTTTAGTGCCTCTTGTGCTTGGGTCGTCGTCGTACCACCCATGATACTTGCTATAGCCATCATTGCTACTACAATCCAACTAATCTTCATTGTCCACAGAATGTTTTTTCAGTCCATCGGTTTCTTTCCGCCACGTCTGTCGTTTCCCTTGAAACCATTGTTGTGGCGAGGGCGGAAGCTATCGTCCTTATGACGTGGACGGAATTCACTGTGGTCATCACGACCAAATCTTCTGTCACCTCTGTCTTCACGACGTCCTTCCTTAAAGTCACGTCTACCGACGCTAGGCTCTTTACGACTTAAGCTATGGAATTGGAATGAGCGAATGTCGGCATCTTCATTAGCTACCTCTGCTTCCAGGCGTTCCTTGAAATCGCGGTTCTTCTTGAAGCGGTTTTTCTGCGCCATTTCGCGCTTTTCCTCTTCGGTTTTAACAGTGCCACCTTCTTGACGGAAATCTCTCATCCTACCATCAAACAGAGTGTACTTGCGGAACTCGCATTCCAAGCTGCCATTATATAAAGGTATCTTAATGCTTGGCTTTAGGCCAATCTGTTCAAAGCATTCCTCGCGGTAACTAAGTATCCAAGCCTCATTGCCACCAAACTCATGCTTGAGTCTTTCGCCAATCATCTTGTAAGTGCCGAGAAGGTTTGGAGTCGAAATACGTTCGCCATAGGGTGGGTTCATCACCATCATACCCTTATCTTGAGGCTTCCTGAAGTTTTTGAAGTCTTGACACTCAATGCTGATCTCATTGCTGAGACCTGCTGCCTTCACATTTATTTTAGCTGTGTTTACAGCCTTCATATCATTGTCGTAGCCATAGATATGATGCTTAAACTCGCGCTCTTGGGAGTCGTCGTTATAAATAAAGTCGAACAAATCCTTGTCAAAGTCAGGCCATTTCTCAAAGGCATAGTCCTTGCGATATACGCCTGGGGCAATGTTTCTAGCAATCAGCGCAGCCTCTATGGGAAGAGTTCCGGATCCGCACATTGGATCGATGAAGTCAGTGTCGCCCTTCCATCCAGTCATCAATATCATGCCGGCAGCCAACACTTCATTGAGTGGGGCTGCTACGCTCTCCTGTCTATAGCCTCTACGATGCAAGCTTTCGCCACTTGAATCAAGTGACATGGTAGCGTCGTAATCTGAGATATGAATGTGAAGACGAATATCAGGATTACTGACAGAGATATTTGGGCGTTCTCCCTTTTGCTCCCTGAATTGATCAACAATAGCATCTTTTACCTTGTAGGTGACAAAGCGAGAGTTATGAAACTCGTCGGAGTACACCACGGAGTCTACAGAAAAAGTATTCCCCTTTAGGATGTATTCGCTCCAGTCGATTTTTTTTACTTCATCGTAGACTTCCTCTGCGGAATGTGCTTTGAAGCGCTTAATGGGCTTTAATACCCGAATGGCAGTGTGCAACTGGAAATTAGCACGATACATCATTTCCTTGTCGCCTGTAAAGGACACCATACGTCTGCCGATCTGAACATTATTTGCACCCATTTGGGTGAGCTCTTTTGCCAGCACTTGTTCCAATCCCATGAAAGTTTTGGCGATGAGTTCAAATTCCATTATTAATGAATTGAGATATTGTGAATAAAGTTTTTATGATTTTACAAATTTCTTTGTTTGTGGCGCCATGTCCTCCAAGACCCAAGTGTTGGCACCTACTATGCAGCCAGAGCCAATGGTAATACGGCCAAGCACGGTGGCATTGGCATAGATTACCACGTTATCCTCTATAATAGGATGGCGCAGAATACCCTTGATGGGGTTACCCTTATCGTCAAGAGAGAAACTCTTAGCGCCTAAGGTGACGCCTTGATAAAGTTTCACATAGTTGCCAATGATACATGTTTCGCCAATGACGATACCTGTACCGTGGTCAATGGTGAAATGATGACCGATAGATGCGCCGGGATGAATATCAATGCCAGTCTCAGAATGGGCCATCTCGGTGATGAAACGAGGAATGAGAGGCACTCCAAGCAAAAATAACTCGTGAGCCATTCTGTAGTTTGTCAATGCCTTGATTGTTGGATAGCAAGAAAGTATTTCCGCGTAACTCTTGGCTGCTGGGTCACCAAAATAGGCTGCAGTTACATCGGTGCCAAGCGTGTGACGCAGTTCAGGCAAACGCTCAATAAACTTGAGTGCCAGTGTCGATGCCTTGCGTTTCTGGTCATTATAAGAAGTGCGACTGGCTTCATCACGATCAAAGCAGAGCCCAGCAAAAATTTGCTGAGATAGCATTTCGTGAAGATTTTCAACGTCAACACCGATCTTATACTTGATTGTAGAGACGTTGACGCATGGCTTTCCGAAATAACCTGGAAAAAGAATTGAACGCGTCAACAAGATTATCTCTTTGAGAGCATCACTGGAAGGGAGTGGGTATCCGTCACGATGTTGCCGAAACAGGCCTTTCAACGATTCCGGTTCGGAAAGTTTCTCCACTGTTTCAGTGAGCAAGTGTGTCATTTTGCGAGCAATCATCTCTGCTTGTCAGTCTATTCGGGAGCAAAGATACTAAATAATATGGAGATGGAAAATAGATTTTACAGAAAATTTACGATGTTACATTTTTTGTATACTCGTGCAACCTTTAGGTTGTCTGTTTCGTCAAATAGAGCAGAAACCAATACTTGTAAGGATGAAAAAACTATTATTATTGATGCTTATAGCACCTATGTTTGTCTCCTGTAATATTAGCAGAAAACAGCAGTCTGTCTCGGAGACCACTAGTATTCGTCATACCAGACCATTTGATCGCATAGTGCTCAATGGTGCTTTTGATGTTAAGTTTACGCAGGGGGACACTTTCAGTGTTAAGGTTGTAGGCTCTGAGAAACAGGTCAAAAAAGTCGAGACACAATTTTCAGGCACGACACTTACAGTGAGCAATTCCGGCGAGAATTTCGAGTGGCATTTGCGTCGGGGCAACTGGACGCCGACTCTCTATATCACTTCTCCCGACCTCGTGGCTTTAACACTCAATGGGGCAGGAGATGTCGAGATTCAAAACGACATTGACACAGATACGCTCAGCGTATATCTCAAAGGTGTTGGCGACATAAACTTCAAACGTGTGGTCTGCGACGAGTTTTATTGTACGCTAAATGGAACTGGAGATATTGATGTACAAGAACTTACTGCATTACATTCGTTTATTGAGTTAAGGGGTACTGGAGATGTCGGTGTTAAATTCCAAAACAGTGGAACGGCAAATTGTGTTCTTCAAGGTACTGGCGATATCGACCTTTCTGGTACGTTAAACAGTTTGCAAAAGGCGGTACACGGAACTGGTGATATAGAGACTGGTGATCTCCAGGTAAAACAATAATGATAGTTGATTAGATTTTTTCAAAGTTTCTGGAGGAAGCAGTGCGAGCCATAATGCCTGCTCCTTCATTTACTTTGTGACAAACTTTAGTCAACATTGTTTGGGTTCTCAAACTATATCTATTCCTGCTCCTTTGACACTTTCAAAGGAGTTGACTTATATCAGATTTACTTTA
>DHOP01000092.1 GCA_002407775.1 Prevotella sp. UBA5387
TAGGCATAGTCATGGCACTGCGATTAGTATCCAATCGCGGTGCCATTACTATCTAATCGCAATGCGTCTACAGCCTAATCGCACTGCGATTGGATACTAATCGCGGTGCCATTACTATCCAAAACCCTCCGTTCAGCATGGTGCGAAAGATGGTGTAATATCAAATTCGTAGACTTTATTTTTTATTATTCCCTTGGCAAGTTGTTCTAATGGAAATACAAGTTATTTTTTCTTCGAGATACCTTTTTCTTCGAGAAAATTTCAATTTGATAATAGCTAAACTTTAGCCCCTTATTTTTGTCTTTAAACTATAATATTTGATTCAAGAGGTAAAATCCATCTATAACAACGTGAATACTACACCATTATTCGTTATTTTTGCACTATCATAAATCTCAAAATAAACCTATATTTATGAACAAGTCAGTGATCGTGTGTGCTTTTTTGGCACTATGTTTTCAGCAACCTATCCATGCACAACGAGTGATGGATAAGCTCAGCCGTGGTATTGTCGCTGTTCCAGGTCGTAGCGGTGGCTACCACGTTAGTTGGCGAAAACAAGGGTCAGAATACTATGACACACAGTACAATCTGTACCGCAATGGGACTAAAGTAGCAGGCCCAATGAAGTTATCAAACTATGAGGATATGGGAGGCAACGCCAATAGCACCTACGAGGTGGAAGCCATTGTCAACGGAGAGAGCCAAGGCCGTAGCGCTTCGACCAAGGCTTGGGCAAGCCAGTATCTTTCTATACCAATTCAGCCGGCTATCAATAGAGCAGGAGTAGACGTCACTAACGGTTACTCTCTCAATGATATATCTTTGGCTGATGTAGATGGTGACGGAATGGTCGAGTTGTTTTTGAAGCGGCGTAACGACAGCGGTAATATCTCACAGACCAGCAACAAGACTGATTTCAATCGCTATGAGGTTTATAATTTGCAGGGCAAGCGCCTATGGTGGATTGACATGGGTCCCAATATGATGTCCGGACCTGATGAGCAGTGGGACATGATTGGTAACGATTGGGATGGCGATGGCAAGGCAGAAGCCTTGCTTCGTGGTGCCGATAATATGATTATCCACACTGCTGATGGTCAGACCATCAACATCGGAGACATGAATTACGATAATGGCACGGGATATACCACTCGCGCAGAGTATACCCATACTGGCAATGAATATTTGCTTTACCTAAATGGTGAGACTGGCGTGCCTTACGGATATGACGGTAGCAGCGGGGCCTATACACCCATGGCATACCCACTTCCACGCTTCGAACTTGGTGAGACTGATTATGCTACGGTGTGGGGTTCGGCAGATACAGGGCATCGATCGAGTAAGCATTTCTTTGGAGCACCATACTTGGACGGCAAACATCCGAGTATTTTCCTTGGACGAGGAGCTTATACAAGACACAAGATGTGTGCCCTCGACGTGAACCCTGTTACTCATCAACTGACACAACGATGGCGTTGGAACACCTATGATGGCAGTAGTCCATGGTTTGGCAACGGTTATCATAATTACCAAATTGCCGATGTTGACATTGATGGAAGAGACGAAATCATGTTCGGTAACATGGTGATCGATGACAACGGGCGTGGACTTGTAACCACCGGCCTTGGTCATGGGGATGCCCAGCATTGCGGTGACCTCGATCCATATCGCTGGGGGCTTGAACAGTTTGAGTGCAACGAGACAAATGCGGGAGCAAGTTACTGGTCGGCAGCAACTGGACAAATGTATTATAGAAAGGCAAGTGGTGGAGATGATGGGCGTGCATTGGCAGGCAATTTCACCAACGATTATCCTGGGGCAGAAGGTCGTACCATTAGTACTGGAATCATAGGATTGTCATCAGACCAGGTACTTCCTGTGGATGCAGATAGCAAGATGGCATGGGCAGACCTCAATATGCGAATCTATTGGGACGATGATCTGCTTGACGAAATATTCGATAGCCCAGGCACGGAGCGTGCAGCCTCCATCACAAAATGGGGCAATGGCCGCATCTTCACATCCATGGGGCAGCTCAACAACTCTTCAAAGAATAATCCATGTGCCCTTGGTGACATCCTTGGTGATTGGAGAGAGGAGTTCATTGTACGTAATGGAGCGAGTGAACTTTTGCTTTATACGACTGATTACCCCACGACTTACGACATTTATACGCTTTGGGACGACCACGAGTATCGCAATGCCATGGCTTGGCAGTGCATAGGGTACAACCAACCTCCACACCCCAGTTTCTTCCTCGGTGAGGCCGATGGCATTACACAAGCACCACCACCAGTAACTTTAGAAGGACGTACCACGGTGTCCAATGGTGCAACCATAGAAACAACTAAGGCACATCTGCTATTGGCAGACCAGGCCGATATGACCGTCAACGTTGCTGATGGTGCGTCACCATGGATCGTAACAGATAATGCCCCTTGTATTGTCCAGGGGTCAGGAGCTGACAACGAACGCAGCCTTACGCCTCCCACAACCTATACTTATTACACACATACACTTACTGGTGGTGCCTTCTCAGGTAGCACTCGTGTGGTGAAGCAAGGCGAAGGTGTGCTCGTCATGCCATCTGTTGTGGAGACCTATACTGGTCCTACCGATGTGTGGAATGGCACATTGAAGTTTGACGGCACGTTGTCGGCAAGTCATCTTTGGCTCAATCGACATACCAAGCTTATGTCTAATGGAGGTACTTTCAATGCAGGAGTGCAGGCAGACTACAATGCCACAATATATCCAGGAGGACAAAACAAGGTTGGTGAGATGACCATCTCACAGCTCGATCTGAAGTTTGGCTCAAGGGTGATGATTGATATAGAAGGTGACAAGGCTGACAAACTTAACCTTTCAAAGCTCACTTTAGAGACAAAGGATTGGGGAGAATATGGCCCTAAGTATAAGACACCAGTCTTTCAAATCAACGCCATCGGTGATTTGGCAGACGGGAAATATGACCTCGGAATGCTTGGCACAATACAAGGTGAACTTGAAAGTATCTTGATTGAGGGGATATCTAATAAGCGCACATTTCTTTCCATTGAATCGGGGCACCTCTATCTTAACGTGATGACATTGCGCGATAAGGCTATCGTGGTTTGGAATGGGACCACCAGTTCTAACATATGGGACTTTGGTGTGACACAAAACTTCTTGAACCAAGGAGTATCTGATTATTCTTCTTTGGGTGACGATATTACTTTTAACGATTCGGCTGCCGTTACTGATGTAGTTATTAAGGGCGCAGTTCGTCCTAGCTCTTTGCTCTTTGCCAACGAAAACAAAAACTACACCCTCTCAGGAGATAGCATTGTCAGCATGGCTACGCTTACCAAGAATGGTGCCGGTATGTTGACCGTTAACACAAAAAATAGACTTGGCAAAACAATTATCAATGGGGGTAAAGTCGTGGTCAACACCTTGGCTAATCTTACTGGTGTTAATTTGGGGGCATTAGGTGATGCTTCACAAAGCATTACGCTTAACAATGGAGCAACATTGCAAAATAATAAAACCATCACTACCGACCAACCTATCTATGTGAATGGGTCAGGTTCGATATTTACAGCGCCTGGAACATCTCTCATTCTGAACCAAGGGCCTAAGGGACCGGGTGCCGTGATGACAAAATTGGGTGACGGAACACTGTCTTTTGGAGGCGGAGGTAATGTAGGTAGGCTTGTGATAAGTCGCGGTGTCGTAAATGATGTGGAGGTCAATAATCTCATTCAACTTCCTGACACAGTGGAGTTTGTCAGTGGAACGCTCTATGATCCTGCCTCTGAAGGTACCTATTCTGGAAATCCTACTAATTTCGTGGTACCCGCTGGGGCTACAGGAACGTTCTATGCTGACCCTCGATGCGACTACACTGGAACATTGACGGGCAAGGGAACCTTTAATGTCTATGATTCATGGATACGCTGTACATTTAGTGGTGACTGGAGCAAATTTGAAGGGACGGTAATTCCTAGGGTTACTAATCGATCTGCAGGACAGGTCTATGACAATACAACATTTGACTTTACCAACTCCTATGGCTTGCCAAAAGCTACACTAAATATTCCCTCCGGCGTAACGGTCAGCAACAATGGGAAGACCTTTGCATTGGGCAGTGTAATTGGTTCAGGAACTTTAGCCGGAGTTGGAGCTTGGATAGTAGGAGGCAATAATGCAGACTTCACTTTTGGAGTGACAGCTACCAGTAAAGTAATTAAGCGCGGGTCGGGTCGCATGTGGATTCTTACGACCAATAAACTGCAAGACCAAGTCCAGGTGGACGAGGGGATACTATCATTCACAACAGGCACAACAAATCCGGTAGTAGGTTCCACATTAGTTGTAAATGGCAACGCACAGGTCCAAGCCACAGGTCTTGTTAGTTCCATCGTTTTCAACGACAATTCTGTTTTCACGGCAGTGAATCCATTACTCAAGGAGCGCGGAGGTGTTTTCAAGACGAGTGCTTTGTTCCGAATGAATGATAATTCACAGGTAAATTTTGTCATCTCGAGTGGTAATGGCAGCCAAGTGGTCAATTCTAAGATTGATTGTGGGAACTTCTTATATCTCACTAACGTAAATGTCACATTAGGTTCTAGTTATGTGCCTGCGGTTGGGGATAGCATCTGTCTTTGGACGTGTAAAACATTATATCAAGCTCCAACTAGCATAACTTTACCAGTATTGCCGACAGGAATGGAGTGGGAAAGTAGCTCGCTGACCAATAAGAGTGCCACAGGCTATCTGCGCATTATGGCTTCCACAGGCATCAAGGACAATATGTTTGCTGATGAAACTACCGTAGAGGTCTTTACATTAAGCGGCATCAAAGTGGGCGAGTTTCAGTGCTCCTCGTTCGATTTGCCTAGACTCATCAAAGGAAAAGGACTTGGAGGCGGTACCTTTGTCGTGAGATCTTCTAAAGGCTCGCGTGTTATGGTCGTGAAATAGGCCTTTTCGACTTGCCAAAGGGTATCAATGGCAGCGTGATTCAATTTGATTTACACTATGATTCAAATTGAATCACGCTGTTTTTGTTATCTAATCACGCTACACTTATGGAATAATAGCATATTGATTGATTTTCGATATATAAATCAAACAAATGTATTGAAAATCTAAAAAAGTTGGTCTCATGGTCTAAGTTATAAAGAAAACGATTATATTTGCAAGTATAGCATTGACTTCTCGATAGTCTATGTTTCCTGACTTTATTACTATCTATAATCTTCAACATATGGCTCCTTCAGACAATTACCAACAATCACAGGTGAGTAGTACTGTTGCTGCGCAATTTCAAGGTAATGACAAGCTATTGCTAGGCATGATATGTGGAGTACTTGGTTTTTGGCTTTTCGCACAGAGTATGCTCGATGTTAATCTTGTGATGGGCAAAAGCTTGAACTTAAACTCCTCTACACTGAACCTTGCCGTTTCGATTACAGCTATGGTCTCTGGTATGTTTATTGTGATTATTGGTCGTTTGGGAGATTTGCTTGGTCATGCTCGTATCTTGCGCACAGGCTATGTCATATCTATTCTCGGAATGTTGATGATTGCTTCTGTGCCACCAACCAATGCGGCCGCACCCATCTTGATTACCGGTCGAATACTTTTAGGATTGTCTGGAGCAACCATCATGCCTACGAGTTTGGCTTTAGTGACGATGTATTGGCACGGAGCTGCCCAACAGAGGGCTATAAGCATATGGTCGATGGGTTCATGGGGTGGTGGTGCCTTTGCTTCTTTTTTTGGTGGAACGATATCTAAATATTTTAATACTATAATACTCCCCAATATTTAGAC
>DHOP01000074.1 GCA_002407775.1 Prevotella sp. UBA5387
GCTTTATCCCGAACTGGGGTATTAATCGCTTCAACTTCAATTAAAACACAGGAAAGGAAAAAGATATGTTAGATACAGGAAACACAGCATGGCTCACGATGGCCACGATATTAGTAATGTTTATGACTATTCCGGCGCTTGCACTCTTTTATGGAGGATTGGTAAGGTCGAAAAACTTGATAAGTATTTTGATGCCGACCATCGTCTGTACTGCAGTAGGAAGCATCCTTTGGGTTGCGGTTGGATATAGTTGGGTATTCGGCACTGGATTATCGGGATCTACATTAGGCGGATTCTTCGGAGGATTTGACAAGATATTACTTCATGGCATAGGTGTCCATTCTATTATTAAGGGTGTCGGTGTGCCAGAGATCACATACGTATTGTTTCAATGTATGTTTGCTGTCATTACCCCTGCATTGATCATCGGAGCGTATGCAGAACGTCTCAGATTCCCAGCATTCCTGCTTTTCACTATCCTATGGTCACTCGCTGTCTATTATCCCATAGCTCACTTCGTATGGGGCGGCGGATGGTTACAGCAGATGGGTGTCATCGATTTCGCAGGCGGTACCGTAGTTCACATCAATGCAGGTATTGCAGCTCTAGTTCTTGCCATCATGCTTGGTCGTCGTTCTGACTATGATCCCAAGAGACCTGTTCCCGCACAGAATGTACCTTTTGTCTTCATTGGCACTGCGATGTTATGGGTTGGATGGTTTGGATTCAATGCTGGAAGTGGACTCAGTGCCAACGGTCTCGATGCCAATGCGTTCTTGGTGACTCACCTTGCCGCTAGTACAGCAGCCATCATTTGGATGATCATTGATTGGATATGCAGTGGCAAACCAACCGTAATCGGTTTTTGTACTGGCGCAATCGCAGGATTGGCTGCCATCACTAACGCTGCAGGTAGCGTTGATGTGCTAGGAGCTTTAGCTATCGGTAGCATTTCGAGTGTTGTTTGTTATTTCATGGTTGCCATTGTAAAAAGCAAATTCGGTTATGACGATGCACTAGATGCGTTCGGTGTGCATGGCGTGGCTGGTATCATTGGAACTATTCTTACTGGTGTATTTGCAACCAAAGCCGTTACAGGTGGTGCATTCGGGGCTCTCTATGGCAACTGGCACCAACTTTGGGTTCAAGTAATAGCAACTATTTTCATCACAGCATATAGCGGTCTAGCAACATATATTCTTTATAAAGTGGTAGACAAATTGATAGGAATGCGAGTTGCTCGTAGAGTTGAAGAGGAAGGCCTCGATGTGTATGAGCACGGGGAAAGCGCTTACAACTAGTCGTCCCTTACATACTCTCTATGTTGATTCTTATTATCGATTTAGGGATGACTAGTTACTTTAAAAGGAGCCTTAAGGCTCCTTTTTTTATGATTGAACTATGAGAATCGTATTCCCTATGGCATAATACCGGCATTCCGGGCTTGGCGTATCCAGAGTTCTGACATCTTTTGATGGCCGGCAGGTGTTGGATGAATGCCATCCCAAATCCAGTAACCCGGGCGGGGCTGATCAGCAATCAACGACTCGAACATCTCATCGTAAGGCAAGACAACAGCTCCGTAATCATTAGCTATATGACGCACGACTTCCCCCATCTCATGGATCAATTGTTTACGTAAAAAGAAATCGCTCTGTTTTCCGACATTGCCCTCTTTGGCTACAAAGGGCATTCCCAAGAATATCTTTACTGATGGATTAGCGCTACGCAATTGGTCGAGTAATTGACGATACTTCTTTTCCCAAGTCGTCATATCAAAAGTCTCTGCTGTGTTGTTTTGCTTTCGGCCGATATAGGCGTTAACATCATTCGTGCCTATGAGAATAGACGCCACATCGGGATGAAGATCAAGTGCGTCTTGCTGCCATCGTTTGACCAATTCATCAAGGCCGTCGCCACTGATTCCTCGATTATAAAACTTATAATCCATCATCGGGAAGGCGCCTTGATAATGGGCGGCACACAACATCACATAACTATGTCCGTAGATATGATTCTGATCACCGAGACTTCGTTTGTCTGAAGGTTGCGCTCCACCATTACTTCGTCCCCAAGCGCCATCGGTAATGGAATCTCCTATGTAAAGAACACTACTCCCTTTTTTGACAACAATCTTGAATCCTACGACCTTGTCCGTGACTTGTCGTTCTGCATTGATAAACACCCCGCCGGCAGTAGGATTAAACTCCACCTTACTATTGTCTGCCATAGATGTGACACTTCTCACATCCAAGCCACTCAACGTGTGGATAGTAAAAGGCTTGCCATGCCAGTTGACGACGAAGGCATAGAGGGTATCTCCTTTGCAAGTAAATCGGATATTGTTTTCCGAGGGGTGTCCTTCTACATTAGGTCCCTCGCCAAACACGGAGTAGGCACGAGTGCCATATACCCCATCGCCATATCGTTCCAACCATTTGCCAACTCGAAGCAATACTTCCTGTTGGTCCGCAGGGATGGTACCATCGGCCATAGGAGAGACGTTCAGGCAAAGGTTGCCATTCCTACAAATATTTTCCACCAAGTTACGGATGATGCCATCGGCATTCTGGAGTTTCAAGCCCACGACATAGCCAAACTTATTACCTATAGGATCATCGACCTGCCAATAGTTTTGTGACAACTCTTTCGGTGCCCGCGACTCACGCTCGTAGTCTTGGATAGAGCCGGCCAGATATGCATTGCTTTTCGATTGGACGCTGACATCCTTGCCCCAATGACTCGCACTGTTGTAATAATACCGAGCAATGCGGAGCTTCCATGGATCCATCGAACGGTAGTTGATGCCGTTATCAAAATAGAGTAGGTCTGGTTGGTATTTATCGATGATCTCCTCGACACGCATCTGCCACTCGTTCATAAAGGCATCGCTTTGCGGATGTGGTCCGTCGTCGGGTTTTCGGGTCCCATACCGGATTGGTTCTGGGGTTTCTGGGGAGGACCGTACAATCCCGCAAACTTCGGATTGAAAAGGTCTGTAGAGTCTTTGGGCATAGAGGGATACATGAAGTCCCAGTTCTCCACACGGTGATTGGACACACCAAACTTCATGCCTTCGCCACGCACGGCTTGGGCAAGTTCGCCAATCACATCGCGCTTAGGCCCCATACGTCGGGCATTCCATTTGGTAAGCTTACTATCGTACATGGCAAAGCCGTCATGATGCTCTGCCGTGGGGATGACATAACGTGCACCCGCCTTCTTAAACAAGTCAGCCCATGCCTTGGCATCGAAATGCTCCGCACGAAACAAGGGAATGAAATCCTTGTAGCCAAACACATTCTGGGCTCCCCACCGTTGGCGATGAGAATCCTTTAATCCATTATACATGTGCTTGGGATACCATTCGCTCCCCGTAGCCGGAACAACATAAGGCCCCCAATGGATAAAGATGCCAAACTTAGCGTCCTTAAACCATTCCGGGGTACGATAGTTCTCACTGACAGATTCCCATGTCGCCTCATAAGGACCAGACGGATGGGCCTCAACCTGCGTCGGCGTTACTTTCATCGTTACACGCGTCTCATGACTCTGGCCCATGGCCGATAGGCTCACGGTCACACAGCCTATGACGAGTAATATTCTGTTTCTAAGTATCATGTTTTTAGTTCAAAGTTTAATGGTGGTTATCTTAAGTCCCACAAGAAGTTACAGGACTCCATGACACAAATTTACAAAAACATTCTTGATTCTCATGCCATAGGCATAAAATAGAGATTAATCAACAAATAAATCGTTATTTAAAATTTCAACGATTATTTTAAATAATAAATTCCTTAATTAAATTTTAAGCCGTTTTTTTAATTAACGACAAAGCCACAATATCAAAAAACCTTATATCATAAATAAAACTTCCAATCATCAAATGTAAACTCTCACGCATTACCTCATACCTTTGAACCCAATGAAAACTATAGGCCAAAGTGGATGATGGCCTCAACGACGAAAACGGTATTGATGGAAAACATCTCCCATGTTAATGGCTTTCCAGCTACTGAATCACTATGAATCGGAGACAATTACTGCTCCTTGACTATCACGCAATTAACCATATAAATATTCCAACAAGGTCATTCAGGTTGTCTCTTATATTTGCAGATAGAACGAATCAACTGAGTATAGCATCTTGTAGAGTGTGGAAATAGACTCGGTCGCCAACTCAAATAGTAAAAAAAATATACGTCTTTTTCTTTGACTTATGAAAACAAACTCCTATTTTTGTTATATTGTGAAGTTAATTCTATTTTAACGGAACCTTGCATCTTTACAAACCGCTAACTTTTAAATAATAGGCCTATGAAAAAGTTTATATTACTAGCCGTATTACTAACGGTGACCTTGAATAGTCTATATGCCGCTGACGCGAAGATATTACATCGTGACAAACAATCCATCACCTTTGTCGTAGACGAGAACTTGCCAAAGCCGGTAGAGAAGTTTCATAATTCCATAGGACGCGGCATTTCATACGGTGTGCTTGAAAGGTTAGACTTTACGGATCCCAAGAAGCAGTTGGTCACTTCCAGTTTTATGAACGACAGCCTCAAGTATTTGGGGCAGGATGTGTTCTTTCAAATGATGGTCGAAGCCTTTGCCGACCATCGTTCCGTAGTGCTATCGCCGGATGTGATATGGTTACTCATCAGTCAGCAATTCAGTCATTACGTGAATAAAGATCCCGAAGCGTTGCGCGACAAACTCGTAGATCATGAAGGTAAGCTCAGTTTGGTGGTAAAAAGCGAGAAAGACCTATTGGCAAAAGATGCTGACTGGAATGCGGTGATCGACGACTTTAGCCGACAAATCAAGGCGAATACCAAGGGAAACGTGGCGGAAATGATAACCGCTAACTTCTCCACAACCCGACAAACAGAACGTTTAGCTTCAGAAATAGTGCTGATGGATGCCGTCAAACCCTATTTCGAATATATCGTTATGTACATCGCATGCGGCATTCCGTCCATCACCTTACAGGGGACTCCTGCCGATTGGAAAGAAATTGTCGCCAAGACCCGCAAGTTGGACGCCTATGGGTTAGGCTGGTGGACGGCGGAACTCGTTCCCATACTTGACGAATTTGTGAAGGCTTCCGAAGGACATCCCGATCAAAACTTCTGGAAAGACATCGTCATGAAAGACTGTCCTGATAGACTGAGAGGTGGAGGTTGCAGCTCAGAGAAGCCCACTAACGTTGACGGATGGTTCCTTAAGTTCTTCCCCTTTGACGAAAAGGGGCGCACTCCGGCTACCATTCCTCACACTTATAAAATGCTACCTGAACAAGTTAGTGTCGGATTTCAATATATCAAACAAGACGGCGTGACAGGAAAAACGTTGAGCAACACGCCGATGGAACTCATCGCCGGCATCGTGGGCGTTGAGGTGAATCCGGAGACGCAGGCGCTAACGCCCAAAATTGGTTGGCTGGCAGCTATCGCTAATAATGAAAACGACATGCTTGACAAGCTGAAAGTACAAGCCCAAAGTAGTTGGGGAATCAGCCTTCGAGTCAATGAAGTACCCCCAGTGCTGGAAAAAGTCGGACATATCAAAAGCCTATCATTGACCTTTACCAACAAGGTGATTATTCCTTCGTGGATGGATAAAATGACAATAGACTATTTTAAGATCAAAGGCGAGATAAGCGAAAGCGAAAAAGTAGAACTCAAAAAGAGATTCCCAAATATCATAATCGTAAACGAGAAGAAAGGATCGAAATCGGAAACCATGGAGAACCAACTCAAAGCTATTTCCGATTTAAAAGTGGTAGACAGCCCTACTGCACCATAATAACGATTCCACCGCATGTCGTGTACTCAGGCATTGAGGTTAGAAAATATGGTGATAAAATATCTTGACTATACCCCTTCTATTTCTCGCATATTTGAAAACAAAAGGCAGACGGCTGCAAATACGCGAGAAATAGGCCGATATACAACTGCTTAAGAACCAGTATCTTGTATTTATTTGACAAAAGAAGGGGTTGCGAAAGGATAGCTTTCGCACTGGGATTACTATGCTATCGCGTCGTCATTACTATCCAATCGCGATGCGATTACAATGCTATCGCAGTGCCAAAGGATATCTTTCGCAAAAACATCTCTCATTTATGTCTCTGCCATGTCTCAAAAATGGAAGAATCACGCAGTTTCAAAAGATTCTCCGTCTCTATTTCATCGAAATAAATGATCCTGTTTTTTTAGAATATTCTTAACTATAATCCTGCTAAGTCCCCTCCCTCGCTACCCTGTAGAGGGAGAAGAGAGGGGCACCCAAAAACATAGAAATATTCAGTATCCTATACCAAACTAAATCCAAACTTTGAGCCCAAGACTGAAAGATCGTGGCATGGCAGGTCCGTAGATATACTTGGAATCGCGGTCTATGCCTTTGTCAAAGTCATTCTGGTAACTGTTCAGAATATTCTGCACACCTCCGTTGAGTTGAAGTTTAACGCTGCCGTCCAATTGGAAATCGTAAGATAACTTAAGATTCAAATCCATGAAGGAGGGTGTGTTAACCTCTACATCATTGGGTATGTATCCCGCAAAATGCTGCACAAGCATACTGCCCGTGTAGGTAGCGGTAAGAGAGGCATTGAAGTCTTTGTTGACCTGATAAATAGCGGTAAGATAACCATATTGATTGGGTGAGCGGAACATCTTCTTTTGTGGTGTCACATTGGGGTCATCGCTCCACTGCTGTGGAACTTTGTAGTCACTCTTCTGAAATGTCATTCCCAGTTGAAATTGTAGATCCGTCGATGGAACTACTTTCCCTTCTAAATTGATGCCTTTGACCACGGCACCAGATGCATTATCTCTTTGGAGGATAAAACTACCATCAGCATTGGTGCCAACCTCATTCAACACAAACACGTTACTCAAGTTTGTATAGAACCCTTCGACCAACAATTCGGTCTGAACATTGCAAAAAGTCTTGTCCATGTCTATGGATCCACTGAAGCTCTTGGACTTTTCAGGTTTCAAGTTGGGATTGTTCTGAACAAAAGAGATTGCCCCACCGATGGCCGAGCCGTGCAGATCTTCGTCATACACTTGAGGTGCACGGAATCCAGTGGAGTAACTTGCCCTAAAGCTTAAGGTGCGACTAGGATTGTATCGAAGATTGAGACGAGGACTCCAGATTGCATTCTTGATCAAGTTATGCTTATCAAGGCGTCCTCCCACCAGGATACTCCATGTATCATTCTTCCATTCGTTCTGCAGATAGGCACTCCCGATTCTGATCTTTTGGTCGATCGTCCTATTGTATCCCACAATCTCATCGTGCAAGTCGTCCACATTATATTCTGCACCTGTCGTGAGTTCTGCTGGCAAGAAAAAGAACTTATCCATAGTGTATGTATACTGTCCACCTCCGACGAAGGTCTTTCCATCTGTCTTTCCAAATCCATTGGGATCCTGCCCAGCACCGGCATAGTTGGTGCGGTTGATGATCTGACCTGACGAAAAAATATTGAAGTGATGCTTGTTGTTCTTGGAAAAGATATTGAAGTTCAGACTACCCGTGTTGATTTCATAGTCTGCCTCTTCACCGATGTCAGACTGGTGTACAGGCAAGTCGAACTCGTTTCCACCTCTTAGGTAATTATGCAGATTATGGTATTCTATCGTTAACTTGCTATAGGCACTCGTCTTGTAATAGCCTTTGAATCCGATATTCTGCACTTTGAGTTTCGTAATTTCTGAGAACCCGTCACCATTATGGTCGTATGGACTTCTTTGTCTTGACGAGCCGAAAAGCGTGATGCCAGTCTTATTGTCATCCGAAACGATTGAAGCATTAAGCGTAGTATTAATGTCGGGCGTTTTCCCTCCAATGAAGGTTGATGTGTTTGCCAACGAGACGGAATTAGCTGACGGATCTCTGGTAATGATATTGATGGTTCCTCCTATAGCATTAGAACCAAAGAGTGCGGATCCTCCTCCTCGAACCACTTCTACCCTATCAATCATATTCGTCGGAATTTGTTCGATACCATAAACACTTTGCAAGGCACTATAAATAGGGCGGCTATCTATCAGTATCTGAGAATATGTCCCATCCAGACCATTAATTCTCACTTGTGGCAAACCGCAATTCTGGCAGTTGATCTCTGTCCTTAGTCCAGGCTGAAAGTTTAACCCCTGCGAAAGACAAACTGCATTGGTACTCTCGAAAGTCTTGCGACTGATGACGTTGACTATATTGGGAGCAAAACGTCGGTTGGTTTCATTGCGGTTGGCCGAAACCACGACACTTTCCAACATGATTTGGTCTTCGTCCATCTCGAAATCCATTTCCAGATTCGTTGAAGTTGTGAGGTCTATCTCCTTTTCGGCAGTCTTATATCCAATGCCCGATGCGACAAGCGTGTATTTGCCGGCTGGAACATTCTTCAAGAAATAATGGCCCGAACCATCCGCCACGGTACTGATGGTTGTTCCCTTGATGGTGATGTTAATGTATGGAATGAATTCTTTGGTGACCTTGTCTTTTACGTGACCAAATAAGTGCTCGTCAGGACTGGTTTGTCCACATACGGCTATATGCCCCACTAGAAGGAGCAACAATGTGATTATTCTTGTTCTCATTTTAATGATGAATTGATGGCACAATAAACTAACTAATCAAAATCGATTAATTTGTTGGTGTGCGCTAAATGATGAAGCTATGATAGGTATCAAGCTTCGATAAAATAAAAATCCGATTAAAGAGAACAAACGGGAGGTGCCCGTAATTGGAAGATATGAGATGATTGACGAATGTCACAACTCTGGGTTTGAGCCGTTGGCTGATCATGATAGATAAAAACGGCTTCGGGTAAACAGACTTTCTGTTGTAAGGTAAAAACGTAAAATTCGAAACTACAGACCGGGCAGCTCTTGACCTGGTTTGTAATAAGATGTTGATGATGTCCGCATGATCCAGCATGTGCCACCATTTCATGATGAGCCAGCAGAGTATGGACCGGCTTATAAAGCATTGGTCCCATAAACACCGCTAATAATAGCAGTGCCAATATAGAATGAACTGTATGTCTGAGTCTCTTGGTCATACCTGAAATAATATTGCAAATATAACTATAATATCACGAAAGATGCCTTGTATGATATTATTTATCAAGCATTATTAGTATAAAGGATGAATTCTGCAAGGTGTTTATGAATGGCCTATTCCTTAAAAAACACTCATCTTGTGGCTTTATCCAGTAGGAAATATTTATATTTGTGTACGAGTAGCATTTCTATGTTTTTTTGTCGACACAACGTCAAGATGAAACATGGGCAAATTAAGGGATAAATATTAAGTGACCAAATCGATGACGAAATATATTGTTCTATTACGCGGAGTAACACCCACTGGGAAAAACAAGGTGCCTATGGCACAGCTACGACAACTCCTGAGCGACAACGGCTTTTCCAATGTTCAGACATGGATACAAAGTGGGAACGTGATTCTCGACTCTATGCTTTCTCATAAGGAGGTTGGAGAGAAAGTGAATAGCATCATCAAAGAGGGTATCGGTGCCGATCTAAAGATTATTGTCAAGACGCCCGATGAAGTGAAGACCGTGCTTGCAGAAAACCCTTTTGCCCAAGGACATGATATTTCCCGAGTTTTCTTTGCGCTTTTCAATGATTTACCCGACCAATCGTTGGTGGCAGACTTCCAAGCATTAGATTTCGGTGAAGACAAGTTCGCCATTACGCCACATGCCATCTATCTCTTTGTTCCTGAATCATTTGCAAAAACTAAACTCAACAACAATTTCTTGGAACGGAAACTCAAGATTGATGTTACCATTCGTAATTTCAACACCTTGTCCAAATTGACGTTGCTCTGCGATAACGCCTAAATATCCCTATGGAAATAACGAAAGCAGTATATTTTGATTCGCGCGATGACTGGCGCGAATGGTTATCAGAACATTTTGAATCAGAAAAGGAAGTGTGGCTTATCTATCCCAATAAGGCGACGGGTGAATCATGCATCCTCTACAACGATGCGGTGGAAGAGGCTTTGTGTTTTGGGTGGATCGATAGTATCTTGAAGAAATACGATGAAACACATTCCGCTCAACGCTTTTCACCGCGTAACTCCAAGAGTTCCTTTTCTCAACCAAATAAGGAACGATTGAGATGGCTAGCCGAACACAACATGTTACATCCAAAAGTATTGAAAAGCATTACCAGCATTTTATCTGAAGAATTTGTTTATCCGTCGGATATAATGTCTACGATACATGCCGATAAAGAGATATGGCAAAACTTCAATCACTTTAGTGAATCTTACAAACGAATACGTGTTGCTTTTATTGACGCATCGCGCAACCGTCCCGATGCATTCGAGAAGCGACTTCGCAATTTCTTGAAAATGACCAAACAAAATAAGCTCATCACTGGACATGGTGGAATAGACAAGTATTACTAAGCAAATACCCTGAATCCATGCTTTGAAACACGACTAAATCATCATTATAAACACAACATTATATCTTTGAATGTTCCACTTATGAATAGGGACCGAGTGAGATTTATGTTTGATGCAAGATAATATAGTTTAAAAAATGGATTGATTTCATTTTACTTAAAAGGAAATGTATACTTTTGTCGTGACATTCTTCATTATACAGACACTTAGCGCTTATTTCGCACCACGAAAGATTAAGTCAGGGCGGTGTATGTTGGTGTCGATAAAAAGAAATAGAGAGAGATGAATTTAAGAACAATATCATTGCTGACCTTATTGTTGGTAGCAATGAAGGCATTTTCGCAAAGTGGTGGACCTCCAATGTTGACGACCGACCCAGGAACACCTGAGAATAACCATTGGGAAATCAATACTGCCATTGGCTTTCATTTTCCAAGTCAGTCAACGATACAGTTACCCTCTGTTGAAGTAGTATATGGTATTGGTGGCAACTTTCAGATTTCCACCCAGTTGCCATTGCCAGAGATAGAATTAAGCAAAACCCATTATACTGTTTTTACCCAACCGCAGATGGGAGTGAAGTATAGATTCATGGACGAGGAAAAGAATTTTATCTCCTGTTCCATTTATCCACAGGTCATTATCCCTCTGAATGAAGAACAAAAGACACAGATCTTCGTTCCATTGCAGCTTGAAAAGAGCTTCAATAGTTTTAGAGTGGGTCAGGAGTTGGGATATTTCGTTCTCAACAATCCTAACGGCTTCTTCAGTGGTACCCTTGCTGGGTATCGTTTAAAGAATGATGTCGAACTGATGGCAGAGTTCTTTTGCTCTGGGAATCTGGACAAATCCCGATCGGTCAGCGGATTACTTAATTTTGGATTTAGAAAACAACTTAGTAAGAATATTGTACTCATGTCCTCTGTTGGAACAGAAGTTATTACTCCAGAGGGTGAAGACCATGAGCCTCTCTTTGGATTAATAGGGACACAGATCTTACTAGGTGATTAATAATAAGGAAATTTAGAAATGGAGAATACAGTAAAATTACATAACAAGGTTGCCGAGATAACCTTGTTTTTCTGGTTATTAAAGATCGTTGCCACTACGCTAGGTGAAACATTGGGTGACTTTATTTCGATGACACTCAACTTGGGTTATGTCGTGGGCATAGCCATCACGTTGGTATTTTTTGCGGCGGCTTTGTTCACCCAACTATCTGTCAAAAAGTTTACTCCTGCCATCTATTGGTTGGTCATTATCGGCACCACTACTTTGGGAACCGAAATATCAGACTTCATTGATCGTACGCTTCACATAGGCTATGCCGGAGGTTCCATTATATTGGTGAGCTGTTTGATATTGACCTTAATTTACTGGTACCGTAAGTACAAAAATCTTGAAGTATTTCCTATTCACGAAAGATCAAAGGAGACGCTTTACTGGACTGCTATCCTTTTCTCCAACAGCTTAGGAACTGCTTTTGGCGATTCCCTGGGAGATAATTTCGGGTTAAGCTATATGCAAGGAGCCATGTTTACTGGTGGCATTATTATAGTGGTTGTCCTTTTGCATTACCTTACGAAGATCAATTCTGTTGTTTTATTCTGGATTGCATTTGTCTTTACTCGCCCATTCGGAGCGACATTTGGAGACTTCCTTACCAAGCCTCTTGCAAAGGGTGGCCTTGATTTAGGAACACTGAATGCTTCTATCGTGTCTATCCTTTTAATGACAACTTTGATTGTTATTTCACAAAGAAAATATAGGAAATCTGCCAAGCATCATACACCATTGGAATAATTAGGCATTTTCCCCTTTAATCCATTACATGCGATTCAAAGCCCCAATCATCTTTGTTCGTATTCTCCTTACACCGTCTTTTCCACCGTCACCACAATGACATCAGCCAATCTCTTCACTATACCTTTCGAAAAGTGAATATTTCGGATCTGCCAAAGGATAGCCTTGGCAGTATGGTTACTATCCTACGGCACGGCGGTCGAGTAATAACGGCGACGTGGTTAAGTACTAATCACGCGATGAGTAGTACCGAACCACGGCGGTGTTGATGTCCTTTCTCAACGGCCTTTTGTTTGAGCCTCAATTCGACAAACTAACGATAAAATAAAGAGAATATAATAGTCTAAGGATAAAAAGGACGTAGAATTGTTTGAATAATTGGCACTTTTTGCCATTAGTCGAATGCTTAGGTCGTCTAAACCTATGCAATTATGTTTGTCCACTAATTTCTCTATCTCTCGAAAATAAATATTATCTTTACCGCATCAATTACACTTCATAACATTATGGAAAAGAAAGAAAACTGTGCCACTTGCCCGATGAGAAAGAAGTATGATACCAATCCCAAATCCTTGATGGGACGCTTCTGGCGTTGGCATATCAATTTTTGTCCGGGATGGAAGAAATACATGGCATCTTTGGACGAGGAAAATAGGGAAGCCATTTTCAAGCAATACAATTTGAAAAAGCGTTGAGTCAAACAATAGGAGTCAACGAAGGGGGAAACCTCGCAAATTATAACATCAACAATAAGTATAAAACAATGAAGAAATATATTATATTATTCATAATGGTCGTGACATTCGCTATGAATGTCAACGCACAAGTCGCCAAGGTTTACGACGAGAAGATCGATCCAATGGTGCAGATTGACAATGCGCTGAATGTGGCCAAACAATCAGATAAATATGTCGTCGCCCAGGTGGGTGGCAACTGGTGTCCTTGGTGCCTTCGCTTCGCCGACTTCATCAAGAAGGACACGGCAATTGCGAAAGTCATCAACGACAACTTTGTATATATCCATGTCAATTACGACCCACGTAACAAAGCCGTTTCACCCGAAAGGATGCTTCGTCGCTTAGGCAGTCCTCAGCGTTTCGGATTCCCTGTATTGGTTGTCCTTGATACCGACGGAAAGGTGATTCACATTCAAGACAGCGGCTTTTTAGAGGAAGGAAAAGGGTATAATCAGGAGAAGGTACTTAGATTCTTCAGTTCTTGGACACCAAAGGCCGTGGCAGGCACGTCTGAATCCACAAAGTAAACGGCCTTTGGCGCCATTTCAATAGTATGGCGGAGAAAGTATGAACATCAAAGAGGTTTGAGATTATTGTCTCTTGTTGCCTCGAACTTCTGAGAAAGCACAACAAGCTTATGACAAAGAAAGAAGCCATAAAGATATTTGAAGAGCGTAAGGTGCGCACTGTATGGGACGACAAGGAGGAGAAATGGTATTTCTCTATTGTCGATGTGGTGAATGTATTAACCGATAGCAAGGATTATACAACTGCTCGCAAGTATTGGAACAAACTGAAGCAACGCTTGAAAGCAGAGGGCAATGAAACGGTGACAAATTGTCACCAGTTGAAACTCCGTGCTGCTGACGGAAAGATGCGCATGACTGATGTTGCCGATACTGAGCAACTCTTCAGACTAATACAATCTATTCCATCACCTAAGGCTGAACCCTTCAAGCAATGGATGGCGCAAGTGGCAAGCACAAGGCTTGACCAGTTGCAAGACCCTGAAATGTCTATCGACCAAGCCGTGGCAGATTATAGACGGTTAGGGTATTCGGAAGCTTGGATTAACCAGCGTATCAAGTCAATAGAAATACGAAAAGAGCTGACCGATGAATGGAAGCGCACAGGCGTAAAAGAGGGTACGGAATATGCACTGCTCACCGATATCATCACTAAGGAATGGAGTGGGTTTACCACCAAGCAATACAAACAACACAAAGGATTGAAGAAAGAGAGTCTGCGAGATAACATGACCAACCTTGAAATGGCATTTAATATTCTTGCGGAAGCCTCATCCACCGAATTGTCTAAGCAAAGAGATCCCCATGGCTTAAGTGAGCAGACCAAGATTGCTAAAGATGGCGGAAGTGTGGCAAAGGCTGCCCGAAACCAGTTAGAAGACAAGCTTGGACACTCTGTAATCTCTTCGACCAAGGCATCAGACTATTTGCCTCCTATACAAGAGGCTGAAGGAGTAGAGGCAGATTAGATCTGATTACATTTCTATAGGAGCACAGAAAAGCGACTTATTGTAATTACAATAAGTCGCCTTTATAGTACCAAGAAGTATCTATTCAGAGCCTTACTTCAAGTTCGACTTATTAAATACATTCGTAGGAATCGTCTCATTAAACATCACTTCGCCCTAAAGTGGAAAAAGAACTGCACCTAAAAGTTTGATATAAAACTTTTAGGTGCAGTTCATTTATTATGAAGCTGGGTAATAATTGCAGATATTAGTGTCCGGTAAACTATGTATATGCTTCAGTAAAAGGCTGATTCCAGGATATTAGGACATATCCTAAAGCACATGGACTTGCTTGTCATAGTGTTATTCATAAAGAGTAGCAACAGCACCGATAGGTGCTGAATATTCGTAACCGCGGACAAAGTCCGTGGACTAATGACAGATAATTTATCAGTGCCGATAGGTACTGCACATGTTTGATAAGGCATGTAGTCCGGGGACTTTGTCCTCGGTTATAAATATGTAGTGCCTTTGGCACTAAGCTAAAGAAAGCACTCCTATCTTTACCGGACACTAAAAAATTGCAGAAATCCAATTAACGTTGGCACAAATCATCCACTCAACTGAGTATTGATCGAAGCGACAAATTGAAAAATCGTCCACGCATTAGCTTGTCCGTTAAAAGTGATATCTCTGTCTTTCGTTTGCTCATCTGAACTGACGGCATTGACCTTTTCCTCAAGCTGAGCCTGAAGAGAATCCGTGCTATCCTGCGCGTAGGCATGAAATGAAGCAAATCAATATCGAAAATACCCATTCCATTTCTTTGTTTTGCTATGCACGTAAAAGTAACAAACCACGGGATAGAGATAATTTGGTACTAATAATTCCACTTGTGATAAATAAATTGCGTAAGAGGAACTTTCAACTAGTAAGTATGATCTTTGTTGTTATAATATAGTTTACAAAAATATGAAAATGGAGAGTCAGCCTTATGGCTTAAACTCCCAGCCTCAAAAATCAAAATAGCAGTGTCAATACAAAAAAAAACTAAGTTTCCCCGAGAATAATTACATCAGCATTAGAGAAGATATAATAGTTAAAAGACCAAGGGATAATAAAAAAATATCAGAAGTAGTTGTTTATCAAAAACTTAGTGTAATTTTGCGCTTATTGCTTGAATCTATCAAATTAAAATAATTATATTTTTACTAACCATAAATATGAATAGAAGAAACGTACAATCGTCAAATATAGCCTCAATTGGCTATGATTCTCAAAAGCAAATCCTTGAGGTAGAATTTCATCAAGGTAGTATTTATAGATACTATGATGTGCCAGAAATAGTCTATAATGGCTTAATGAGTGCAACTTCACATGGACAATATTTAAATCTATATATTATAAAAGCAGGTTACCGAAATACTAAAGTTTTATAGATGAAAATTAAAGAAGTTGAAATACATAATTGGCGTTCAATAAAAGATGATACTATTACATTTGAAGACCTTATGATTTTCATTGGTCAAAACAATCATGGAAAATCAAATGTATTGTATGCACTGCTTTTCTTTTTTGGAGAAATTGGATTGCAGGACATGGACTTTAATTGCAATTCAAATGAACTTTGGGTTGAAGTTGAGTTTGAGAATTTGAATGAAGAAGAGAAAAAAACTTTTAAAAAATACGCTACTACATCCAATACCATTAAGGTTAGGAAGTATGCCCAAAAAGGAGAGGGATTTTCATATCGTGGTTATTTGGAAGAACCTACAGAAGATTGGTTAAAGGAGGAAAAAATATCTGACTATACTAATCGAGAAATAGCGCAAGAGCTCTCTTTATATGTCTACTTACCCGCTTCTGGAAGAATAACAAAAGACCACTTCAAGCAAGCTCAAAAGGATTATATTCAAAATAATCGAGATGCAGTATCATTCAACTATACTTTGGAAACATCAAACTTCTTAGGAGCTAAGAATGTTGCAAAGGGAATATTTGGAGACGTGTTTTTTATCCCTTCAATTAAGAAAGCAACTGATGAATTTTCCATCAAAGGAAATTCTGTTTTTAATCAACTATACTCTAGAGTGATTAACAAAATGTCAGAATCCGACCCTATATTTATTGAAGCTAAGGATAAAATTACAGAACTTTCTAAAATTCTTAACAAAACCACAGATGATGGTCAACTCAATCAAAATAGACCATCTGATTTAACAGCACTTGAAGACTTACTTACCCATGAATTAAAGTCCTGGGGAAGCAAAATTGACATACAAATAACCCCGCCAAATATTAACGATATTTTTAAGATAGGTGCTAGCGTATTGGTGGATGATGGTATAAAAACCGATATTGAAAGAAAAGGGGATGGACTGCAACGAGCATTGATTTTTGCTCTGCTTAGAGCTTGGTCAAAAATTATAAAACAGGATAGAGATATTAATAGTGAAAATCATGAAAATGAAGAATTCCAAGTAACTTCAACAAGAAAAGCATCCAAAGCAACTTACTTTATATTTGAAGAGCCTGAATTGTTTCTTCATCCACAAGCCCAAAAAGAACTATTTTCCACATTAGTTGCCTTGTCCAAAGAAGAAAATCAAATTATTTTATGTACTCATTCAAGTTCATTTTTAAAATTAGAATACTATAAATCCATTTGTATAGTAAGAAAAGATACTATTGAGGAGGGTACAAAAATATTACAATGTACAACTGACCTCTTTAAAGACATGGAAGAAAAAAAACGTTTTAGTCTTGGTTATTGGATTAATCCAGACAGGAGTGAACTATTTTTTGCCAAAAAGGTCGTGTTGGTCGAAGGACAGACAGATAAATCTGTTATACTATTATTAGCAAATAAGTTAAATGTTTATAGATACGATTACACTATAATTGATTGTGGTAGCAAAGATTCAATTCCACAATACATGAATCTATTGAACAAATTTCACTTGAAATATGTGGTTGTATATGATAAAGATCATCAAACAAATAAAGGTATTGAAAAAAGAAATCAAGCAGATATAAGTTCAAAAAAAATTGAAGATAGTATAGATGTTACTCTTGGAAAAACAGTAGTTCTAATCAATGATATTGAAGAAGAAAGTGGCATAGGAAAGAAAGTGGCGGACAACAAACCTTATTTTGCTATCGATTACATTGAAAGTGACACTTATGTAATACCAGATTCATTCAAGAAAAAAATCAAAGAAATATTTAGTTAAATGAAGACGATAAATAGATCTACAAATAAAAGAATTGAATTAAGAATATTTGAAACGTCTTTGAAGCTTTTCTCTACAGCAAGGCTAGTCTCTCGAAAAGAATCAATTAGAGGGTTTAGTCGTTTTCAAGCAGATTTTACAAGTTGAAAGTTTAATGTTTTTTTAATCGGTATTGTATTGTTTCTCTCGATTAATTGTCATAGTTTTGAGAAAGTATTCAACTAGATACGTCAAAATTATGGAAGGTAATTATTGTCCTTACCGTAAAGCCTACGAGAAAGTATATGACCAAAAAGCACATGAGCCTGCATAAATCGCTCAAAGCATTTCCACTATTGGAAGAACGGACTTTAAACATAATTGAAGAAAGATGAGACTGATAATTCATGACCTAAATCAGCAGAACGCAGATCTAGTCGATGCTTTGAAGATGACCGATGTAACTGTCGTGGCTGATAACGGAAAGATACGTCCATGCCTTGGGTGCTTTGACTGTTGGATAAAAACACCGGGCAAATGTATTCAAAAAGATGATTATAACAATATGGCGGAATTATTGAGCCAATGTGACGAGGTGTGCATCATCTCTGAATGCCGCTACGGCTCATTTTCTCCATTTATTAAAAACGTCATGGATCGAAGTCTCGGCTATTTACACCCATACTTTAAAATGATTGATGGTGAAATGCATCACCGTAGAAGATACCCAAAGGTGTTGAAGACGAGGGTGTACTTTTATGGAATCGACCTCACTGAAGAAGAGAAAAACACTTTCAAGGAAGTCATTTCAAGAAATGCACTCAACCTTAGTATGGATGTTCAAAACATTACCTATTTGGAATCGATAGGCGAATTGAAAGGGGTGGCGATATGAAAATAGGTCTGATCAACGGAACACCAAAGTTCAAGGATAGTGCTTCAATGGTTTTGATGAACGATTTTAAGCCCTATCTTGCACAGAATGAAATTGTCGAGATTGAAGCACATCGGAATGCCTTATCAGAAAGTCAGATTACAATGATAAGAGAATGCGATGCCCTGGTGTTCTTCTTTCCATTATATGTGGACGGCATCCCTTCGCACCTGTTGAGTTGTTTGAGCCAGTTGGAAATATTATTTATCCTACACCCACAACCTATTCATGTTTACGCCGTCTGCAACAATGGTTTTTATGATGGATCACAGAATTACCTCGCATTGAAAATCATGGAACTCTGGTGTAAAAGATGCGAATTGATTTGGGGACAAGGAATTGGTTTCGGTGGCGGTGGAATGATTCAAGCTATCGCAAAAGTATCTCCTGGCAAAGGCCCTAAGAAAAATCTGGGAAAGGCATACGAACAGTTATCAGATAACATTCTAAATCAGTGGTCTGCGGAGAACATCTTTACAAATGCCAACTTCCCACGTTTCTTGTACAAGATGATGGCCGAAATGGGTTGGCGGAGACAAGCTAAGAAAAATGGTTTGCATAAAGGTGAACTAGGAAAACCTTATTAATACATTATCGACAAAGTAAAGGGGTGAACTAATCAATTGCCTATTCAAAGGTCATTGATTACGTTCACTCCTTCTCTTTTGTGTTATGTAAACTATTTTCTTCGTCATTTTCATCAACTGATACCAATCGCACTCCGACACCTTGTCCAAACTAACTAAAATACCCCACGATTCATATATGAATCGTCATGAAATTCCGGTTTCTATGAGTTGGCTTTGCGAAAGGTGCCCTTTGGCAGGGCGTTTCCTATCCTTTCGCACTGCGATCAGGTACTAATCAGCATGCGTTTAGTGCCCTTTCGCACTGCCAAAGGGCACCTTTCGCGTGTAAAGAAATATTGATAATAAAAAGCTCGGTATTTAAATGGTAAAAGAAAGCGTTTTGAAAGAAACCAAAGCTAATAGAACAGTTTATTATGAGATCCGAGGTTGACAATATGAAAATCCAGTTTGACAATACTGGCAATCAATTTAAATTTTCCAAGTCGGACAGCACAACTTAAGCTTAAAAAACTGGCAAATATGCCAATTTGTCAGGATAAGGTTTATACTAATAAAAGTACAAGGAATCATTTTAAGCGTATTGGGTAAGTTTCCAAGTAACAGCTTTTCCTGAGCAAGGAGGGATTTTGTTACCTTTAGCAATAGATGCAATAGTACTTGGCCATCCAACTACTTCCCATACTCCGCTTTCAGGGCGTATCTCCCCTATTTTTGCTTTAGTTCAAATTAGGTACTTCATAAAAACATCATTATTTAGGTATTAGAAAGACACCTGGCCAATCTTTCTTTGGCCATTCATTTAGGTTAGGATGAGTTATCCATTTAAACATCTTCTCGTCAATATAAATTTACAAAGGAGGCGTAATGGACATTTGGTAGG
>DHOP01000105.1 GCA_002407775.1 Prevotella sp. UBA5387
GATAGCTTTATCCCGAACTGGGGTCATCATAGATTCTGGATAGTCATGTTGTGTGACAATCCACGAACGCACAATGGTCGATCCTTCTTCTGTTTTGTTTCCGTTAAGTTGAACCGACAACCAGTATCCTGGTAAAAATGCTACTCGTTCGTTGAACATCAAGCAAAGCATTAAGCCCTGGTTGAATGAAAATAGTGGTCTATTAATCAATCACAACTGTTGCCACAAAAGCAAGATAAATATTTCCTCCGATCATGTCCCTGTATTTTTACCTTTCACGTCTTACAGTCTTCGCTGTACTATCGGAACTGGCGGGCATGCGAGAGAGACAAATGAATATTCAAGCCGTATCAGAAGATGAACAAGTGGACAAGGGACCACGGTTGGATGGATAAACATTCGGAGACCTTATTGAGAATATTGAGGACAAACCGCCGCATTTACAGATTGAAAGCGGCGATGGTCTAATTTTACAAAGAAAACCAGTCCTGTACACTAATTCAGTGCAGAAAACGTTACTGCATTATTTGAGTGTAAACTTTTTTTAGAAGTGAGTAAAGGAAAGCTGTACAGAAAATCAGTATTAACTGTTAAAACGTGTGTGCCAAAATTCGTAAAAGACATACTCCGTTTCGACAATAACATCTATGGCCAGAAAAATCTGTATCATTCATCCGCCGCATACGCAAGAAAAAAATTTAAAGCCATGAAGAACTAAGAACCCAACTGAAGAATTACTTGGAATAGGTGGAGAAAAAGTTTTCAGGAGGATATCGATGATTAACTGGAATATTAGAGATTAGCCTGATTTATGAAGAATTTTAAATCAAAATACAGATAAGAATAAAAATCGGATGAGAAGAGCCTTATCATTCTGAACGTAATACGGTCAATCGCTTCACGAATAGATCAATAAATATAACCAAACATGAAACATAACCTTATCATATCAATAATATTAGTTTTCTGCAGTGCATTTGCAGTTGGGAGACCAATATGCAAAGTTACATTATATGACGAAAACAGTGGCATGGCGCAGACGCACGTCACCCAGATCATTCAAGACAGGAACGGAATGATGTGGTTTGCAACATGGAATGGTATCAACCGATTTGACGGTTATGAATTCAAATGTTTCAAATCACGTCCCGGAGATGGTTGCGAGATGCCTTCTGACAGGATAAGGAATATTGTGATCAACACAACAGGCAATATCTGGTGTATCGTGGATGATCGCATCTTCCTATTCAATGTTTCTACAAACAAGTTTTCAGACATCTCAACACCTCTAGAAATCATACTGAAGCGTAACTTACCTGTCAATTCAGTTACTGTTATCGGCAACGGAACCTCATGGTTTGGATGTAAAGACGGCACAATCCTCATACTCAAAGACCGAAATCCTATAAATGGCAGCAAGAGAATCATACGCTCGAAAACCTATAGGATGATAACAGCAAAAGGAGACAATACTAAACATACATGGACTTTAACAGATGGACGAACCTATATGTTCAAACAGGCGCATGGCAAAATGTGGCTCACCATGCATGAGAACTCCCTTTTAATTGCGAAGACCATCCCTTTGACATGGTTAAAAATAAAGGAAATACACTCTGACGGTGATCATAAGTCAGCATATATACACCAAGATGAGTCAGGAATTATATGGATAATAACTTCAGATGGAGCACTCTACTACTACGATTCGACAAAGAGTAAATTGTGTGAATATCAGATTGAGGATACAAAGATATACGATGTTAACGGATATTATGAGGACCAGCAACACAATCTATGGTTAAGAAGCAAAAATGGAGTATATAAACTATGTTTCACGAACAAGCCTGCATTGCCCCTAATTCAACAGAGAAATTCACAGATACGTTGTTTATTTGCCGACAGCAGAAATCGTTACTGGGTGACTGATAAAGATAATGCTACAGTAAGGGTGTTTTCTGCCGATAACAGATTGTTGGGATACCTTCAGAATGATGGTACTCTCTCAAAAGATTATGCTTCATTCGGAGCACCCATTTACTGTATGGCCGAACAACGTAACGGCACATTATGGCTGGGGAGTAAACCCGAAGGACTCTTCAAGCTTACGCCACAAGTTGGAAAAAGATATCGTGTAGAACGGTTTAAGCACTCTCCCAACAACAGATACTCAATAAGTTCAAATAACATTTACGACATCAAGGAGGACAAAATAGGACGTCTGTGGATAGCCACACTAGGCGGAGGTATCAACTGTATTTCAAATACACAAGCCAGTGACCTTATCTTCTACAATAGTAATAACATTCTTAAAGCACCTTACCCCCGCAACAAGAGTACCAAGATGCGCTCCATACACATCACGGACAATGGTATTATGCTCGTTGCAACTACTGAAGGACTTTTGGTAGCTGATATAAAGTTCTCAAACATTTCACAAATTACATTCCGTCGACACTATCGAGAAGCCAACCGTGAACAAAGTCTGAGCAACGATGCCACCATGAATATAATTGAAGACCATCATCATAATATCTTCGTCTGTACAGAAAGTGGAGGTGTAAACGAGATATCATCAAGGAATTTACTTGATAGATCTTTGAATTTTAGGCATTTCACTACACTCAATGGACTGACTACGGACGTTATTCTATCAATGTTTGAGGACAAAAATAACATATGGCTTGTAAGCGATAACCAGATCATGAGACTTAAGCCCAATAATGGGCAAATAGAAAACTTCGACTTACACTTTTGGAAAGAGTTATATCACTTCTCGGATGCAGTACCACTGAGACTTCCTGATGGTCATTGGCTTTTTGCCCACTCGACGGGAGCATTCATGGTTACTCCCAGCCAATTGGTCAAAGGTACGTTCATTCCGCCTATATACATCACTGGACTGACCATACAGAACCGTGAAACTAACCTCGCAATTAATGAACTGGACACTATTTTTCTACAGCCTGACGAACGTAATATCACCATCCACTTTTCAGCACTCGACTATAACGATGCTTCACAGATAAGTTACGCCTTCCGACTGGTTGAGAAAGGGAGTGAGTGGAGTTATATCCATAAAGGTCACTCTGCTACATTCCTCGACATGAAGCCGGGTAAATACATCCTTGAAATCCGGTCTACAAACAGTGACGGTCAATGGGTTAATAATATCCGGAAACTGACCATCATCGTAGAGCCTACATTCTGGGAAACAAAATGGGCAATAGGATTATACCTTATCGTCGGGATAGGAATAATCTTCGGCATTCTCTATCTGAAGCATTATATAAAAGCCATAAAACAACAACGTAAGGAGATACTCGATTCCTATCTGACACTATTAAAAGAGAAACCTCTTGATGATAAAAGTAGAAATCTGCATCGACCGTCAAAACCTCAACTCAATGCTGAAGATGATGCGTTCATGAAACGGATTCTAGCTTTTGTGGATGAAAATATAGGCAATTCGGATATCACAATCGACGATATGGCATCAGCAGGTGCCACTAGCCGTTCGGGTCTAAACCGTAAGATGAAGTCAACTGTGGGCATGACACCTCTTGATTTTCTCAACGAAGCCCGGATACAGAAAGCTTGCAAACTACTCAAGGAGAACCAACTCCATATATCTGATATAGCATTTCTATGCGGTTTCTCAGATCCTAAATACTTCAGCCGCTGCTTTAAGAAGACAGTCAATATAACTCCATCCGAATACAGAGAAATGAATTGATTCAGACAAAGGCACTTTAGAAATCTTTTCTCATCGAATATCATATTGATAAACTTTTTTACTATCCGAAGGCGATTTATTATTTGTACCTTCTAAAGAAGGAAAAATGAGCTTTAGAAAGTAATACTTTTCGCATTACAAGTGTAACAAATTTAGCCCGCTGATTTCTGGCGATATCCAATCAGGGTTGATGTGTTTATTGGATCAATTTCGAAAAGAGACATCTTCAAAAAGATAGTCTCAACAGCTTACTATTTAATAATGAAAAATACACATTGAAGCAATTATCCACCCTGTTTGGGATTATTTTCAACCCCATTTATGGCATTCCCCCCCTATTTTTGTAATCGAAAATAACTTTTGTGACTACAATGCTATTATTTACACTACTTAAATATTAATCATGAAAAATGTGAAATTAATGGGCGTCATCGCACTATGCTTATTCGGATGCTATCTGATGAAAGCAGCAAACATCATTGTCCATACTATTGGCGACTCTACGATGGCCAACTATGACGAATCGACAAGCGAGATCCGTGGTTGGGGCATGATGTTCCAACAATTCTTTAAAGACGGAGTGACTATCAACAATCGTGGTAAGAGCGGTGCCAGTAGCAAAAGTTTCTATCTCGAACCAGCCTATTGGACAACTGTAAAGCAACAAATTAATAAGGGCGACTATGTTCTTATACAGTTCGCACACAACGATGAGAAGACCACAGGCACTGACGGCGACTCGCTTAAAGCTTACTACGCTTCCATAGGCGATGCAACATCGGCTTCAACAGTGGATTATCGAGGAACAACGGCGAGCGATACTTACAAAAATAATCTGCGGAAATACGTAAACGAAACGCGCGAATTAGGGGGAATACCTGTACTTGTAAGTTCAATGTGCCGTAAATACTTCAGTGGCAACACAATCACACGAACTGGTCGTCATGATTTAGGTGACAAATTCGATCTCATCAAAGACGGTAAGTTATTCACCGCTCAAAGTGTTGGAATTGATGACCATTCCTACGATTACCCCTACCAGATGGAGCAAGTGGCAAAGGAAATGAATGTGCCATATATTGATCTGACATCTCTCACTAAAGCCACTTTCGAGAGTTACGGACCAGACGCCTGTACACAACTGCTATTTGTCAGTACCGACGGTACTCATCCCTCAGCAATGGGCGGAACTTTAGTGGCACGCCTCTGTGCTAAAGAAATGGTACGACAAGGCATATTGGCAGATTACATCAATACCAGTACCGATTTGACTCTCTACCCCACTACTGCCGACCTTGGTCCGGCTTATACAGGGCAGACTCTCACCAAAGAATTTTCCATCTCAGGTTTTGACCTTACACCTGTATCAGGAACTGTAACAATCACAGCTCCCAAAGATTTCTCCATTTCGAAGACTAAGGACGGAACATATCAGGATACCATACAAATCACCTACAACGAGGGAAATATTAATTACTCCAAGTTTTATATACAATGCAGACTTTCCACTCCCAGCACTTACAGTGGGATGATAACTGCCACTAATGGCTACATGACCAAAACTTCTTCTATCTCAGCCAATTGCGTGATGCTTGCTGGAGGTACGAAAGCGACGGCTTATTGGCGACTGGAGAGTGATGCCAGCTATACAGTTGATGGACCGGCAAATGTTCTGGATGAGAGTTGGAGTGGAATGTATGTACAGCGATACTCAAGTCCAAATGCCAATACTATATGGCCGGCAAACACCGGATTCGACGCAACACGGAAGACTCAGCGTAACCTAATCGTAGGTGATGCATGGCCGGCAGGTGAAATCGACGAGGTATCCACTCGTTACGTCCAGTTCGGTCTGAAAGCCAACGAAGGCACAATACTTAATATCGACTCTATAGGAATGTATGTATGCGGTTGTGGAGGCAACGGAATGCGTTGTCGTATATGGTATTCTGCAAATGAAGACTTCTCGAACGCCAAGGTAATACAGGAATTTCAAAGTATGACAGCCAACAATATGTATGCGGTTGAAGCAACGCCAATACTGAAATTAGATTCAGGCCAATCTGTCTTTGTACGCATCTATCCTTGGTATAGTAGTGCCGCCACAGGAAAGACAATATGCGTGAGCGATGTGACAATACGTGGTGTGGCGATGACAAATTCTGGTATTAAAAATTTCACCGCCACCGATAACGCCTTGGCTGACAAAATCTATTTCAGCTGCAACGGAATGCAGAGACAAAAACCACAAAAAGGCATTAATATCATTAAGACTACCGACAAGAATGGAAAAACAAAAGCAAAAAAATTCTTTTACTAATATTTATCAAGCTAATCAAACAAAAATTATGAACAAACAGAATCTAGTAAGATCATGTCTGATGATTCTTATAGCCTTGTGGTGTACTCACTCACAAGCGACAATAAAAGACATCAGTCTGTTGGAATGGAATTTTCTGCAGGATACACCTAAGAATGACCGCCCTGCCGATGTTCAGTATGACAAAAACAATCCAGGTTGTTTCTATAAGCGGAATGCAGCAGGTACTAAAACCTCTTGGCTTTCAATGGGGCAGACGGCAGGGAGACAGTATGTGGGGAAATATTGTGCTATTAACTGGTCCAACCTCACTGAAGGTTATTATTTTGAGACTTCTTTCTCCACAAAGGGCTTCTGTAACATACGGTTTTCAGCTTCTCTTGCGGCTAGTTACAATACATATTCTCATCAGATATTCGAGTACTCACTGGATGATGTAAATTTTTCAGAAATCGGAATAGATACTTTGAAGAACAGTGTATGGGTAACAAAGACTATGCAACTGCCTGAAAATGCCAATGATCAAGAAAAAGTATATGTCAGAATTAAAGGTGACACTAGGTCTGACCTAGTGGCATTTACAAGTACCGTTGATGGACTTGGTATCACTGATATAAAGGTTACTACTGACTCTCTTGTAAATAAACCTATATCTGCTATTTGGGCACTCCATTCTGGGACAAATAACCCTACATTGGCCAACGTATCTGATACTACCATTTTTTCTACAACAAATATGGAACTTGGCTCTAACATACGTGTAAATGCTATAGAACCAGTAAGAACAATGGACGGCATCTACACAGAGTACCAGCCTATCATATCTAATTCCGGAGCAATTGTTCCTGGTAATAATGACTATATCAAAATTAACATAACACCAAAAAAAGGTGTTCACTTTACTCCTACTAGTATCTCGTTCAAAGCATCCAAGATGGGTACTAGCGGCGGAACTATTGAAGTACGCTACTATAATGAAGGCGGTGATACGATAAAAGTCGCATCAGCTCTTAATCCTGCCCGTAACAATAGCCACACTACTTACATGATTGACACTCTCAAGGCAATAAGTTCAACAAAAGCATTAAATGTACTGCTTTACATTTATAATTTAAGCAATACTAAGGCATTAGCACTTGACAGCATAGCCGTCAATGGTATATACTGGGGTACTCCGGTCAACGTACCATCGTATAAACTCACTACGACGATAAGCGATCATGCGGCAGGATCTGTCACCATCAGTCCGTACAATACGATATTTGACGAGGGGACAATGATCAAGCTAACAGCAAATGAGAACTTCAGTTACCACTTCCAAAACTGGATCGACAAAAACGGCAATGTGGTATCTACTGAGAATCCTTTTTCATTATGCCTGACATGTGACACAAGTCTGACTGCAGTTTATAAAAAGAATAATATCCATTCATTCAAGATTAGTTATACGAACGGTGCTATCAGTAATCTGGTCACTGTTTATCCATCAGGTACGAATGTCGATGGCACAATCTATTACGAAGAGGGTACATCTGTAAAACTGATTGCACAGAATAATTACGTTCTGACATTTACCAACTGGGAAGATAATAGCACTGTCATGGAACGTGTTATCACAATGGACAAAGATCAGGATATCACCGCTAACTTCTCTGCAGGCGATTACATCGTAGGCTGGGATATGATGCAGGACAAACCTAATAGCGAGCGTGCTGCAGACTATAAGAGCAATACCGAAAATGCAGGTCTACTCTCAATAAAGAAATCAGATGGAACAACATCTTCATGGCTTGCTCACGGATATTCTGGCGGTTTATATAACGGAAAATATTGCGCTATCAATTGAAAACCAATGACCGACAAGTATTATTATGAGATTTCTTTCTCTGGCAAAGGATACACGGGTATTAAAGTGAAGGCATCATTGGGCTGCTCATACAACAGTTATTCTTCTTACGACTGGCAATACTCTACCGATGGAACCAATTATACTAAGTTGGGACGAGATACAATAGTAACAAGTGGATGGTTTTCAAGCCAATTTTCTCTTCCTGATTCTCTCAATGGTAAAGATAAAATTTATGTTAGATTCATGCCTGACTATTCATCACCTATTATTGGTGTATCGTCAACTGTCGACGGACTCGGAATAACCGATATATTTGTAACGGGGGACAAGGATAAAGAGAACGATCCAGCACCTCCAATACTCGTATCATCAATTCCAGCAGCAAATTCAACTAACGTATCAGCCAATGGCTTAATTGTTTTGACATTCGATGAAATGCTTGTAGAGGGTACAGGTAATGCCACACTTGGCGGTGAAAATTCGAAAGGAACATTTAGCGGTAAAACCATCGTATTCGCCTACAGCGGATTAAAATATAACACAGAGTACACCTTCCATGTACCTTCGGGCTACATCCTCGACAAAAACGGCAATGCTTATGAGGGATGCGATATCACATTCACAACAATGGAACGCACTCAGCCTGCGGCTCGTCTTTATGATGCAGTCGTGGCTCAGGATGGAACTGGTGATTATAACACCGTGCAAACCGCTATCGATGCAGCACCTACCGGCCCTACGACTCCCTATCTGATATTTATCAAAGCAGGCACGTATCAAGAGCATGTAGATATACCATCAACCAAGCCCTATCTGCATATCATCGGACAAGGATATGATAAGGTATTCATCTCAGATAATAAGCTCTGCGGTGGTGACAACGCGGTGTCAGTAGATGTAGGTGCAACAGTGGTGGACCATGCATCCAACGGATTCTTTGAGGGGATAAGCTTTGTAAACTCATGGGGAAAGGAACAGAATGCGGGTCCTCAGGCACTGGCTCTCTACACAATGGACGATCGCATCGTGTTAAATAAATGCGGCCTTTACAGCTATCAGGATACATATCTCACAACGAAAACCTGCAATTATCGTCACTACCTGAAGGACTGCTTCATCGAGGGAGCTGTGGACTTCATCTATGGTCAGGGTAATGTATATTTCGATCATTGCACACTGAATATCGTACGTAACAGCGGTGGATATATCGTAGCTCCAAACCACGCAGCAGCAACATCATGGGGATATGTATTTATGAACACAACGATCACCGCACCAGGTGTTCCTTCGGAGACAAGTGTCTGGTTGGGACGTCCATGGCATGACAGTCCAAAAACTGTATATATCAATACCATTGCAAAGGTCACCATTCCCGCAGCAGGATGGTATCAAACAATGGGCGGTATTCCTTCGATATGGGCAGATTATAACACTATGGATGCTAATGGGAACCCACTCGACCTAAGCATGCGCAATGACTATTATTATTACATTGACGATGCCGGAAACAAGGTTGATGGTTATGCAAAAAATCATCTTACCAACGAGGAAGCTGCATCTTATACTATCAAAAATGTACTAAGCGGCTCAGATGCATGGCAGCCAACGAACCTAACAGAAAGTTGCGGAAAACCTATTGTAACTGTGAAAGACAACATGCTGACTTGGATTGCTGTACCTTACGCAATCTGTTATGTCATCATAAAAAATGACAAGGTTATCGGTTTTACGACCAATACATCTTACAATTACGACAGTAATTCTATTTATAAGATTCAGGCCGTCAACGAATATGGAGGAATGGGTGAAGCCTCTACATTAACTACAACTGACGGGATTGCATCATTGACTTCCGAAAAAACAGAAATAAAAGCCATCTACACAATAGACGGTCGTCAACAGTCAACAATGAAGAAAGGTCTCAATGTTATTAAATATGAAAATGCAAAAGGTGATATAAAAACAAAAAAAATAATTAAGTAGATAAAATCTTAATTTTATAGTGGCTCAGCCTCCAGTCAGATATTTGAGAAATAGATGATTGGAGGCTTTTTTATATAAAGAATAAAGGTTGTTGTTCCCGTAGACTGAACTAATAATATGTGCAAGAATATGATAAAAAAGAAAAAAATAAGAATTGAAGGGATGACTATATTCTCCTTATTAATATGTAGATAGGGGTTTTATTTTTTAGTTCCCATTCGCATGTTTCCAATTTATTTCGTTAACTTTGCAAATGTTATGTCAGAACCTAACACACAACAAGAATTTCTAGATGTGATGGCTGAATGCCATGAACTCTTTGCCAAGAAGTTACATGATTACGGCGCTTCGTGGCGCATATTGCGTCCGTCATCGCTGACTGATCAGCTATTCATTAAAGCAAAACGTATACGCTCCTTGGAAATTACCGGGCAATCACTTGTAGGAGAAGGTATTAGGCCTGAATTCATTGCCCTCATCAATTATGGCATTGTTGGCCTAATTCAATTAGGGAAAGGCTATGCCGATACTGTGGATCTTAATGCCGAAGAAGCTCTGAAGCTTTATGATCGTCATGCCAAAGAGGCATACGAACTCATGACAAAAAAGAATCACGATTATGGAGAGGCCTGGCGCGACATGCGTGTTAGCAGCTATACAGACTTTATTCTAACTAAGATTGAACGGGTAAAGGAACTGGAAGATTTGCAAGACAACGCTTTGGTGTCAGAAGGCGTAGATGCCAACTACATGGACATCATCAACTATGCCGTATTCGGCGCAATCAGACTAAAAGTCTGACAATGGCCTTGCTGCAATTGGTTTAGGCATAACCACATAGACGATAAATAAATACAGATGCAGCCACAGGATAAAGACAACCAACTGACAACGGCATCACCAAGCTTATCGACAAGCAAAAGAAATTCGGTAAACAAGGAAAACAATAGTGGCACACAACCTATTGGCTGGGCTTTGCGTGTGCTAGTAAACTTTTGTCGCTTGGTTTTAGGTGTTGCCTTTGTCTTTTCCGGTTATGTTAAGGCTATCGATCCGCTTGGATCGCAATACAAGATACAGGATTATTTGGCAGCCCTTGGGTTGCAAGGCTTCGCGCCTGACACCTTAACGCTCGGGTTAGCTGTTTTACTCTCAGCCTTGGAATTTTCACTTGGCATATTTATCCTATTTGCAATTCGCCGTCGCCTAGTATCTAAGATTACCTTAGTGATGATGATTTGTATGACGCTTATCACACTATGGCTTATTGTTGCAAACCCAATATCCGATTGTGGATGTTTTGGCGATGCTATAGTACTGACCAACGAGCAGACCTTTATAAAGAACATCTTTCTATTAGCCTGTGCCGTTGTCTTGGTCAAATGGCCACTTGGCATGTACCGTTTTATTTCCCGTAGCAATCAATGGATTGCTTTTAATTTCACGGTGCTTTTCATTATCATTACCAGCATCTATTGTCTCTACAAATTGCCAATATTCGACTTCCGTCCCTATCACGTGGGTGCAAACATTCTCAAGGGAATGGAAATACCAGAAGGAGCTCCGCAACCTAAGTTCGAGACAACCTTTATCATGGAGAAGAACAGAAAGCGGAAAGAGTTTTCGCTCGAGAATTACCCCGACTCTACTTGGCAATTCATTGACTCCAAAACGATTGAAATAGAAAAAGGATACGTTCCTCCTATCCACGATTTTACCATTCAACTTGTTGACGGTGAGAATATCACCGAACAAATGTTGGGACAAAAGGGTTACTCCTTCATGCTTGTTTCTCCACATCTGAGCCGAGCCAACGACTCTAATTTCGGAGACATAGACCAAATCTACGAGTATGCTCAGCAACAAAGTATTCCATTCTACTGCCTAACGGCATCAACTAAGAATGAAATACGTCATTGGGAAAACCTCACTGGTGCAGAATACCCATTCTATTTGACTGATGAGACAACGCTCAAAACAATCATTAGGAGCAACCCAGGACTATTGCTACTCAAAGACGGCACAATCATTCGCAAATGGAGTCACAACTTTCTACCATCTAGCGAGGATCTTAAAAAACCTCTGAATCAGCTACCCATCGGTCAGATGTCCGAGGAAAGTGTGATGGGAACCATCACTAAAGTGATGTTGTGGTTTTTCTTACCGCTCATATTACTTACACTAGCCGATAGGACATGGGCATGGGGCAAGTATGTACGTCGAAAGACAAGGCTTCTCCAATTAAGGAAAGAGCGCAGCAAATTTCAAGAAAACAATGAAGAATAATATTGTATAACAACTTTAATACGTATTTAGTTATGAGAAAGAAAATTGTAGCAGGTAACTGGAAAATGAACAAAGACCTGCAGGAAGGTGTGGCTTTGGCCAAGGAAATTAATGATAGCATGGTAGCAGACAAGCCAAATTGTGGTGTTGTAATCTGCACTCCATTCATCCACTTGGCAAAGGTAGCTGACGTACTAGACCAGAGCGTCGTAGCACTTGGTGCTGAAAACTGCGCTGACAAGGAGAAAGGTGCTTACACTGGTGAGGTTTCTGCATCAATGGTAAAATCTACAGGTGCACAATATGTCATCCTTGGTCACTCTGAGCGTCGTCAATATTACGGTGAAACAGCAGCTATGTTGAAAGACAAGGTGGAGTTGGCATTGGCCAATGGACTCAAGGTCATCTTCTGCTGCGGTGAGACATTGGATGAGCGCGAAGCTGAAAAACAGAACGAGGTAGTAAAGGCAGAATTAAAGGATAGTGTTTTCCATCTCTCTGCAGAGGAGTGGAAGAATATCGTTTTAGCCTATGAGCCAATCTGGGCTATCGGTACCGGCAAGACCGCCACATCTGATCAGGCTGAGGAAATGTTGGCCTATATTCGTGCAATTGTAGCTGATAATTATAGCAAAGAGGTAGCAGAAGACACAACTATCCTTTATGGTGGCAGCTGCAATGCAAAGAATGCGCCTGAACTTTTCTCTAAGCCCGACATCGATGGTGGTTTGATTGGTGGTGCTTCACTAAAAGCAGAAGACTTCAAGGGTATCATTGACGCTTGGAAAAAGTAATAGACAATTAAACTGATAAGATGGGAAAATCTTTCATCATCGTCATCATTGCACTGTGCTCGGCTATTCAAGCCGAAGCACAGTCTTTTCTTGACCACCTGCAACAAGATAATGGTGCGAAAGGCAAAGTAACTGTCACACAGAGCAAAGTGATTGATACCTTGGTGAATGGTACAAACAAGACCCACGGAAAATCAGTCTCAACAACACCTACAACAAAGTCCAACCAACCAGTAAGCAAAACCACTACCCTCGTTGGCACAAAGGGGACTACTGGTAAGCCATTGCAGGATACAAATAAAAAACAGGTAGTGACAGCTGAAGAGGGGGTACGCGCTTCCGAAGAGGCTAAAAAACATTCTGAAGAGAAATCCAGAGAGGCCGTCAAACCTGAGAAGGAAGAAGGAGAAATGAGCATACCTACGGTTGACATGCGCAAAAAAGTGATGCGCGGTAGCCGAAGGGTAACAGGATATCGAGTGCAAGCATTTGCTGGGGGTAACACCAGAAAGGATAAGCAGCAGGCTCAAAGCATCGGAAATGCCATAAAAATGAGATATCCTGAACAACCGGTTTACGTTCATTTCTATTCTCCCAGATGGATTTGTCGCATAGGAAATTTCCGTAGTTATCAGGAAGCAAAACAAATGCTCAGCAAGATTAAGGCAATGGGATACAACTCCGCCACGATTGTTAAGGGCACAATAACCGTCCAATATTAGCCGCGATGGGCTATATATGCGGTGAAACATGAAAGGAATCATTTTATTTAACCACAAATCGGACTATGAATCCAGAGACGGAATTTCGTGATGGGCTTGAAGAACTAGCAGCCCACAATAAGGCGATACTTGAAATTCTCGGTGAAGACCCTGAGCGTGAAGGTTTACTCAAAACCCCTATGCGTGTGGCAAAAGCCATGCAGGTCCTAACAAGAGGCTATTATCAAGACGCACATAAGGTGCTTACAGATGCCCTATTTAAGGAGGAATACAGCCAGATGGTCATTGTGAAAGACATTGACTTTTACTCGTTATGTGAACACCACCTATTGCCTTTCTATGGTAAAGTGCATATAGGCTATATTCCTAACGGCTATATTACGGGTCTGAGTAAGATTGCACGTGTCGTAGACATTTTCTCTCATAGACTCCAAGTACAAGAGCGACTCACACAACAAATCAAGGACTGTATACAAGAAACCTTGAAGCCAATGGGAGTAATGGTTGTAGTCGAAGCCCAACATATGTGCATGCAGATGCGCGGTGTGGAGAAACAAAACTCAATCACAACAACGTCCGACTTCAGTGGCGCTTTCAATCAGGCCAAGACACGACAGGAATTTATGAACCTGTTAAAACAATAATAATTAGGATCACATTTCCTAACCCTAACACCCAATTCTATGAAGTTTATATCTTGGAACGTAAACGGACTTCGTGCATGTGTAAAACCGAAGACTGATGATAACGGAAACGTGATAAGCAAGGGCTTTGAAGCCTACTTTAAAGAACTCGATGCCGACTTCTTCTGCTTGCAGGAGACAAAGATGCAGGCGGGCCAACTTGATCTGGAGTTTCCTGGTTACCACTCTTTTTGGAACTATGCCGACAAGAAAGGATATAGTGGAACGGCGATTTATACCAAACACGCACCATTAAGCGTAGTTAATGGTCTTGGTATTGATGACCACGATCACGAGGGAAGATTGATAACGCTTGAGTATCCTGGGTTTTATCTTATCACTTCATATACGCCAAACTCACAAGAATCACTACCAGGAGAAAAGAAACCAAGGAGGCTCTCCTATCGCATGAAATGGGAAGATGACCTGAGAGCTTATATGATGGAATTGGACAAACGAAAGCCAGTCATCGTTTGTGGGGACCTAAATGTAGCCCACAAAGAAATTGATATCAAGAATCCAAAGACCAATCACAATAACGCTGGCTTTACTGATGAAGAGCGTGAGAAAATGACGACACTTCTAAGCAGTGGGTTTATTGACACATTTCGCACGCTTTATCCGGACCAGGTAACTTATAGCTGGTGGAGTTATCGGTTCCATGCCCGTGAAAATAATACAGGCTGGCGTATCGACTATTTCATAACATCAGAGCGAATACTTGACAAAATCAATGATGCGAAGATCCATACCGATATCCAAGGGAGTGATCATTGCCCTGTAGAATTGGACATCAATCTATAATTTCCTTCTTTTCTTAGTAGGAACTTACAACAATTGGCATCTCAGATCGCATGTTGATATAAAAGCAGAGGAGGGTGTGTCAAAACAGGCACAT
>DHOP01000042.1 GCA_002407775.1 Prevotella sp. UBA5387
AATTCGCAACTTAAAAGAGCACTGAACAATCATAATGGATTAAATGAAAGCAACAAGAAGAAGTTCATCGATGGATTCATCAATACAAAAATAGGCTGGATTGAGCCAGCCTACCAAATGTCCATTACTAACATATGATACAGGTTTCAGCCTACCAAATGTCCATTACACCACAAAGGATAATATATATTTAATACGAATGCAAATTGCATGCAAAAAATATATATATTTATATAACACAATAGTAAATAGAAATTGACACTTTGACAGTATTTTACAAAGTGATTACTGATGGCATATCTTATGCATTATGAAAACATGAAAACATTAAGACCCCAGCAAAAGGACTGGAATTATGTAAATTATGGGTATCAAACCTGGACCTAAACGGATTGCAAAATCCACTGGTAAACCTGATCGAAGACAACATGATAACAAGTCTACTCCAGGGAACACGCCATCACTAAAGCCACATGAACACAAAAAAAATGACTAACCTCACTTTTCATGACTCGTGATTAAGCTAATCTGTTTAATGCAGAAATAAATAGCCCCCTTGATTCTAACAATTCAAGAGGGCTGTTTCTAATTGGAAAAAACTTAAGGATGAGACTTGTTTACACAACAATTTCCAAAAAATATTAATAAAAGCATCTAGAAAGAAAAATGGCTGTTGTTTCACACTAAAAAAATAAAGGAAATAATAACATAAAAGATATATCAATCAAGTTTTGGAGAGGTCTCGTCTTATGTTTTTTTGCGTTCATAATAAGCTATACACAGAAACACCATCAACCCAACTTCCGCAGAATCGCAGAGGTTGGGTTGATGGTTTGTAAGGGCTTAATAAATTCCTTGGTATGGAATCAGAAAGCTATGGCTGATATTTAATTATTTCTTCTTGAAGAATCGAATACTGAAGTGATTGGATTCAATTACACTTTGTCCTCTTTCTGTAAGCCAGTCTCCTTTTTCCGTCTCCACTCCATGTAGATGCCAAGGGCAATGAGCAGGGCAAGGATGCCATAAGAGGCATAGGCCACAGCCTCGGTCTTACGAATAGAAGCGGGATGGAAGTCGAGGACGACCTCATGCTTGCCCGGTTTGATGTTCATGGCACGAAGCACATAGTTCACGCGACCAAGCTCCACTAGCTGGCCATCGACGGTTGCCGTCCAACCAGGATAATAGACCTCGGAGAAGACAAGCACGCCGCCCTTGTCTGAGTTCACCTCATAGACAAGGTTATTGGGCTCATACTTCTTCAACGTGGCCATGGCATTGGTGCCTTGTGGCACTGCCTTGCCAAGCTGATCGGCAAACTTCTTGTCGGCCACGGCCTCATGTTTCAGGTTGATCTTGCCCACTGTAGCAATCTCCTGGTTCGCATTGTCCACATAGTCGAGCTTATCGACAAACCAAGCATTGCCAGAAACGTATGGATTCTGTATGGGCACGGTTTGGCCATTCTGCAGACCCATGATGAAATACTTGGCATTGAGCATGTTGAGCACGGGGAAGATGCTGTCACCATTGACCTTAGTCATATCGCCACCAGCCTTCACGATGGCAGGCATCAGCTTCTGCATCTCGGGTGAAATATATGTCTCGATCATCTCCTGATAACGGCGAAGTTTAGCGGCATGGTAGCCTCCAATGCTCTTGTGATAGAAGGAGGTGTTGTTTTCGTTGAAGGTGTCTCCAGCGAGATTGAGCACACGATAGTATGGTGACTTATCCTTGAGGATCTGTTCGTCAGTGGCGGTCATCTGCTGAGGAGTATCACGAACGCTCTTCTCCACGAACATGCCGTCGTTGAGATAACGCTTGTTGACCTGCCACATATCAATGAGGCAGAGCACCGTAACACAACCCACCATGAATTTGGCATTAAGCTTCTTGGCCTTGTAGAGCAAAAGCAGAAGCGTACCAATGAGCACGATACCAAAGGAACGCAATGCGTCGGCGGTAAAGATAGACTCACGCATGGCGGTGAGGTTGGCCTTCAACGGCCCGAGGTATTCTGCAGGAATCTGCGAGAGTGCCTGATTCTCTGATGCTGAGATATAATTTGAGAAGAAGAGCGACGGTGCGAGATAGAAAAGCAGTGCGACGCCACCTGTAAGCGCAAAGCTCACATAGACCCACTTGATCTTCTTGGTCAACAAATCCGGTTCGTCTATGATCTTCTTGAGGGTCAACATGGCCAACAATGGGATGGTAAATTCAGCAATGACAAGTATCGAAGCTACCGTTCGGAACTTGGAATACATCGGAACATAGTCAAGGAAGAAGTTGGTGAAGCCCATGAAATTTCTTCCCCATGACAATAATATAGAGAGTATGGTTGCCGCCAACAAAGCCCATTTCATAGGTCCTTTAAGGAGGAACAGACCGAGAACGAAGAGCATGAGCACAAAGGCGCCCACATAGACTGGTCCACTGGTGCCAGGCTGGTCACCCCAATATTGTCCTATCTGTTGGTAGATCTGCATGAAGTTAGGATCGGCCTTCTCCATAGCCTTGGCGTTTTGGGCGATGGGCACACTAGCCCCACCTTTGACGTTGGGCACGAGAAGCGTCCATGTCTCATCGATACCATAGCTCCACTGAGTGATATAGTCGCGGTCGAGTCCAGTACTAGTCTGATTGGCCGCATTCTTCTTCACCAATTCACTCTTGCCGCGCATGGACTCCTGAGAGTATTGCCATGTGTGATAGAGGTTGCTTAGGTTGATGCATATACCCAATGCGCCACCTGCCAATGCCACGAGCGAAGCCTTCCAGAAGCTTGTCATCTGGTGCTTTCGCATGGCCATAACAAGCCATGCAATGACCATGGCCGCAATGATGAACAGGTAATAATACGTCATCTGCACGTGGTTGGCGTGCACCTCAAAGGCTGTGAAGATGGCGGTAATGATAAATCCCCATAGGTACTTGCCTCGATAGGCCAGCACCATACCACCGATCATTGGCGGCAAATAGGCCAAAGCCATCACCTTCCAGATGTGGCCGGCAGCAATGATGATAAAGAAATAGCTGGAAAATGCCCATACCACGGAGCCAAGCACAGCAAGATATTGCCGGAAATCGAAGGCACGCAGTAGGATATAGAAGCCCAACATATAGGCGAAGACATACCACACATAGTCTGGCAAGCCGAGGTGGTAAGCCGTCTCGGCCGTGCTCAGCATGTCAGTACTCTTGTAGGATGGCGATACCTGGTAGGTAGGCATACCACTGAACGCGGAGTTTGTCCAACGTGCACGTTCGCCGGTACGCTCATAATATTGCTTGTTCTCCTGTCCCAAGCCTATACCGGCTGATGAGTCATGGCGATAGAGTATGCGCCCATCAAGTGTGGCAGGCATGAAATAGGCAAAGGCAATGACCGCAAAAAGCAGTATGGCCAGCACGTCAGGCAAATATTTCTTCAGATTTTCCATCGTTTCAATATGGATGTTTACGGTTTATTGGACAAAGATAGAGATTTTCCGTGGAATAGTTAAAAGTTTTCCGTTAAAAGTAAAGCAATGGGCTTGTTTTAGCGCAAGTCTAGGAAACATGGAGGAATCCAACAAGACAAGAAAATCGTTAAGAAGATTTTACAATAACAAAGATACCATCTATCACTGCAAAAACTTATTAGTATTTCCTCTTAACATTTTAACAATTGGTTGTCAAATCATTAAGTAACTTAACTTCTTTGTTGGCTAATTTTTATGTTACTTACCGTCCAAATCTTCCTTTATCAACTTCCTCATGCTTCGTTTCTTTGTAACCTCCGAATCGATATGTGAAAGAAACACCCACTTCCCGATATCGAGAGAATTCCATACGAAGGTTTTGTCCCATGTAATTGATATAGGGATTAATGCCATTTGTCTCGAGAAGGTCATTGCAATAAAGTTTCAGCGTGGCCTTCCGATTCAGGAAATTCCAGCGAGCTGCAAGGTCGAGGTTACCTGAAGATGGCAAATCGTAAGTAGCTTGGATTGCCTTAGAACGTATCATTCCGTCAACAGATAGCGAAATATCAGGCTTCGAAGAGACCGTGAAGTCGTTTCGAAGATTAATCATACCCCAAATAATATGGCGGTCGAACGGAATGTCATAGAAATGGCTATTCTTCTCCCTCTGCCATATGCCAAGGAGCGAAAGACGAGAATTTAGCCATTTCCCCACTGTCACAGGAATCCCAATCTGAATGCCGCCCTGCCGCTGGAAGTCGAAATTGAGATTCTTATAGCTAACGGCAAGACGGTCGTGACGCATGTAAGGCGTTTGTGCAAAATAATTATCGGTATTCTCCCACCAAGCTACAAACTGGTATTTATTGTGTAATAAGTAGACCAATTGCAGTTGTGTAGTCGTTGAAGGACGCAAATCTGGATTGCCTGTAATCTCGTTATAACCACCATTAGTATAAGTAATGAAGTTTGTCAATGCCCAATAACTCGGGTAATTACGGTCTGTACTTAGACCGAGTTGGATCATGTGTCCTTGTGCTGGTTGCCAAGTCAGACTGAAAGTTGGGTAAAGTTTCCATTCATTCCATATGCTATTATGGTAGTATTCTGCTTCCAAGGATGCTTCTGCCGAAAGTTTAGATGAGAAAGCTTTGCTCCCTCCAACGTAGAAATCAAGTTGGGTTTCCTTCTGCCTTACCGTCATATCATCTGGCTTTGTACCTGCTTTCACCTCAACATAGTTCTGTCTACTACGATTGATTCCTAAAGTGCAGTGAGATCCATAATTAACACTCCAGCCATATCCGAGGTCCTGTTCACCACTCAAATAGAACTTCCATCGATTGATGAGTTGATTGTTTTCCACCTCATAATCAAGTTTACCTGTTGGCAAGGTGCTTGCTGTGTGTTGCCATTCAGGACTGTGATACCATGTCATTTCTACACCAGCTTTCAGTCCTAAAGGAATGTTATAGTCCAGCCTTAAGTTGTGAAGCCAATTATGGGTGTTGATATCACTGCTTCCTGTGATGTTTCCAGTGATTAAATGCATGCTATTTGTTCTTTCATAACTGCCTGTATATACGAAGCTAAGACTATGATTTTTAGCGAAGTCATAGTCTACTCCAATACGGAAATCATGAGTTTGCCCATTTGACCGACCTATTTCGTTGGAATTGATATCATGCACCGATCCATCGTCAAGTCTGTGATTGGTCTGTTCTGCCGTCGTATAATAAGAGCTTCCATGTGTTAATTGGTACATCGCATCAAGCGACAATTTCCCATATTGATAAAGCATACTCGCACGCTCGTTGAATTTAGCGTCATGTTGCTGACGCCATGCGCCAGACACTTCGGCTGTTATTGGCGAACCGTCAACATTGCTATGACGAAGCACCACATTGATGGCAGCACCCCTGACTTGCATCTTAGCAGGAGCCGTGTACATCACTTCGGCTCGTTCTAGTCGGCTTGCAGGCATAGTCTTCAATAAGGTAGCGAGTTGTTCTTCGGACATAGTCGAAACCTTTCCATCTATTATCACATTAACAGTTGAAGCTCCCAACATCAACTTATTTTCCTTTGCATCAACACCTGGGAGTAAACGGAGTGCATCCCAAGCATTATTCACTTGACGACCTTTCATAAGTTGCGGAATGTCATAGAGCAGTTTACTGCCCTCCATCTTAACCACTGGCTTTTCACCTTTCACCATCACTTCTGGCAGTGCATGGATAATACTGTCCATGCGTAGCGAGTCTTTTGACTGGGCGTAAACATTAATTAAAGCCAGTGAAAAGAATGCGATGAGAAATAGTTTGTAATTTTTCATTTTGATTATTATATAGATTCTCCTAAAATCTTCAACAAAAGTAGACACAATCGTCTGAATGATACTGCTACGTCATCAATAAATGTTATATTTTAACATTTAAAAATCAAATAAAATTTAAGAAGTAACTGCCTTTTGTCGCAATGCAAAAGGCTATATTGACGTGGCAAGCCCTTATAAAACATTGTCTAATCATAGAAATAATGTAAATTCGGCGAATTTGAGAAACAAAAAAAATCTTATTGATTCCCCAATGGTATCATTCCGTTGAGTGACTCAATTTGATTTACTGGGTGATTCAATCTGTATGACTCATCTTTTTTTGACTGGATAGATGCGTCGAATCCACATAATATGTTTCAACGCTTACAGCGTTGGCATAATTGGTGTTCAATGAATGCAAAGCAACGTTGAACAATATGAAACATCATGGTTTTCACATATATATAGATGCCTAATTGTGAACCAACAATGGTTAATCAAATAAATGAAATGGAGTATTTAATCACCAGTGAACGTTATTCGGTCTTGTGCATCCACATGCCATCGCCTGCGTCTATTCTATGGTTTTCCACATCGAGACGATAGGTCATCTTATCGTTATTGCCAAAATCGCAATAGAGATGATAATTCTGATATTTGAATTTGCCGTAAGCCGTCTCACCTCCTGAGGTCTCAGCGACATTATCTCCATCTATCTTGATAGAGACACCGCCATATTCTGTATCCACAAACCAATTGCCTTGAATCCAAGATGGAGCCTTCTCATGCGTGGCATTCTTATCATACGAGGGTGTTGGTGTTTCCATAGGCTCAGCCTGAAAATCGCTATCATCCGCAGAAGTGATACCCACCGAATGGGCGGTGTAACTCTTTGATGACTCGCACTGTCGGTTGATAAGCACAGCTGTGAGCACAATAATAGTTATCATGATGAACAAACGCTTGAAGCATCCCTGCTTTTTACGCTGTCCCTGGTTAGGGATCACACGGCTTGAAGCGTTGATTGCAGAGTTAGTTCTACGGAAATCTTGTGCTGTTCTAGAAGAAAACACTTGCCCGGGAATGGGAGGAGGCACGACACCCGAACTTGTGTTTCGGTCAGTATGATGACTTGTAGCCTCATGATTGACTAAATCCTCGGATGTCGTTACTTCATTGTCCATAGTCGTCTCATCCACTTCGGCAGCATCTCCATCACCCACAGCATAGGTGAACGGTACGCCACAACGCGGACAATTACACTGCAACTCGGTCATGCCAGGCGATGCTGGCACATCAAAACGCAGACGACATTTAGGACATTTGACTCTCATGATATGCTAAAAGATAGTTTTAATTATTCAAAGACGACCCTTGCCTTGCGTATTACGCGCCAAACAGAGCCCTCAAGCTGTGCCACACCTTCTTCCAAAGTAAATACCGAGGAGGGTTGACGGTTGCTGTTCCCCTCGATGCGACAGGCGGGTTTGACAAACTGACTCACACTAATCATCGCCGTAGCAATGGCATCTGGCGAAGAAAGCATGATGAACTGGCCATTCGCTCCGTCCTCGGTGCGCAACTGATAGATGCTCTTTCCCACTTGTTCGGTGGTGCTGCTTTCCAAGAATAGGCCATCGGGCGTGGGGGCGGGAAGATATATGGTGGCAGACGGCAGTCTATCCCCTCCTGGCAGCCTCTCCCCTAGCCCCTCTCCAATTGGAGAGGGGAATGCTGACGTAACTAGTGGCTGCTCCCCCTTCCCTACTGGGGAGGGGCTAGGGGAGAGGCTGCTAGGAGAGATGGGGTTGGTATGATTTGTCAACTCTTTCAACTTAGCCTCAATATCTGCAAACTGCTTGGCCTGCTTCTTTGCCTTCGTCTCCAACTTATCCAAACGCGCAAGGAGCGGTTGAAGGGCTTCCTCCAACTGCTCCTGAGTGATATTATCCTTGTTGCTACTACCAAACATGGTGCGAGAATTACAAGTTTTCGATGAGGTTGTCGCGGATACTTCCGATAATAGGATAGAAGAACACGGCGTCTTCAATGGCATCGTTGGCATTGCGGTCGGGCTCGTTCTTATTCACGTAATTCCATCCGTTGATGAGGTGATGCTCCAGATCCTTGCTGACAAGTTGCTTGAAGCGAAGCAGAGAAGTGTTGTCAACCAAGAAACGATCCACCACATGGATATCGTCACAGAGTTGGCAGAAGAATTCGTTGAAACCCTTCACGGCCTCCACTATCTCCGTTCTCACCATTGGATTGTCCATATCCGCATAGGTCAGCGCGTCATGGTCGATGGCAGAATAGTTGTACTTCAATGTGGAATCAAAGCTTTCCATCATTCTGTTCAGTTCTTCTACGTTAGCGCAACCACTGTTGTCGCGCACCTGCATCAGTGCACCACGGCAAGTGATCTCCTTGGGTTCCTTGCGCTCCATGACCACGGAGAAACCGTCTGCATCATACTTCTCGTCATATACACGCTCGAAAATGGCTTGTGTCAGCAGGTCAAGCTCGCGCTTGGAACCCACAATGTCAAGAACCTTTGAACCCGTTCCGGAAAACATCACCGACCTTGGCTTACCAAGATTGCGGTGGCGCATCATGCCGGCCACATAGTAGATTAGGGTGGAATAGAAATAGATGAACACAATCTTGAGCCGTCCATCCTCATTGAGTCGCTGGTTATAAGAAAATACATCGTTGCCAGCGACTACCTTGTTTTGTATCACTGAGAAAAGGAAGGCGTTGATGTCCTCGCTCTTGCGCTTAGTCATGATGTCGTCAAGAATGCCATTGAGTTCGCCGTAAAGGTCATCATTGGCATCAAACAGGCGACGGAAATAGTCCACATACTTCACCAACATCGGGTTGCTGTCACCATGAGGCACCTCGGAGAAACCGTCACCGAAGAGTACATCAGCGGCAAAGCGGAAAGATGTGAGGATGGTAGGCTGTTGCGCATTCGACTCGAACACGGCAACGTCACTCGATCCACCTCCAATGTCTATGCTCGCCACGGTGGATGCCGCACCACGGAACTGACTCGATCCGCGATAGAAATAATAGGGCGCCACGGACTCTGGCATGTGGATAAGGTTATGCTCCGTTGGTTCGATACCAAAGACATCGGCAAACGTTTTCGCCCACATCTCACCGAGCTTGCGCACGTTGCCCACCTTCATGGCCAAGGGATAGAACCATACCAAGCGTGTCTTGTGCAGGTCACCATTCTCCAACAGCACCTTGGTACGCATCATCAGGGCCAGTTCTGTGAGATAAGCGCGCACACGCTTCGAGTTGGCAATCGCCGTGGACCACTTAAGATTTGGAACGATCCGGTTGCCATAACCCACTGATTCCTTCTCGTAAATGAAGGGGATGTCGGTATCACCGAGTGCCACTATCTCATCGACGTTCTCTGCATCGAGGCGCTCCGACTCGGAGATCACAGTGCGTTGTGGGAAGCCATAGTCGCCACCAATATTGCGAGGCAGGAACTCCTGCTTCATGATCACATCGTAGAGGATATGCTCGCCATTGTATAGCGTGGCGGTCATGCGCTCCTTTGCGTCCGAGGTGAGTGTCAAAGGCTCAGGCATCTGTTGCTCGCGCATACACTCCACGTGGGTGTTTGTCGTACCGAAGTCAACCGCAAAGGTGAATGCTTCGTGCCCAACGATATGGCTTGGCCAACGTGGGCACACGGCGCCTTCGGAGAGAAGGTTATCTCGCTCGTTGATGAGGCGCACATTGACATAGTCGAATGCACCGGTCAAACGATAATAGTCAGACCCCACCCGCTTCTCACTCTTTTGACTACGGGTGCGCTTGAGCACCTGCAATGGCTGACCTTTGGCATAGTCATCAGACTGATGGAAATCGAGCTCCAAGCGGCAGTTCTCCAACAAACCCAATGCGCGGTCGATGAGCTGCGCATTATATTGCTTCAGGTCCGTAGCCCTCACAAAGGGGAACACGCTCATAGCGAAAGGCACAGTGAGGAAATATCCGCGGTCGTTCTCGGCGTCATAGCGCATATCCACACCCACGGCCTGCACATAGGTACGTTCCAACGTAATGAATCCATCACGCTTCTGAACAGGGATGCGCAGAATGGCGCGCACGCTTTCGGTCTGCCCCGACTTGGTGTGAATCAATTCGAAGCGCGGTCTTCCGGCAATGGTGCCTTGCAGATCGTTGACCGTGAAGTATTTGAAATAGGTCTTGCTCAATGGCAAGAGGAAGTCGGCGTTGTCGGTATCACGGCTTCCCACGGAGAGGTTTCCGTTGAAGAAGCAATCGCGATCCATCGTATAGTCGAGCTTGATGAGCGACGGTTGGAAGAAGTCAGCTGCCGTCAGCCATGGGTATTGGTGCGAGGTGGCGGGAAGGATGCGCTTCTCCGGTGGCATGGCATAGTCCTTGGCCGTAAACTTCGTGAGGTCATCCCAGTTGCCCGTGATATAGCGGAAAGGCGACGTGCTCGGAGCATTCAGATGATTTTGAAGAATCAACGGCAGGCGCTCACCTGCGGGAACAATAGATGGAACGATACGAAAATCGCTACGTTGGATGGCTGCCTGAATATCCGCCTGACGAGCGCAGAAGAATGGAACACCCAATGCCTGTATGCCCTCATCAGATGGATCGAAACTCACTTTGAGGTATTGCAGGGCATGATCTTGGTTCTCATAGTCCATGGCCTTAGGGTTGCCGATGTCCGTGAGAATCTCTGCCTGCAGTGCATTGGGCAACAAAGCGAAGTTGGTGATGAGGTAAGCATTGACCTCATTGCACAGTTTCTTCAAATCAGGGAAAGCTGTGAAGAGGGCGTAGATATACTTCACAAACTTCGGCATGCGCATATAGAGTGGACGTGTCAGGTCGAAGAGGTTGACGTTCTGTTCCACCGGGATGGCGTATTGGGTTGGTCGCGCGTTTGGCGTTGCCATAAACAGTGTCACGGGCGATGTGCAACCGATGACCTGACTGCCATAGACCAAGAAATAAAGACGGTCCATGCGGTCGAAGTTGAAGGCCTCCTTATCCTGTTGTAGGAACATCTCCAAGGTGTCGCCCAGCAATTTATGTTGCACGTCGGAACCCAACTGCTGCAATGCTGCGTCCTTACTCCACTCCACGACACGCAACTTCGTGCGCAGTTCCGGCAGGTTGAAGAAGAGCTGTGCCACGTCGAGCGCATTGCCCACGAGACGCTCGTCCATCACCTCACCATTAAGACGTGGATTCATGGAGAGTCGACGGAAGGCGTTCTTCACCAGGTCCATCTGTGCAAACGGTGACGGTATTGCCGTCCGTGGCACAGCAGAGAGTCCGCCGTTGGGGTCGCTGATCATGTTGATCTCATCGGCACTATACTGGTTGGACAAGGGTATCCATCCCTCGCCAGTCGTCTTATTGTTATAGGATAATATCTTTGACATTACGTATCAGCTTAAAATGTAAGGATGCAAACTTCATCATAAATTATGAAACGTAATTCAACGTTAGTCAATTATGAATTTTGAATTATGCATTATGAATTAAGAATTACACCAGTCCGTTATATTTCTCGTCCACCAGGCTATCGAGCGACTCGTCGAGAAGGGTCATCAGTCGCAGGGCGACATCGCCGGAACCAAATCGTCCTGTCTTGACGGCAGCCTGAGAAGCCTTGTTCATCGTACTCAACAGCCCCTTATAACCGATCTCTCCACTGAAGAATCCCTTCTTGGGCGCTACATCGGTGATGGCATCGGCAAGTTGCGTAGTACTGAGGTTGAACGGACAGAAACTGCGTTGGTTGCCTGCCAACTCCTTGAGCCATGTGCGATAACCCACGAAGAAGTCGTTGGTGAGCGTGACAAAGAAACTCGTGGCGAGAAAACTATTCTGTAGCTCTGGCTTGTCCTCAGTATAACCACGCCCGATATCCTGCCTAAACTGATGCGTTAGATATTGATAAGCCAGATGGAACTTAGCCATGGGCTTGTTGATCAAAGCACGTGTCTGCACGCCGAAGTCCTTGAGCGACAAAGTCATCTTGTCGTTGGCAAGGCCATATTCCTTGTAAATAGGATTACGGGCGTTGCCTCCCTCTGTGACGAGCTGGTCATCGGGAATGGAGAGGAAGTCCAAAATGGAGAGCGCACCGACATACTCCACCACGTGGGCGTCGTTGCGCTGGCCATTCGTTCCAGGGTCATTATAATAGGGGTTTGAAGGCACTTCATCGCCGAGATAGTAGCAGGCATTGATCTTCGAGAGTTCGGTATCTACCCCACTCTGTCTCAACCCAGTGAGGTTGTCGTGGTAATAGAAGAGTGCCGACTTGGTCTTGGAGATGAAATCTGCCCTACTGATAGGACTCTTCTCGTCTTGCTGTACATTGAAATAAGGCAACACGGTGAGCGCACCGATACGTGCGTCACGCAGATCACCACGGTTATTGATGGCGGCATTGTTACCAGCGTTGCGGATATTCTTCACGATGATTGGATAGCCTGCTGCCCCAGTGCCACCGAAGATACTAGATACGACGAAGATGCGATCGGTCTTACGGAACACGTTAGAGAACTGACGGAACTCCTCCGAGTCCTTGAATTGGTTCAAGGCCACCGACCCAATGTTGGGCGCACCTACGAATCCGATGTCCATCTTTGTCTCCAACTGATTGTCGGAGAACATCATCGAGCACAAAGCTTGGTTTGCCGTGTCGAGCGTGCTATAGGCAATAAAGTCCTGAAACTTCTTCGACTCCACTGCTCCAAGATTGAACAGGAACGTGTCGCTGAGGTTGGAACCACCCGACAGAATGTCACTCAGTGTGGAAACCTTCACCGAGAAGAATCCCTTGAGCACATCCACCGACTCTCCATAGAGCGTCTTCCGAATGCTACGATACCAACGCAACAGGTTCTCCGTGCGCTTCAGGTCCTCGTTGGCCTTGTGCGGGTCCATAATGATCGGTACCACCTCCAAAGGCATGGGCTGCCCCTGTTCATTCACTGGATGTATGCCGGCAGCAAATTGCATGATCAACGGTCTCATAACCCTTGAACCAGTGCCACCAACTAGAAACAAAAATAATCTCATGCTTCGCCTTTTTATTAGATAAGGAATCCGCCTTCATCACCCCCTCCTATTGGAGGGGCCGGGGGAGGCTGCTTTATTCGGGAATAGGAGTATGTCTGCAGTTGCTGCTCCACCACCTCATCGAGAAGGAAGCGATTTTGAAGAGTACCGCGGTGACCACAAAGTCGATGACGCAAAAGATGAACAACTTTGAGCCGTAGTCTGTGGAGAGCACTCCATTCAGATAGATGAAGTTGACGATGGGTGATAGCACCGACACTGCCAACAGGGTGAGAAGCCAGTGATACCAACGACTGAAGCTCACGCTATTGACGACATAATAGAACAGCGCGGCGAATCCCCACGCCATCAATGCCGAGATGATAGCCACGATGAGATAATAGTTCTCATTGTACATCTCGTTGGCAAACTCGCTCTGGCTGTCCACCAACTCAAAGACCGATGTCGGGAAAATCACAAAGAGGAGCGTGAGCACCCCCCCCCCGATGAGCAATATTGAATTTTTCATCTATCTAGTTTTAGTTTCATTTCAAAGTAAGTCGGCTCGTCAGCTGCATTGCGTTTGTAGCTCTCGTAGATGCCACCCAACAAATAGCGCAGTGCAAAAGTGGACTGCCTATCGGGCACCAGGTCATTATCCGTCGATCCAGAGCCTACCCATCCAGGCAAGGTATTGAGCAGTTTAATGTCCACATCCTGTTCATGGCTGATGCTTGGCGCTGTGAGGATGAACAGGTGCGTGGCCGTGCCCAAATATTTCTTCTGAGCCGGCGTGATGTCCTGCTTCTCTATCGGGCGTATCTCCTTGATCTTGATATCATCATCTGTCACCACACGATAATTGTCCTTATTGGTAAGATAACGACTGTCGATGAACATCTTGCTCAGGTCCACGGCCAATGCCAACTGCACATCGCCCGAGTTCTTGTCAACCTCGACGCTCTCCAAACTCTTGATTTGGTAACCTTGACCATGCTCCGGACTGAATCGCCCGCGAATGTCCTTGTTGCTCAACAGCAACGAATAGTATGGCTCATAGATATCGTCCACTGTAAAGAGGCACATGTTATCGTAACCCCGCAACTGCTCTATCTCTGCAAAGGTGCGCAGTGATTGGTCAGTCGTCAGCCGAGCAATGTTCTCGTTGCTACCCACCATGATGATATAGTATGGTCTGCGCCCATTGAACTGATGCACGCTGTTGTCATAGGCATAGTATGCTCCATTGTAGGAACCCATCATGCGCACGACCAGCATAGACTTATGTTTCACTTCGTCCTTGAAGACCGCATTGATCATCTGCTGTACCTCGGCAAACACCTTCTGCGGGTTCACGCCTTCCATATCCTTGACCGAATAGATCATGTCGGTGACCAGAATGCTCACCTGGTCATCGCCTGTCTTGTTGAGTACATTGTCGAATATCTGACGGAAGTCGGTATAGCCCTTCTCCCCTATGCTATCCACGCTTGCTTTACCTGGTAGATTATTCTGCAGCGCCATGATAGCCGAACGAAACGATCCGTCACCATTGCGACTGTCATAAGGTGCCATGCTACCGCTGCGCTCCAGATAGATCTTGAACGACAGTTCCTTGCCCCCTATGCCCACGAACTTGATTTCCTTTGGCGGACGCCTGTTCTCGAAATAGTCCGAAATATATTCCTCTACTGCTTTTGAATCAAGTTGCCCGTCAGCATAAAAGTCCTTGAAGCGAGCTTTATTTCTCTCTATATATTCCGTGAGCTGTGCCCAATCTTTGCTGTCAATTGTCTGATCCTTGTCGGCCAGTTCCACCAACATCCGGTTCAATTCCTTTTTCGCACCGTTACCACAACCAATGATAATGAATGCAAATGCACATAGCATGACATATCCTAACTTTCTCATTGTTTTATAGACGATTTCTTTAGTCATAACGTTGCAAAAATAATAAAAAATTATGATACTTGTTATGTAAACTCTTAGAAAGGTATATCTCTTGTCACACCTTTATCCACTGACTATCCATCAGCGCGAACCCTTTCTCCTACTTAAAGTTTTCTATGTTATTCTCTATCTAGACACCAATAGGAAACGATGGATACTTCGTCAGTTTCTCAGAATAATAAGTAGAGAACAAAGCATAGTAATCACCATGAGCAAGTGCTATTTGGCTTTATCTTCTATCTTTGAGTTTTATTTTAGAACATAACAGCATTACAACGATTTCCTATTGCACCATGCAGCTACAACAATGAAAATATGAATGGCATGGAAAAATGAAGAAAAAACATACTATTGCTCTTATTATAAAGAAACATTACATGCTTTTAGATATTTTTCACAACATATAACAATTATCCGTGCAAGATTTCCCCCTAAAGACTATTTAAGTGATAAACAAAAATTAAAGGTATGAAAATGAAAATCTCTCATTTATTTTTAATCATAGGAGTACTGGTAAGTGTCCTGTTTCTTGATTCCTGCTTAGATAATGATACAGATTCGAGCACGCTATTTCCCAATGCTTTGGTGACAGTAAAGCATGCTACTGATAACACTGTCTTTTTACAATTGGATAATAAAACTACATTATTCCCAATAAATTTAAAATCTTCACCTTTTGGTACCAAAGAAGTTAGAGCACTAGTAAATTATGAAGAAGTAAAAGACCCAAGTAAAGAATACAGTCGGGCTGTGCGTGTGAATTGGATTGATAGCATTCGAACAAAACAAATGGCACCCAACTTGGGAGCGAAAAACAAGGAAGTATATGGCGGCGACCCTGTAGAGATTATAAATGACTGGGTAACCATTGCGGAAGATGGTTACCTTACTCTACGCTTCAGAACAGAGTGGGGGTATCAGCGAGCCACACATAACGTAAATCTAGTTTCAACTGGTAATCCAGAAAATCCCTACGAAGTAGAATTCTTGCATAATGCCAACGGCGATAGTGGCGAAAGGGTTGGAGATGGGCTAGTTGCCTTTAAATTGGACCAACTTCCCAATACCAATGGTAAGCCTGTGAAACTGAGACTAAAGTGGAAATCATATAATGGAGAAAAGTCCATAGAGTTTGACTATAATGGAGCCACTTCCAAACCAACCATTTCGCCCATTGCTGCCACACGCGGTCAAATTCCAATACAATAACAACTATATTTTTGAGAGAAAAGTCACTAAAGTCTTATCTTGTAAGAGTAAGTTCGACTAATTAGCTCAACGCAAGTCATACTTCCATTCACTTCGGTCGTTCAAATGACAAATAGAACATTCTCCACAAATTGCATAACTCTTATAAAGTGATTCAATTTGTTTCACTCAACAAATACATAGTTATCATTAAATTTAAATTCATCAAATTCACATTAATTAAAAGCAAAAATGAAAAGAATCTCAAGACCTTCACTCGTAACATGCCTTTCACTGATCGTAATGGCATTAGCATTCACATCGTGCGACAATGACGACAACGACAAAATCGATTTAACATTCTCTCCCTCCAATAAAGTGGAAGTTGCCGTAGGAGAAAACATTGCCCTAACTGTAAATGGTGGAGCAGCACCCTATCTTGCCCAATCTAGTGACACCAAAATCGCCACTACCACTGTGGACAAATCTACTATCACAATCAAAGGTGTAGCAAAAGGCACAGCCACGATAGTCGTGATGGATAAGGACAAGAAAAGTGGGAAAATAGCTGTGGCCGTGAAAGATGCGGCAACACTCCACTTTGATAAAAACTCCGTGGAAGTAGATGCAACTAAAGAAGCCATCATATCAGTCACAGGGGGAACGGCTCCCTATGCCGCAGCACCCAAGGATGCTGATATTGCTTCTGTAACCGTTAAAGACTACAGCATTACTGTAAAAGGACTAAAAGCCGGAACAACAACCATAACAGTCACGGATAAAGAAAAGAAAAATAGTGGCACATTTACCGTAAAAGTAAAATAAGAAGTCTTTCGAAAGAAGAATTTAAGGTTGTACCTTTGCAATATGTCAACGGTATAACCTTTCTTGCAATAAAGAGTGGCTTATGACAGGTTCGAGCCAAATACGTATAATGATAAGAGAAGCAATTAGAGAGCAAACACTTATTCAACAAATTGCGAGAGGCAGTACAAAGGCCATGAAGATGTTTTACGACACTTATTCTGGTTATTTAACCGCTGTATGCACTCGCTATATTTCTAATGAGGAGGATGTCAAAGATATATTACAAGACAGTTTTATTAAAATTTTCAAAGTTGCAGATAAGTTCAAGTACAGAGGGGAGGGATCATTAAAAGCATGGTCCTCACGTATTGTGGTAAATGAAGCACTGAAACATATCAAGGAAAAACAGAAAATGAAGGAGACCAATTTGCCCAATTGGAACCTACCCGATCAGACCGACGATGTAGACCCAGACTTTGATGACATCCCGATAACTGTCATCACAGATATGATTCGCTCTCTTCCCATTGGCTATCGGACTGTATTCAACCTATACATTCTTGAGAACAAAAGTCATAAGGAAATTGCTTCGCTATTAAGTATCACAGAAAACACTTCCGCCTCACAATTACACAGAGCCAAAGGCTTGCTGATCAGGGAAATCGAATTATATAGACTTGAAAAGAAGACACTATGAACAGTAAATGGCAGGATAATTTACGCAATCGGATGGAACAACATCAAGTGTCCCCTCCCAATGGATTGTGGGATGATATAGAGAAGGCCTTGAAAGCTGAAAATGCATCGGCCCAGAAAAATACTCCAAAGACGCACATGTTGTGGTACAGACGTGTGGGAGTAGCAGCGGCAGCCGCTATTTTCTTTTTCATTACTCTGAATGTCATTATACAAAATCAGAGGACTATGCCGACCACGACATCTAGCAAGCACCAGCAGTCCGTTGCTGTTGCTACACCGCAGGCTAAAAACATTTTGGTACCAAAGGTTCAGACGACACAGCTAGCACACAATTCGACAAACAAGAAACACCTATCAAGTAACACATCATATAAAAGGCCGGAGACTGGCGAAAGACCTCTCATTGAGGAAGGAGCAAAAATTGAAGAAGTGGAAAACCTCAGCGATGTTACCCAAGAAATCACAGCGCAATCGGAGGAGAAGGAGAATCTTCCGAAAGAGAATCAGCGTCTTTACTCGCACTCTAACAACATTCAAGGCCGCGATATTAAGAATTCTGATGACGCAACGATCTTCTTTCCAGCCAAGAGGCAACTTGCTAATATCTCAAAATGGCAAACAGACTTTTATGCGTCAAACATTCCGTCAAATTCAGCGAAGGATTATGCCGGTGGATATTGCAGTTTCAGCCAGCCCAACCTTGGATTCTTCAACGATTATTCGTCCGTGGCAGGTTCGAATTTACCCCAAGATATTCTCCGTCTCAATGAATATCAGCTTGTTTATAGTGAAATTAAACATTATCAACCTATCACTATCGGGGTTTCATTGAAATACAGTTTTGCAAAAAGATGGAATGTCACAAGTGGGCTCAGCTATACAACACTCATTTCGAAACTTCGTTCGGGAAGCCAAGAAAATTATTACAATAGCAAACAAACACTACACTATATTGGAATTCCGGTAAATCTTAATTATATAGTTTGGGAAAACAGAAGAATCTCGACATATCTTTCTGGAGGAGGAATGGTGGAAAAGAACGTTTCGGGGACTTTATCGACGGATTACATGATCAATAACAAGATAGAAGAACATAGTACTAGCTCTATCTCTGTTAAGCCACTCCAATGGTCGGTCAATTCGGCTGTCGGTATTCAATATCAGCTATCAAGAATCATCGGTATATATGCTGAGCCAGGAGTGACATGTTTTTTTAAAAATAAAAGTGACATAGAAACAATTTACAAGGATAAACCATTAAATTTCACACTTAAATTGGGACTGCGCTTTTCCTTAGATAAATGAATAATTCAGTAAACTTATTATAAACAAATTTTATTTATAGGCTGTGCTCTTTTTATGTCCATATCAGTCTTTGCACAAAACCTATCATCAAAAAACAACTGCAATAATAGCAACAAGATCTTTATTGCGGATTTTTCTAAGGCTTCTGTCAATCAAAAGTAGATTGTAATCAAATTGCCGTCAAAAGCAAATCAGAAGAGAGAAAGGAATTATAAAGTGGAACTTATCGCTGGTAAAACAATGATGGTAGATTGCAACCACCATGGATTAAACGGTAATATTGAGGAAAAAATAGTAGAAGGACAAGGCACTAAATACTATGTATTTACTACTAGTAGTGAGATCTGAGCTACAAGAATGGGGTGTCCTGAAAACAGCGAACATAAAGAGTTTGTGACGGCTAAGCCTATCATGATTGAATATGACTATCAAGTGCCAGTAGTGGTGTATGTTCCTAAAGGCTATGATGTAAAATAATATGGGCAACTGTCAGTGTTTATAACTCTGTGAAAGCAACGCCAATATCGGGTCGCCGTGTAAATTAAGCCTTTTCTTTCTTACTTATCTGAAGACCGCACAATTATCTGGCAAAAAACGCAGGTCATGGGTAAGAGTCAATAAATTAATAGTTACATTGTAACGAAAACGTGAAAGGATAGTAATCACGCTACCGTTACGGTCTAACGGCGCGGCCAAAGAATAGCAACCACACGACCGAACGATAGTAACCGCAAGCAGGGAATTTTCTTTCATTTTATGGCCTTGATGGGTTTCTGATAATGTCTTTTGCCTTCATGCATATAAGGGGATGATAAAAGACTTTGAGATGACACATGTGTCGTCTGTAAAAAAATAAAAAAGCGGGATGTACCACATGGTACATCCCGCTTCCATTGTATGTCTAGCCGTAAGGCTATAAATGCTTATTGCTGTGTGAGCACGATGCCACCATTGGGCTGCAACGTGACTTTGGCCTTGCCATTCTTATCAACCTTCAAAGTGCGCAGTTCACTATCGGGCCATAACTGACCCTTCTTTGCCTTGCGATCTACATAGTAGTTGACCGTCTGACCAGCCAACATAGGCATGTCGAGCGTGAGTGTCAGCGGTTCGGCAGTAGCGTTTAGGCCACCCACATACCACTTGTCACCCGAGCGACGTGCGGTAACTGCATAACGTGTGGGGTAACCGGCGAGCAACTTCGTCTCGTCCCATGCTGTAGGTATCTTTTTGAGGAAGTCTTGTTCAAACTGTGGCAAGCCATCGACAACATTCGGAGTTACAATCACACAGTTGACACTGACCTGATTGGTGATGGCAGTTGCCATCTCAAACACGTCGGAAGTGTACCGCTGATGACGGCTCTTGTTGTCCTTGCTGATCATCCTATTCATGATGACTCCGCCCCAATCGAAGCTCCCCACGGCGTTGCGGCAGAATGGATGCAACGTCATATCGTAAGGCTCGCGCTGTGCATGCTCCTTTGTGAAGTTGACGTTTTCCGATGCCAAGGCTCCCTCGGAACCTACATAGTTGGGGTACATACGCTCCCATCCACGTGGCAAGGTGCAACCATGGAAGATAACAAACAATCCATAATCATTGGCATCGCTCAAGATATCCTCATAAAGCTGCATGGTCGGCTGCTTGTCGCCGGCAAAGAAGTCCACCTTGATGCCCTTCACGCCAATCTTCTTCATCCAAGCCATCTCCTTCTTACGTGTAATGGCACGGTTCATGATATTGCGAGGACCTTGCGGTGCATCGTTCTCAATACCATTGGAGTTATACCATAGCATGAGGTCAACGCCACGTTCCTTGGCATAGCGGGCCAACTTCTCGACACCCTCGTAGCCTACCTGTGTGTCCCACAACGCATCGACAAGAATGTATTCGTAGCCCATCTTTGCCGCCACGTCGATGAACGCGATCTGATCGTCATAGTTCATGCTTTCGTCTCCCCAGAGCAACCAGCTCCAGGTGTAACGTCCCGGCTTGTACTGGCCTTTGGAAGCATACTGCTCTTCGACAACGTCAAAGGGTATAGTCGTCTCGGCGATGGGTGCCACGGTGGTGCCCACTGTAATGGTGCGCCAGGGCGTTGCCCCTGGAAGGGAAATGGCTGCATATGGCGTGCCGTTGCCATTCATCTCACCCTGTTGAGGGTAAGCTATGGTATAGCCACGTCCAGGCTCATAATCGCTTAGGCGAGAACCAACATATCCCCCAGTGACACCCGTCTCCGAGACAAGTACCCAACCACTATTGCCCACACGAAAGAGGCACGGAAACGTGTAACCCACGCCATATCTTGAGGGTGCATTCATCGGAGCATCCGAACTGAAGACTTCCTCATAGCTTGGCTTGGTGCGCTCCCAGCCTGTCATGGGCTGTATCTGTGGTGAGATGAAAGTGGTTGTCTCATCGGGGAAAAGGAATGAACTAGCCTCGCTATAGATTACTGCCACCTTTGGGTTGTTAGCCTTGGGAAGTGGCAACAAATAGCGAAAAGCCACATCATTGTCGGTCAGATAGAACTCGACATCCATTTCCATGCCATCTCCGTTGAAAAAGGCGAGGGTGGCACAACTTGCAGGATGCTCCACACGCGATGTCTTGGACCTTGACAACGAATAGCTTGTTGTCTCGTTCTTCTCAGACTTAACGCTCATGCGCAGCCCTTTAGTGAAGTCGGCATAGTCGGCCTTAAGACCGAGGGCAGAGGGCTTGAGCATCACCCGTCCATCATAGCTTACGCTATAGGTAGCCAGTCCATTGTCGTCCGCCACAGAGACAACGAGCTTGCCATCGGGAGAGTTCAGTACCTTCTGCGCAGCCAGCAACGGCGTAGCTAAAAGCATGGCGCAAGCCATGAGGAGTGTGTGCTTCATTATAGATTGTCTTTTTCGATGTCCTTGAAATAGCGATAGGTTCCAACTTTCAATTGGTCACAAGCTGGCTCATCTGCGACGATGATGCCATGCTGGTGCATCTGTAGGGCAGAGATGGTCCATGACTGTGTCACCGGTCCCTCTACGGCTGCCTGCAAAGCGCCTGCCTTATGATGTCCGTTGCAAAGAATCAGCACCTCACGCGCATCCATCACAGTACCCACACCAACTGTCAGTGCATAGTGAGGCACCTTGGTGATGTCGTTGTCAAAGAAACGACTGTTGGCGATGATGGTGTCTGTGGTGAGAGTTTTCTCACGTGTGCGACTTGACAAACTTGATCCTGGCTCGTTAAACGCGATGTGACCGTCAGGCCCAATACCACCGATAAACAAGTCTATGCCACCAGCCTCAGCAATCATCTGCTCATAATGGGCGCACTCTGCCTTAAGGTCAGCGGCGTTGCCGTTGAGTATATGGATATTCTCACGAGGGATGTCAATATGGTCGAAGAGGTTGCGTGCCATGAAGCTATGATAGCTCTCAGGATGCTCCTCGGGAAGACCTACGTACTCGTCCATGTTGAATGTCAACACGTGCTTGAAGCTTACCCGACCAGCCTTGTTGGCCTTTACAAGCTGAGCATACATCCCTTCTGGAGAACTTCCTGTAGGAAGACCCAGCACAAAAGGATGCTCGGCAGTGGGTTGGAACTCGTTGATGCTCTTAATGACATACTCGGCAGCCCAGCGGGAGATACCTTCATAATTTGTTTGGATAATAAGTCTCATATTCTTAAAAGTTTAATGTAAACGCAAAAATAACAAAAAGCTATCTAAGAAGCAAACGTTTATAGGGCTTCTTCACATTAAGGGGCCTAAAAACAGAAAGCGCCTGGACATCACGTCCTAGCGCTTTCTAATTCTCGAATGTTTCAGCAATGTGTCTTAATATGTAGTTATGATCTTAGAAATCTTCACGTCACAATTACTCTTTTATACATTGCAAAGATATGTATTAAATCGTTTGGTTTCAAATCTAGCAAGTTTTTTTTCATTTAATTCAACGCAAACGTTTACGAAATCATAACATATCATCAAAAAATGTCCCAATTGATGTAAATCAAACGAATTGAAGGTGAAAAAGAGAAGGTTATAAGCTAAAAACGGATCAAAACTTTTTGCTTAGATTTTAGCCATTTATTTCTTCGCAGAGGAATTTTCTTTCCTCTATTTTGCCCTTGCTGCATCTTCGTCTACTCGAAACTTTACGATTTCTTGAATGAGTGACAATGGAAGAGGTTGATCAATCGGAAACTGTATGGCACCCTTGGAGGTGTTATAACTTGCAAGCTCATCCGCGAGCTTTACAATAGGGCTTGCTGTCGGATAAAAACCAATATGCTTTTTATGGGCAGCATAATAGACAAGCACTCTGTTCTGCTTGAAAGCAGACATGCCATAGCTGATAGTCTCGGTTGCAAATGGTGCAGCCTGCCGGATTGTCTGTCTCAGTTGCTCAAGCTGTTTCTGAATGTCTGCAGAAAGCAAGCTATGATACTCGTCTATATTGTTGAATATGTTGTCTTTATCCATAATTAAGATGGTTATCTTGTGCTAAGAGCCCAATAAAACAATTCAAATTATCAGCAGAAAGACAAAAGAGTGAGGAATAGTTGATCCTCTATCATATAATAATGAAAAACAAAAAGGATGTGACTAAATTGTCACATCCTTATGTCTTTACAGAAATAGCATCACGATTTTATAGATACCTGCACCAAGTAAGGCACTCACTGGTATGGTCAATATCCATGCTATCATCAGATCCTTCATTATTCCCCATCTCACTGCCGAGAGACGCTTAGTGGCGCCGACACCCATAATCGAACCTGCGATGGTATGCGTGGTGCTTACTGGAATCTTAAGAATCTCCGTAAGATATAGAGTAATAGCACCGGCGGTCTCAGCAACGACACCTTCAAGTGGAGTAACCTTGGTGATCTTTGTTCCCATTGTCTTAACGATTCTCCAACCACCGGACATTGTACCTATTGAGATGGCGGCGAAGCATGAGAAAGCAACCCAGTCGGGAATGTCTGCAACAGACTGAATACCCAAGCCGATATGCAGGGGGTGAGCGGCTATCATGGCTGCTGCAATGATACCCATCACCTTTTGAGAATCGTTCATACCATGACCAACACTGAACAGAGCAGAGGAAACTAATTGCAGATGCTTGAACCAGTCGTTGGCCTTGTGATGATTCACATTCCTAAATCCATAGGTTACAAGCAAGGAAATAAAGAATGCTATAACCATTCCGATAAAAGGAGCCAAGAAAATAAATGACGCAATTTTCAGAATGATGGAACCGTGAATGGCATTAAATCCATTAGCCATAATGGCTGAACCGGCAAATCCTCCAATCAAAGTATGGGAGGAAGACGAAGGAATACCTCTCCACCATGTCAACAGATTCCAGATAATAGCGCCAATCACACCCGCTAAAATAATCGGAAGTGTAATGTACTCCTCGTACACAGTCTTGGATACAGTGTTGGCTATACCAAACTCACCAATGATATATTTAGAAATGAAAAAGGCGACAAAGTTAAAGAACGCTGCCCATATTACCGCTTGAAAGGGTGTCAACACACGAGTAGTGACGATAGTAGAAATTGAATTTGCAGCATCATGGAAACCATTGATGAAGTCAAATATCAGGCCCAGAACAATAATTGAAATTAATATTGCCATACGGATTATGCGTATTTAACGATAATGGTGCCGAGGATCTTACCAACGTGTTCTGCAGCATCGGTGGTACCTTCCAACTCAGCTAGCAAACCTTTGGTCTTAATAAGTTCAATGGCATTTGTTTCGTTGGCAAAAACTGCCGTAACAGCCTTTTCGTAAACATCATCAGCCTCATTTTCAAAACGATGCAATTTCTCGATGATGTTTTTTAGATTATTCTTATTCTTGCGTAACGCAGGTAATAAATCCATTGCCTCATCTATTAACTTCGTGCCTTCACAGATAATTCTTCCCAAATCATGGAGGCTTGGATGTATTGTATTAGGGTTGTAGATGGCCATACGCTTGGAAACACCGTTGATAAGGTCAATGACATCATCCATTCGGTTAGACAGTTCTTGAATGTCCTCACGATCAAATGGCGTGATAAAAGAAGACTCTAAAGCCTCGAAGATCTCATGTGCAACAACATCTGCATCATGCTCCTTCTCCTTGATACGATGAAAATAATCCTGGCGCTCTTCAATAGTATTTGTTTTCAAAGCTTCACCCAACAGGGTTGCAGCTTCAACGCTTAGAACGGAAACCTTCTTCAGGAAATCAAAAAACTTTGGTTCTTTGGGTGTAAAACGACTTAATAATGAGTTTTGCATTTTTACGTGTAAATTACCCTTTACGGTGAAAATTAATAATATATCTATCTTTGAAGAGTGAATGAAAAATCATTGATTATTAGACACTTAAATAAATCAGCATTCAACTTCCCAATCAAATATTGCAAATTTTTTGCAATATTCGCAAAAATTCCTGAATTATGCAAGAAGAATAAAGATTAATTCATCTGCCAAAGATAATTTTTTTGGGATAATTTGAGGATGCAGAAAACTCAAGCAAAAAGGGCCTGGTACACTATTAACAATAAGGAAGCACCGTAGATATAAGTCATTATAAGACAAAACTGTCCGACTCCTTAAGCAAGGGTCGGGCGGCATAGATTGTGATGCAAGTATCTTCTTTTCAAATGAACAGTTTATTAATCTTCAGCTCGATAGTCTATCATCCACCAGATGCCAAACTTGTCCTGCAAACTTCCGAAATATTCGCCCCAGAACTGGTCTTGCATTAGCATCTCTACCACACCTCCTTCTGACAAAGCAGCAAACACACGGTCGGCCTCTTCTCTGCTATCGGAAGAAACGCTGATATAGTTATTGTTTCCTTGAACCAACGGACTGCCAGGGAAGATATCGGAACCCATCAATACATCGTCGCCAATGGGGAGGGTAACATGTAAAACTCTATTTTTTGCTTCTTCGGGAATTTCCATGCCCGGCATGTCGCCCATCCTATGTATTCCACCAAGAAACTCTCCGCCAAAAACAGACTTATAGAAATTGAAAGCTTCTTCAGTTTTACCATCAAAATTGAGGTAAGAATTTAGTTTTGTCATATTCTGAAATTTAAATGTTTAATATATGTGTGAAATGAGGAAGTGTAGTTATTGATTGACTGTCTCAGCCGCCTTCCTTAATATGTTTAAATCCGGTTTGTTCATCTTCATCAATTCTTCCATCACCTTGGGCGATTTGGACATCCATTCGTCCAACTGGGTAGGCACAAGTTGCCAACTGATACCAAACTGATCTTTGAGCCATCCGCACCTACTTTCCTCACCACCATTGGATGTGAGAATGCTCCAATAGTCATCGATTTCTTCCTGATAATTACATTCGACAATAATTGACATGCCCTCGGAAAAAGTGAAATCAAATTCCAGCGAACTATCCATCATCATGAGCAGATAATCATTGATCATGAATTCGCCATGCTGAACATTGGTGGCGGGTTCTCCACTTGAAGGGTCATAGTGCATCATGACGCGCATCTCAGAATGTGGGAAAAGCGATGTATATAATTGTGCCGCTTCTGTTGCACGACCGTTTACAGCACCGGTAAACATCAACGTAGGCACGACCTTCTGAATGATATGACTCGGAGAGCGTGCCGTGTATAACTGCCATGAAACATTGTACTTATCCTGCACCCATCCATACTTGCGGCTGAATGGATAGGCATCGAGCGCCATAATCGATTCGCCACCCTGAATAAGGCTATCCCAGATTTCTTCCACTTCAGATTCTACCATCGCCATGAACATCAGGGAGATGGTCATATTGGGTTTGTAGATATCGCCACCGTTAAGCAGCATGATCTTCTGGCCAAACATTTCGAGCATGACCACTAATGGATTCTCTTCTGATATTCTGGTTTCTGGGAATATTCCGCAATAACAATCGGCCATTTCACGGGCATTGTTATTGCACCAGATGCATGGATAAATGGAATTGTTCATATTCGTTGGAATTTTTCTGGACGTAAATATGGACTGAAATTTTTCTGAATCACTTATAGATCACAAAGAAAGGCAGAAGGTTTCGATTATCCAAACGTCATTAACATAATTTACTGAGTGTAGGGATTCTTTATTATCTTGCAACAACCTTTTAGTTAAGAAGCCCATCTCCTATCATGCCAATACTCGCCTACTCTTCTGTCTTTCTACGTGATAAACGAAAAAAGCTGCACTGTCCAAAAAACAGTGCAGCCAACTTTATCGTAAAATCATGTCAGAACATTATTATTTATCAGGGCTAAATTCCGCGTTTGCAATAATTTGCACATTATTGCTAATGATTGCATCGGGGAACTTCGGACCTAGATTATAATCCGTACGCTTCAGGGTGCCTTTAACTTGGAAGCCGGCTGTAGTGCGATTATTCATTGGATTGGTCGTCTTTCCAAAGAACGTGGCATATAGCTTGATGGGCTTTGTAACACCGTGAAAGATGAGATTACCGTAGATATATCCCTTATTGGCATTGATCTTGACAAGCTTGGTGCTCTTGAATGTCATTGTAGGATATTTCTCTGCATCAAAGAAGTCGGCTGATCTCAAGTGGTTGTCACGAGGATCCACGTCTGTATCAATGCTTGCCACCTTAGCTGTCAGGGTAATCTTTGCATCACTGTAATCTGGCTTGGACGTCGTGACGGTTGCATTGAAGTCTGCAAAGCGTCCGTCAACCTCAGAAATCAGCAAGTGCTTTACCACAAACCCTAAGCGCGAATGCTGCGGGTCGTTTGTCCATGTTGTCTGTGCGCTAGCTGCCAATGTTATCAACATTACAGCAGCTATTATCATATATCTCTTCATAGGGGAATTCCTTTCAATTAAACTAATTACCTAGGCCCATCTGATCCAAATATGTCTTATTGTCCCAGAAAAGGTATTCTTCGGTCATGATACCGTTTTTCCAGATACCTATTGTTGCCATTGGTAAGTTGAATGTCTTGCCTGTTGGCTGGATGTATTGACCATTACCTATTGGCATCGGCTCTGTGAACGTGCCTGTCATCCATCCCATCACTGCGGTAACATTTCCCTGTCCTATGCGAATTGGATGTTCTGTTATCCTTGTGTCTGGAGCATATACGAACATGGCATCGAGGGTTTTGATATGTTGTTCCAGACCTTGCTCAATATGTCCGTCGGGGAAATGAACGATGACATCCTTGGAATGACTTTCATGGAAACGCTCCCAGTCACGGCGAGAGAACACATTGAAGTCGAGGGTATCGAATTTCTCCAGTAGTTTTGCAATCTCTTTATTTGATGCTACAAGTGCCTTGGCTTGATTCAAGACAGCCGTCTTGGAATTCTTTTTCTGAGCCATCACACCATTTGTTCCTAACACTAAGGCAAGCATTAATATCATACCTACCTTTGTTATCATTGACTTTTTCATTGCTATCGTTTTTTTAAATTATTATTTCTTTTTACTGATGCAAAGTTACGGGAAAAAGCAGTGTGCTAGGTAACACATTTAGGAAGAAGAGTTGTGATAATCGGAAAACGTTTTAACCAAAATCGGTCATTAGGATTAAAACCTAATGACCGATTTTGGTTAAATCATAGCGCGCATCTCCTTTCGCAAGGTAGAAGGCGACAAACCAGCCTTCTTCTTAAAGACATGGGTGAAGTAGGTCTTTTCGTTGAAACCCAGGACATACCCAATGTCCGCTATGCTCTTATCGGTAGTAACTAGAAGGTTTTTGGCTTCGAGCAACTTACGTGTCTCAACAATCTCGGAAACACTTTGGTGCATCACTCGCTGACATATCATATTGAGGTTACGGGAGCTCATAAATAGTTTCTCGGCATAATACTCCACACTCCTTGGCTCACGGAAATGCTTCTCTAGGATTTGAAGAAAATCTCTGAATATCTTGTTTTGCAAGTTTATATTGCCCTCTGGACCTTTAGAGATGCTTCGCTTATCCGATTCTATCATACAGATAAGCGTAGTGAGCAAATGCTTAACCACTGCTCCATCGGCATCTTCCCTCGAATATTCGTCGAACATCATTGAACACAAAGTATCAAGCCGCGTGACACTGCCATGGAGTTTGAGGTACATGTTAGCATTGTCATGGAAAGACGAGTACAACTGGAAGGCGGTTTCTGCGATAAAGTCCTTCTTAAAGAGGATAACCCAGATATCACAGCGTCCGTCCTTGGCAAGGTGTTTGAGCTGGTGTGTCTTACCTTCTGTTATAAAACTCACATATGGTGCATCAACCGTTTCGGTCCGGAAGTCGATATAGTGTTCGATCTGTCCTTCCAGGCCAATCAACAATTCCTCAAACTCATGTACGTGTGGATCTGCAGGTTCTGCCGCTTCGCGGGCAGCATCGTCCACTCCAAACTTATAGATTCTGAATAACTCTTCCATGTTGCAAAGAAACAAAGAAGGCTTTAATTATGCAAATATCATAGAAAGAAAATGAAGAGCATCGAACCCGCATTGGTGGAGTTCGATGCTCTGGTTTAAACTTTGAAGAAAGAGCTTATCTCTTTATTTCACGTGAGTTTGGCGAATTAGCTCAAAGCAAGTTATGCTTACTTTCATATCGATCGTTCAAATGACAAATAAGGCTTTCTCTGCAAATAGCATAACCCTTAGAGGGTGATTCAATTTGATTTACGCAGTAATTCAATTTGATTTACTCGATGATTCAATTTGATTTACTCGGTGATTCAATTTGATTTACACACTAAAACAAACCATTTTACTCAACAAATACATAGTTATCATTAAATCTTAATTCATCGAATTCACGTTATTTAGTTCCGACAAGGAGCACCACAAATAATATGATGGTAATAAACCTCTAGGGAATTGTTTTATTCTCCCTATGAGTTTACAAAGTACTTGTCATTGATTCTGGCAATTTGGGCATGGCCCCTTTCTGCGTGCAAACATAAGCGCTTACATCCACGGCAAGACGGTGTGCCTCTTTGATGGACTTCCCTGAGAGAATAGACGCAGTAAAGGCTCCAGTGAACGAATCCCCTGCTCCAACTGTATCAGCAACTTCTACTATTGGTGTTTCCACAAAACTCATATTGCCCGGTGAGAAGACATAGCTCCCCTGCGTGCCACAGGTAAGAACAAGAATATCAAGATTGTACTTGCTTAACAGAATCCAGCATTGATTTTCAACGCTAACTTCTGAAAAATCAAACATCTTGGAAATGATAACGAGTTCCTCATCGTTAATCTTCAGAATATTGCAACGCTTCAAAGAGTTCTCGATAATCTCCTTTGAATAGAAGTTCGCCCGCAAATTGATATCATAGATCCTCAAACAATCATCTGGCGTTGTGTCCAAGAAATTCATAATTGTTGTATGAGAAGTCTCATTACGCTGAGCCAAAGAACCAAAGCAAACGGCACTGGCATTGGCAGCGACTTTCTCTATCTCCTTTGTGAAAGGAATGTTGTCCCAAGCGACGTCAGTCTTAATGTCATAGGTGGGCACACCTTTGCAATCTATGGTAACGCCAACTGTACCTGTAGGAAACGGCACACGAGGCATGATATAATTCAAACCTTTATTGTCAAACTCTTGCACTGTCATGTCTCCGAGTGCATCATTTCCCAGGGCGCTGACTGCGATGGCGGGGTGTCCAAACTGACTGGCGTGATAAGCAAAGTTTGCTGGCGCTCCGCCCAACTTTGCTCCTTCAGGAAGCATGTCCCACAAGGCCTCGCCCAGGCCTATAATACTACGTTGCATAGGATGAAAGATTTAGTATTTTACTTTTGGAATATACGAGAAAAGATAGATTACACCTACGATCATGATCATGACCGCACCAGCCTGACCAATAGCGTCACTGGCCACGCCCATCAGCAATGGGAAAACGGTTCCGCCGAAGAGTCCCATGATCATGAGTCCGCTCACTGCATTTTTCTTATCGGGAACAGAAAGCAAGGCTTGAGAGAAGATGATGGAGAAGATATTGGAGTTGCCGTAGCCTACTAAGGCAATGGCAACGTAAAGCACCAACTTGCTTGTACCAAGGAACATCCCGAGCATGCTCAAAGCCATCATGGCAATGCTGATGATAAAGAACGTTCGGCTCTTCATGATTCGAAGGAAGAAACTACCCGTAAGACAGCCGATGGTACGGAAGATGAAATAGAGACTGGTAGCAAAAGCTGCTTCGTTCAAAGTCATGCCCAACCTCTCAATGAGAAGTTTGGGTGCAGTGGTGTTGGTACCTACATCGATACCTACATGGCACATGATACCCAAGAAGCTCAATAAAACGATGGGCGTGCCCAACATCTTGAATGCACTGGAGAAATTCTTGACAACTGAGTTGCTTTCATTTTCATCTACCAAGTCCGTCTCCTCCTCGATGGGCGTGGATGCCAAGAGCAGGGTGGCGATGATTCCGATGATCATATAGATGGGGAAAAGCACGCGCCAACCTAAGCCAAAACTTGGAATGGTAGCGGAGGCACCCCACATGGCAATATACGGAGCCATGAAGGAGGCGATGGCCTTAACGAACTGACCGAAAGTAAGCGTGGATGCAAGATTGCCTTTGATTACAGTTGACACCAAAGGATTGAGAGATGTTTGCATCAATGTGTTGCCTATGCCCAGCAGAGAAAAAGAGATGAGCATTACATAGAAATCTTCTGAGAAAATAGGAAGAAGCAATGACAGAATGGTAATTACCAATGAGAGAACGACTGTCTTCTTGCGTCCAATCTTGTTCATCATCACACTCGTGGGAACAGAGAAAATGAGGAACCAGAAGAACACCAATGAAGGGAGAATATTGGCGACAGAGTCGCTGAGCCCTAGGTCTGCTTTTACATAGTTGGATGCTATGCCTACCAAATCGACAAAGCCCATAGCAAAAAAGCAAAGCATGACAGGGATGAATACGAGTTTGCTTGTTTTATTCATATTTGTTTGTGTAAGTCGCTTAAAAATTGACTAGAAGTTGAATTCCTATTTCATTAATCATTCATCGAGAAGATTCTAAATTGATGAAAGGAAATAGAAACATTTAATGATGAAATACCTGGAGTTATTTTAATGGATATATCTTGTAACTTCCGTTCTTTACCTTAATAGTATTGTAGGGTGCAGCGGGGAACACGAGATTGGTCATGGCCATCTTTCCATCTGCATCAAGCGCCTCGATACTACTGTGATCGATGAATAATTGAAGAGTTTTGATTTTCCCTCTAGTAGGTGCCTTGGTTATCGCAGCGAAGTCATTGCTGAAGCTTGTGTCCCCACTTTTGGTACGATCCATTGTGAATGTTCCTGCCTTGGCATCGTAAACCATGGTCACCTGTTCTCCCTTTGAATTTGAGAGGGTAATGAGTGTATTCGACTTCAACGTTACATCTACTCGGCATGCGGGAAGTAAACCTTTCACTGCTTTGTCACTAAATGCTGCCATGGTCTCCTTACTGGCCTTTACACTGCAGTAGTTTTTTCCTTGATAAGTAAAGAGAGACAAGTCACGGGCGATAGAGTTTGCAGAGCGATACTGTTTGGTGGGTACTTGGTTGGCATACTGCCAGTTGCTCATCCATGCCAATGCAACATGGCGACCGTCAGGCGCATTGTCAAAAGTAACAGTGGCATAGTGGTCTTTACCATAGTCCATCCATAATGCTTGTTCTCCTTTATTTGGAGTTTCACAGATAAATTGGTGGCCATCGAATGTTCCTACAAAATATTGAGTAGCCGAACCGCCGTATGGTCCTCCTGGGTTGATGTTGCAGATGAGTATCCATTTTCCACCCTCCATGCGCATCAAGTCTGGGCACTCCCAAACACCATCATGATTTCCATAGCCATCCCCAAAACTGCTCTCATATTTCCAATCCTTCAGGTTGCTCGACGAGTAAATGTTCATGCGCTGACCTGCAGCCAAAATCAGGTTCCACTTGTTGATGTCCGAATTCCAAAACATATGTGGGTCACGGAAATCGGGAACGTTAGAGGTAAGGATGGGATTACCTGGATATTTCGTGAATGTCTTGCCATTGTCAGTGCTATAGGCAAGGCTTTGTGTCTGACCTTGTCCTGCCGAAGTGTACATTGCCACAATAGCGTCCGAGCCAAATCCGGCAGTATTGTTCTTGTCAACTACAGCAGAACCGCTAAAGATCGTTCCAAGGGCATCAGGCTCGATAGCCTCACCTTCAAAGGTCCAGTGCACGAGATCACGTGACGTGGAATGGCCCCAAGTCATATTCTCCCATTGTGATCCGTAAGGGTTGTGTTGGAAATAAAGGTGCCAGACTCCATCTTTATAGAACATGCCGTTAGGATCATTCATCCAACCGAATGCTGGCGTGTGGTGATAGGTAGGACGGAACTTTTCCTTGTTCGCTTTATCGAATGAGTCAGAATACTTTATTCCCTTCCAACAAACATAGTCTTTAGTAGCAATAGGATTGGTAGATGTTGCCGTTGTGTTAGCACGTGGCAAGGAGATATCCAGCAATGCCTCTCCCTCTTTGAAATTGTCAAGCGCCAATGGAACGAAATAGTCGACATTGTTAACAGCTAACCGGCAATTCAATTCCTTAACCACTTTATTGTCTTGAATGACACGGATGTGAGCATTCTCTTGTTTCTCCTCTACAGGTAGGAGAAGATACTTTGAGGAAGTTGAAATCCGCTGCATCACATGGGTGTCGCTCAACACGTGGGTTTCCTGAGCATAAGAAATACTTAGTCCGAGGAACTGGGCGATTATGAGGAAAAATAGTTTTTTCATTTTGTTCTATCCGTTTTTATGGGGTTATGATTTTTCTTCCTTGGTGAATATAGATTCCTGGAGATAAAGGACTCTTTTTTTTTATACCACCAATCGTATACCAATTATGGTCAGTGGGGGGTTGAGAGAGGATGGAATTAATGCCTGTCGTCATGGTATTAGCCGTGAGACGACTGATTTTTGTTATTCCGTTAGCAAACACCTCTACATCATTGGCTAATGGATTTGTGGCAAATACACGAAGGCTAAATGCATAAGTCTCATTGATGAAGACGTCGAGGATAGAGTGATCGAAGAACACGTCAAGCTTCATGGTCTCCCCACCAGCAGGCCTTGTAGGCAGTTGGCTCACATATTTGCCATCAAATACGCCACCATCATTTACCAAACGATCAATACCTGTAAAGTCAACGTTTACCTCATTAGATGAAGGATCATAGAACAACTTAGCCATTTGATTACCAGCTTTAAGGAAGTTGAATCCAAAAGAAGATGTTCCAACTACAAATTCGCCTGTCACATGCCATTGCCGACCACTTATTGCGTCTAGTTTTACCGGACCATTGATTAGGGAATCATTAAGTATTACAGTAGATGCATTGGTGTCAGAAGCAATTGCAGGCTTTTGAATGAGAGAGCCATCAGATGACAAAGTGATCTCGCGAGGCAGGCTGTAAGTGTGAGCCCAACCCATTTGATAATTGTTAGAAGGGTTCAACTTGTCGGGAACGATGCCCATGAGGATGGTCTTTCCGTTAACTTGCGTGATGCTAGGTGATAGTAGTCCAAATCCTTGCTTGCTCATTCCATCGAGTTCCAATTGACGCGGAGTAGTGTCGTCGGGTGTAAACGTTCCATCGCTATTGATATTACCAACCCAGTATAGAGTCTCTGTTCCATTGCCAGTGCCTAAAGGTGTTGCTGTGACTAGCCACTTGTTACCCATTGGCGTGACAGTAGGCATCTCCCAGAAAGTACCTGAAATATTAGCGTTGGTGCCTTGGAAGAACATACTTCCATCGTTGGTCCACGCGCCATTTACATACTTGTGGAGAGTCATGGCACCTATTCCATTTTTTGAAGTACCCACGATAATATATCGGTTGCCGTTCAATTCAAATGAATAAGGGTCACGGAAATCATCACTTAAACCTGCTGGTCGACCATCGATAATCACACCTTGCTTAGTCCAATTGATAAGGTTAATATCATTAGGGATGGCCTCAACTATCCGAGCGCGAGCATTGTCAACTCCTGTATAGATAATATGTGGCTGTCCGCTGACCATCATCACAGAGCCACTCCAGCAGCCTTTGAGATCATAGCTCTCGCTTGGTGCCAGGGCAATCTTTTCTTCTTGCCAATGGAGCAAGTCTGTCGTAGTGAGATGACCCCAGTGAAGGCGCGCCATATAGGGACCATTGGCATTCTTCTGGAAAAAGATATGATATTTACCGTTATACCAAGTCAGTCCATGACTTTCGTTGGTCCAGTTACATGCAGGCATCCCATGGAGTTGTGGTCTGAAAATGTCATCAGCAAACCGACTGGAGGGGATTGAAAGATTTGGAGTCTGATCTGTACCCGAGAGTTGCAAACCAGTTAGTGTACTATTATACACAGCAAACTCATCAATTAGCCCATTAAATGTATTAATATTGAAAGTCCCGAATGCCTTTAGGTCGGCAGCTGATTTCCCAATATATAGAGTTGTACTTCCAGTCGATAATGGGTAATTCATGTTGGCAATTCCAACCTGTACACCATTGTTATAAAGATAAAGCTTTCGATCAATCAGTTCTGCTACAAGATGACTCCATGCATAGCAAGACATCTTACCAGTTGCTTTACAAATAGTCTCCCAACCATTAGCATAACAACGAAAACGGTAATCTCCCTGAGAACTTAGTTCAAAAGCAAAACCTGTTTTATCCACATCGTCGATATTACCAACTATCGTAGCATATGTCGGGATGGTTTCCGCCTCATTGACGTTCATCATTGGATAGGTCTCTGGGGCACACCATAGTGACATGGAAAACGTAGTAGAATCTATCAATGTTGGCTTTATCGATGCATTAGTATAGGAGGAATAGCCATCGGTTCGCATGGCTTTGTTCTTTACTCCATCTACAAATTCAAGACCTTTCACTCCAAAACATGTCATAGACTCTTTACCATCCATGGTCAAATTGATGACCTGAGAATATACCGAAGCATTGCCAAGTAGTATAAAGGCAATACATAAGTACGATTTGATATTAGGTTTTCTCATTGTTGGGTTGTTAAGAATTGAATTTTAGATTAAGATAACTAAAAGTGTCAACAATAACCAGAGCTAAAGCTTCGATAAGAATCGTTTTGCACTCACAACACTTGTGAACTCATGTTACAATACACTCATGTTGTGAGCGCAAAACGTGATGATCTTTACTATATTGAAGTTTTATATTAACTACTTGCTCAGATAAGAAATAGAGTTCTTGGTGAGTAACTCCATATTTTTCTGATAGGTATTGACAGTACCGTTCTCATCCCACTCATAGGCACTCAGACCGATGGCTAAGATTCGTCCAGGAATGTTAGCTGTTGGGTTGAACTCTATGATTCCACCACAGCAGTAGTCTGCCACATGACCCCAAGTTCCAAGCACAGTGCTATTAGTGTATTGCTGAAAGGCATCTACCACGTCATGAGCTGTTGGCACTAAGTCACGCAGACCATAGGAATTGAGATCCCACATACAGTTGTGATCTTCACGGAGACCTGGTCCTTCAAGACCGAAGCTCTCATGGCCAAAGTCCATGTTAGTTGTCATTCCTGCATAGATGGGATTACTGCGATGGTCGTATGGCTTATCTTGATCGCACCCAATATTTCCGTTTACGGTCCAGTTGTCTGTTCCTGTACCTCCATTTCCTGCTGAGAAAATGTGAGGGCCGAATGTCTTAGTAAGACGACCGAGAGCTACAGTGAGCTGGGTAGCATGCTTGGTGAGAAGCAGGTTTCCCCCGTCTTTTACATATTGAGTGAGAATGCCAATCACTTTGTCGCTAACCATATTTGCAGGAAGCTTCTGCCATCCCATATCGAGGCCTATGCGATCTATCTGAATCCAAATTACATTATATTCATCGGGATAAAGCGTAGTGAGCGTACCCGGAGTGAGTATTGCAGAGTTAGGATAAGTGGTGTGGAACCAAATAGCGGCAGCTTTCTCATCGTCGTCTGGAATTGCATCAATGCTTTCTGCTGTTATCAGCATAGCAGGCTTTGCGTTAATAGTATATTGGATATTCTGCTTAACGGTTTGACCTTCAGAAACACGTCCATCACTATATTTAGCCTTTACTGTATACAGAAGGTCGGTGTTTACTGCTGCATGACGATCGAAATATGAATTGACGATGCTATCAAAATTGGCAACAAGCGTGTTGTTCTTTAAGATCTGAACACCAGAAATATCTGCAGGATTGGTCCAGTTGAGCGTGACGTTGCGACCTTGTACGGTTGAGGTAAGGTTGGATACAGGGTTTGAGGTCACTGCCTCTGGGATGACAACATCCGAGCAGGATGTCATCCCCAGAATGAGTGTTAATACTCCTATGAGATTAAAATATATCTTTTTCATTTTGAACTTTCTTGATAAATGATGAAAATCGGATTACTTATAGAGTCCATGAGAGTTGTCAACCTCAGAGACTGGTACAGGAAGATATACTTTGTCTTCACTGAGAGAAGCGCCTTGATAATAAGGCCTAAGTTTTGCCTCACTGCTCATATAGCTGTTAACAGTAGTCACAACATTTCCCCAACGAATAAGGTCGAACCAGCGATTGCCTTCCATGGCAAGTTCCAAGCGACGTTCCATACGTACAGCCTTACGTGCATAGTCTTGTGTCCATCCTGTTGCAGGATATTGTCCTACAGCGTAGTAAGCCTTATTAGGATCCACGTCGACTGGTGAATATTTAGCGTCAACTGATCTAGCTGCTTTCTGACGAACCTGATTGATAAGGGTACGTGCATCGTCCTGGTTTTGATTGAGTTCAATCTCTGCCTCAGCCTTCAACAGTAGGATATCAGCATAACGAATCAAGTTGAAATTCAAGCCAGAAGCTCCCCATGGGAAACCCTTCACCATATCAGGTGATGACGGATCTATAAGTCCCTTCTTTCCACTGTATTCGCCATAGACATCGTAAGCACGACACCATCCTTTGCTGTAGGTATGACCACGAAATGGGAAACCGATACGGCCGACGGTGAAGTCAAGACGGGGATCAACATTTCCGTCATAGTTGTCGGTTAGGTTGTCTGCAGGAGCATCATTGTTGAGATAGGGTAATCCATTTTTGTCAGTCTTGAAAGCGTTGACCAAGTTCTGGCTTCCAAGGAAAAAGTCGTCACCATTGCCAAACAAATTTCCGTCACTATAGGTTGTGTTCAACAAGTTATTATAGTTGATGTGGGCATTATTGTTGGCTGTAGAGAATTGAATAGCTAGAACGGCTTCCTTCTTATTATTGAATGCCAACTTGCTCATATCACCAAAGTTATCGTAGAGTTGATATTTACCGCTCTTGATGACGTAATCACTATAGGTAATTACATTGGCCCAGTCAGATGTCTGTGCACATACCTTAGCCATGATTGCAGCTGCCACATACTTATTGAAACGACCTGGTTGAGATGCTGTCTCTGGCAATACATTGTATGCATCCTGAAGATCTTTCTTAATCTTGTCATAGATCTCTGCTTTGCTAAACTCTGACGTTGACTTGCTATTAGGGTCTTCTGTCTCATCAAAGTAAGCGATATTCTTGAAGACACGGTTGAGGTCGAAGTAGAACCAAGCGCGCAATGTCTTGAGTTCTCCAAGCAAAGCTGCTTTATCCTGAAGATTTGAGTTCTCAATAGCATTCATTGCCTTGTGCACACGACTGATGGCATAGTAGTTGTTTTCCCACTTGAACAGGCAGGTGGCGTTGTCAGCATTGATGTTGTTGACCTCCAGCTGGTGGATATTGGCCTCCATCGACACACCGCCGCCGCCCTTGTAGGCATCGTCGCTACGTACATCCATCACCCAGTTTGTGATAGGACCGGCGAAACTTTCATTATTGCCAAAGAAGTGGCATTCGAGTCCTGCATAGGCTGAGGACATAAGCGCTGTTACGGCCGTAGTGTCAATCTGCTCACCGATGATTTGCCCTTGCGGTTTAAGATCCAGCATATCATTGCATGACACCGTTCCCATGGTGAGGCCTAAGACTGCAGTGCCCATGAATATCTTATTGAATATTGATTTCATATTCTTTCCTTATTAGTATTTTGTTACTTGATGTTGTTTTACCTCAGTTTACATTAGAAAGTGAGGTTTACTCCCAAAGTGAAGGTTCTCGAACGTGGGTATGGACCGACGTCTATTCTTGAACCGTATCCACTAAGTGGTACTTCAGGGTCAAGACCATTGTAGTTGGTCAAAGTAAATACATTTTCCATCTGGCCATAGATACTCAGTGCGCTAGCATGAAGAGCTTTCAAAGCTGGGTCAGAAAGACGATAAGAAAGTTTGATGTACTTCATCTTAAGGTAACTGCCATCCTCCAAATAGTAGTTGCTCATGCGCATCTCATTATTGTTGTCTACAACAGACAGCGCAGGAATGTTAGATGAAGTATTTGTTGTGCTCCAAGCATTCAAGATGTCCGCACTTCTGTTTGTACTTACACCACCATAGCTCATAAAGAGAAGTTGACGCTTGGTCGTGTTATAAACATCGAAACCAAATTCACCTGAGAAGAATGTGCTCAATGTCCAGTTCTTATAGTTCATGTCCAGATTAAGACCTAATGAGAGGTCTGGATTTGGATCACCAATAATTGTACGGTCTGCCTCATTGACTACGCCATCGCCATTGAGATCACGGAAGATCATGCGACCCACACCTTTACCTTCTTGAGCTGCATGGTTAGCAACCTGCTCAGCGTTCTGGAAGATCCCATCATAAACATATCCATAGTACACACCCATTGGTTGGCCTTCGATCAATCGATAGTCACCGCCAATTGTGGTCACGAAATCGTTGAGCTTCTTCACTTTATTCTTATATTGTGAGAGGTTTAAGCCACCGTCCCAGCTAAAGTCACCGTATTTAGGAGAATGATAACCAAGATTAAGTTCCCATCCATGATTCTTCATGTCACCGGTATTCATCCACATGGCTGCATTTTCTCCGGCAACGGCAAGCGTTGGTGGAATAGTGAGCATGTCATGCGTATTCTTCCAATAATAATCGAATGTCAAAGAAATGGCCTGGTCTAAGAAACTAGCATCGAAACCAACGTTGGTCTGAGTCGTTGTCTCCCACTTGAGATTCTTGTTTCCTGTGGCTGCTGCTTTCAAACCAGCTACAGTTTGGGTATTGGTTCCGTTAAGGTCATAAGCACCATTGCCTTGATCGTAAGCATAAGTGGTATAAGAAGCATAGTTGTTGGAAATGGCAGAATTACCATTTTGTCCCCATGCTGCACGAAGCTTAAAGTCATTCACTACATTGGTCTTTGGAAAAAACTTTTCCTCAGAGAGACGCCAGGCTGCACTAAAGGCTGGAAACACACCAGAGTTATTGTCCTTGTATAAACGAGATGTCTGGTCGCGGCGTAAGGTTGCAGAGAACAGATAGCGATCCTTATAATTATAGTCTACCTTGCCGAACAATGAGAATAGAGCCCATTCGGTTTTTCCTCCGCCGTTTGTTTGAGTACCCTCACCAGCATTAAGCTGCATATAATCCACGTCTTCAAAGGCATATTTGTTACGGAATGCCAATATATCGTCGTAGCTATACTTGATAGCCTCGGAGCCAAGAAGAACATTGAAATGATGATTGTCATTGATGTCAAAGAGGTAGTTGGCTGTATTGGTCCATGTCAATGTATTACCCTCGCCGAACGCACGATTAAGACTTGTGACGTCTGATGGCTGAACTTTTCTGTTCAAGGTTGTGTTATTGAACTGAACATGTTCAAAACCGACATTGCTTCTAAGAGTAAGTCCTTTAACTGGATAAATCTCTAGATAGCCGTTGCCAAACAGACGCCAACTTGCATTATTGTTATCGCGACCGTTATAAAGAACTTGTACTGGGTTAGCAATGTCACTGGATGCTAATGTCATTGGATTGGCAAATGTACCATCGGCTGCATATACTGGAATAGCTGGATGTTGACGCATGGCCGTATAAGGAATACCACGATCATCTTGTGTACCAAATCCACGATTGTTCCATTGACTTAACATAAGGTTCTCACCAACCTTGACATACTTAGAGACATTGTAGTCGGAGTTTACTCTAAAGTTATAGCGACGGAAGTAAGTCTCGTTCATCAGACCGTCTTGGTTGATATAATTGCCGCTAAGGAACACAGAACCACGTTCTGAAGAGTTCTGTACACTGGCGCTAAGGTTATTAGTCCAAGCTGACGAGTAAACTGCATTTTGCCAGTTAGTATTAGCCACTGGAGTGCCGTCAGGTAGCGTAGAAATCAACTTTGGAGTATCCCCTGAACCATAGAAAGGATGGGATGGAGTGATACCCGCATTCTTATTTGCTGCCCAATAAGCCTCGCCCCATTGTTGTGCGTTGAGCATATCGTATTGCTTGGCAACTGTCTGCAAGGAAGCAGAATAGTTCACATTGACCAACAGGCGATTGTTCTTACCCTTCTTTGTTGTGATGATGATGACACCATTTGCGGCGCGACTACCATAGATTGCGGCGGATGAAGCATCCTTCAAAACCTGGATGCTCTCGATATCGGCCGAATTGAGCGAATTGAGGTTCTCGGTAGAAGCTACACCATCTATAATATAAAGAGGGTCGTTGCCATTGATGGTACTCATACCGCGTACACGAATCGTACTACTGCCACCACCAGGGGCTGCATCTGTTACGATTTCAACGCCGGCAAGTTTTCCTTGCATAGAGTTAAGCATGTTAGGATTAGCTTCGCTCATTGTACCTTTCATATCCATCACCGATACGGCACCAGTCAAGTCAGCTTTGCGCTGAGTAGTATAGCCAGTAACGATGACCTCATTCAGGTTGTTGGCGTTTTCACTCATGGTGATCTTCATGTCTTCAGAGGCAGGGAGTTCTATAGTCTTAAACCCTATATAAGAAATGACAAGAGTCGCCCCCTTGTTAACTTCCAATCTGAAGTGACCGTCCAGATCGGTCACCGTGCCGTTGGCAGAGCTTTTCTCCATGACCGTGGCGCCAATGACGCCAGCGCCAGACCCATCGGAAATTGTTCCGCTAGCAATGCTTTTCTGTGCGTTTGCGACTCCGCAAACCATCATGAAAAACATGAAACTAAGAAATACTTTTTTTAGGTTGTCCATCGAAAATTTATTTTTGTTAGTAATGGTTTTATGCCACAAAGATAGATTCTGGCGCGGCTTGACCCCATAAAAAATCGTCCATGATGCTACAAAAATGTTACATGTAACATATTTGTAAGCATATGAACGATTATCAATAGCGTGTTACTATAGTCCTTTGGCGATCTGCTTATGTATTTATGTCACTTGGACTTATATTAAACTCGTCTTTGAAACATTTAGTAAAATATGACGGAGATGTGAATCCAACCGCGTAGGCAACTTCTGAAATCGTCATGTCGGATGTCTCCAGAAGTTTCTTCCCTCGTTGTAGTCGAGCCGTGCGTACCAATTCCACCGGCGACTGGCCCGTGAGCGCTTTCACCTTACGGTAAAGTTGTACACGACTCAAACCGATATCCTCGCTAATACGCTCCACATTTAAATCCGAATCGGATAGATTGCTCTGAATATTGTCTCGCAACTGGGTAAGAAATTTGCGGTCTCTATCTCCAATGCCAGACATGGGGTCTTGATTCGAAGGAGAATTCTCAACCGGTGACTCCTCAACATCTCTTGACGAAAAGAGGCCACGGAGATGTGCACGACTCTTCAACAGATTGTCTATGCGAGCCAGTAGCACTTTGGAGCTAAATGGTTTGGTGATATATGAGTCCGCACCTGTCTCGTAACCCTCAGCCATTTGTTCATCAAGCGTGCGTGCCGTGAGCATGATAACTGGAATGTGACTTGTTGCTGTATCAGACTTCAACTGACGGGTAAACTCCATTCCGTCCATCACTGGCATCATGACGTCACATACCACAATATCGGGTACAATCTTTCTTGCCAGAACAAGCCCACTCTTTCCGTCAATGGCCTCTGTCACATGGTATTGTTCTTTCAACAAGGTGTGCAGATAAGAGCGCACATCATGATTGTCATCGATAACAAGTATCTCTGGCTTGTCATTCTCTTCGACAGAGACCACATCGTCCAAATGTTGTTCAACATTGATCTGGTTATCGGAATAATGTTCGGAAACAATATCTACTGATTCTCCAGATGTCTTCAATTCCTCTACGACACCTTCCTGCATCTTTGGAATCTTCACCGTAAAGCAGGTGCCAGCGCCTTCTTCACTCTTAACACTTACTTCACCATGGTGCAAATCAGTGTATGCCTTCACGATGGCAAGTCCTATGCCGGTGCCTCCGGCCGAGCCTCTGGCCTGATAAAATCTCTCGAACACATTGGAGAGATCATTTGCATTGATGCCCTTTCCAGTGTCTTCAACCTGTAAGACATAGTTGTAGCCCTCTTCCGTAAGTTTGGTTGTAATGGTTCCACCAGACGGCGTGTATTTCAACGCGTTGCTCATGAGGTTTACATAGATATGGCCCAATTTCTCAACATCGGCAACAATGGTACCATCTCCGTGGAGCTCATTCATGATCTTCAACGTAATCTGCTTGCTTTGGGATACAGATGCAAATGTCTCGAACCAATTCTGAAGCGAGCTGCCCAAAGAGAAGCGTGAAAGTACGAGTTTCATTTTGCCGTTCTGTACCTTACGGAAATCTAGAATCTCATTAACCAATTGGAGAAGAACATGCACGTTGCGCTGAACCATCTCAAGCATCTTTCGGCTATTGTCCTTTATCTCCGACAAATCCAACAACTGGTCGACTGGACCGGCTATCAATGTCAGTGGCGTGCGAAGTTCATGGCTCACATTAGTAAAGAAGGCGAGTTGTGCATTCGTCATATCTTGGACCTCTCCATTCAACCGTTTCAGCTCTTCATTATTATGTGAAAGTTGCGCGCTAAGTTTGGCCTTAGAAAGATAGGCACGATAGGTCAACAAGATGGCTATGATAATGATGCCTAAAACGACAACCAGCAGCACGGTGAACCATCTTTGTAATGTATATTGGTTAAAATACGAGTCAACCTTCTTATGCATCAAGTCAAGGTTGGAATTCTGACGTTCCAAATCTTTTGCCTGCATAAGTAGGAGCTCCGCATTATCCTTCGTCACGATAGTTGTCGAGAGTCGATTGTCACGATTGAAAGGTTGATGCTTCAGAATCCTCATCGCCAAGGCTATCACCTCATCACCCTTGGTTGGATAGATATAGGATGCCTCGAATATTCCGTTTTGTACAAGCTCGAGCCCGCCACCTTTTGTTGCAAGGCCATCGATTCCTGTGAATTTTACTTTATCTCCCAACCCATGATGTTTTAAGGAGAGGTAAGATCCATGGGCCATGCGGTCGTTTTGCCCAAACACATAGTCAAAGTCAGTTGTCTTTCTTAGAATCTTGTCCATCACCTGGATGCCACTTTCTTCCTTCCAATTCCCGGCCTCAGACGCAACAAGTCTAATATTTGGATAATCCTTGATGCCGTCTATAAATCCACGATGGCGCTCTTCGGCGGGCGATGAACCCTCTAGTCCCCGAATCTCCACTACCTTGCCGTTCCCCTGGAGTTGCCTTGAGATGAAGTGTCCCATGGCTTTTCCGATGTTGTAGTTGTCACCACCGATAAAAGCAGTGTATTTGTCCGAATTTACTTTTCGGTCATATAATATCACGGGAATGCCCTTATCAAAAGCTTGGCTCACGGCAGAGGTAATGGAGTTAACTTGATTTGGGGCAACAATGAGCAGGTCAACACCATCTTCGACGAATTTGTTAATCTGAGCAATCTGCTTTTTACTATCGTCATCGGCCGATACTAAGTGTACTTCAATGGAATCGTTAAAGTATTCACTAGTCTTGAGTTCGCGATTGAGCTTATCCCTCCAGATGTCTTCACTACATTGAGATACGCCAATAATGTACTTGTGTGGACGATGACCACAAGAGACAACAAGAATAATAAATAGCAAAAAAAGTAGGGTCTTCTTCATGAAGATATTCTTTCGTGTAATTGCAAAGATAGACAAAAATACGAAGAACAAATAGAATTTGATTTCTTTTATAAATCTAGACCATTACCGGATACAATCATATCTTTGCAATATAGTTGAATAATTACGAGGGGTGTTGCTATAAGGCTTCGATAAATTCCCCACAACTCACTCGTAAGTGATGATTACAACATTTGAGAGTTTGGTCGTTGATCACCATAACGCTTACAATGTACCGATGGTGATTTAAGTTATCAAATAAAAACATAACAAGGAGATTGCCATCTCATCAAGGACTTCCTTAAAAGGAATGAAACATGATAAAGCTTGAGATTAGGACAAAAGCAAAGTTTATATAAATGAATAGGTATAATCCTTCGTTGCGACTCTTTACTCCCATACCTTACCCTATCTTTACATTGTGTTTTAGGAATTGGAAAATCCTTATTGACTAAATTTTAAATCCATGCAGCATTCTTTTATTTTTCATCTTGGTAAAATACAAGTAAGAACTCTATTAATATCTTGCAAATTTAACGTAAGTTTGGTTCATTGCGGATTATATTGTTCTATTTTTTATTTCGCAATTAGATAAAATATGCACAATGATCATTGAAGATACCAATTATATTATTTCAATTGACGTGAGTTCAAAAAACATGAATAATGTAAGTTTTAATCTTAGTAATAAAACTAAATAATGATAATCTTGCTATACCAGCTTTAAAAGTGCGTATCTAAAATATTTCTTCTTTTTTTGTCATTTTACTTTATATTTTGTTAACTGGTTATCAAAGAAGTTGCAAAATTTGTCTGTCAAAAAAAAATGCGTAACTTTGTCTTTAGTAACTTGGCAATTGTCTTTTGTCATACTTTATTTAATCGAATTTGGAGGTGACAACTACTGTCCCATATCGCCGCAGTTTTTCAAATTTATCATCCATCAAACTCTCTACACAAAGACAAATTCGTAGATTATAAAATTACACCATGAAAATGGATAAGATAATAAACCCATATTTGAAGCATGAGGGCTACAATTGCATTGGTTGTAGTCCCAACAACCCCATAGGTCTACATCTGGATTTCTATGAAGATGGTGATGACATCGTGTCCATGTGGAGTCCAAGTCAGAATTATCAGGGATGGTTAAACACCCTTCATGGCGGTATCATCGCCACTTTGATGGACGAAACGGCTGGTTGGGTGATTACAAGGAAGCTACAGACTACTGGCGTAACAAGCCGCTTGAACATACATTACAAGAAGCCAGTCTATACCACGGATAAACTTCTGACGATACGTGCGAGAATTGCAAGCAAGATACGTAACTACTATACCATCCAAGTCGAACTTACCAATGACAAGGGCGAACTCTGCGACGAAGCCGATGCCATCTATTATGTCCAGTCTCAGGACAAGGCAAAGGAAATTGGTTTCCCTGGTTGTAAGGTGGAAGGAGAATAGTTAAATAAATAGATATATGAAAAGACTAATGACTTTATGTTCGGCAATTATAATTGCCATGTCGGCCTTTGCGCAACTTGAAGGTTGTAAAGAGATTTTGAGTATCAAGATCACGGGTGCAGAGGGTTCTTCTTCCGTCACTTGTAATGATAGTCTTGCCGCAAGTTTTGTAGCCTTTAGCGGCTATTGTGACAATGAATATTTCAAGGGCAAGATATTGCCTGGTGCCTTCGATAACCAGAAGAAGATTGACGGACGGACAAGGCTCTCGGCTCGTTATATGCTCGAGGGCAAGGACAAAGCTAATCAGAAGTGCAAAATCTTCATTGAGAATAATGCTATTGAAGGCTCTTCGTATAGTCAACCACGGGTGTTCACCGATAGCAAGGCACTGGCCTTCCTCAATACTTCCGAACTGATAGGCTATCTCGATCATGCGAACAACCAGTTTTATGTGCGCATCTATGTTAAGGAACCTCATGCTACCACCGAGAACATAACCATTCAAGGTTCTCGTGGGAAACTTGCCGCCACTCTTGAGACACCCGCACTTAAGGCAGGCGAGAAATGCCCTATCGTCATCATCTGCCATGGTTTTGGAGGCAATCGCAATGGGGGGCTCACAAGCGATGTTGCCGTGCAACTTCCAAAGGATGGAATTGCTACTCTTCGTTTTGACTTTAATGGTCATGGGGAGAGTGAGGGTAAGATGGTGGATATGACGGTGCCCAACGAGATCGAGGATGCCATGTTAGCCTATCAATATGCCGCATCATTGCCTTTTGTCGATACAAATAAGATAGGCATGCTTGGTCATTCACAAGGCGGAGTTGTGACCAGCATGGTTGCTGGGGAGCTAGGTTACAAGAAGTTAGCTGCAGTAGTACTGATGAGTCCTGCTTCTGTGTTACGCGACGATTGCATCAGGGGAAATGTTATGGGCTCGTTTTTCAACCCTCTCGATCCTCCTGAAAAAGTTGCAATAGGCAATATTAGTATTGGTAAGGAATATATCCGTACTGCCTTCACACTTCCAATCTATGAGACCGCCGAGCGTTATCATGGCAAAGCATGTATTATCCATGGAACAGGTGATCGCGTTGTACCATATACCTATGGCATCCGTTATCACGAGATATGGCCAGGAAGCGAGTACCATGAACTACCAGGTTTTGACCATGGATTCTATCCTGATCCACAAAAAGCTGTTAAGATAGCGGTGGACTTTCTTGAGAAAGCACTCAAATAGCGTAAATTCGACAAATTCACTTTAATACAAATGGCTGTTGCGAAAGGATAGCTTTGGCGGTGCGATTACTATCCTTTCGCACTGCGTTTAAGCATCAATGGCATTGCGATTAGTATCGAAACGCAATGCCATTAGATATCTATCGCACCGCCAATGACTATGCCTAAATTTAC
>DHOP01000057.1 GCA_002407775.1 Prevotella sp. UBA5387
CCGTATTTAATCAGACGGGCAAGTGTTTCTTTTATATTATTGGGGATGTTAACAATGCAGGCTAACAGTCTGTCAGCTTCTGTCACGTCTCTCAATGATATGAGTGTCAACTTGCTACAGGCACAGGCGACAACAGTGAAGGATGTACTTAGCTATGTAGAAAAGCATAGCAAATACGTTTTCTTGTATGGACCTGCTGTAAAGGATCGTTTTAGCGATCGTGTTAGGGTAAGTTTGAAGGGAAACAAGATGCTGGCTATCGTAAAGGATATGTGTAGTCAGACAGGCATGAGCTATCAGGCCAATGGTCGCCAAATTTCCATCTTTGTTTCTTCTCAGATGCAGACTGAGACTCAACAGAATAAGGGAAGATCAGTATCTTCAAAGCCTGTTTCTGGTCGTGTTACAGATGAAACAGGTGAACCACTTGTCGGTGCAACCGTGAAGGTTAAAGGCACAAGTGAAGGAACTGTTACTGATCTGGATGGCAGATACACTCTTGATGCAGCTGATGGGAGTTTACTTGAAGTTAGCTACATAGGTTTCACGCCTCAGAGCCTTAGGGTTGGTCAGCGCAAGCGTTATGACGTAAGGCTTTCGGAAGATCACAAAACGTTGGAAGAGCTTGTCGTCGTCGGTTACGGTACCATGAAAAAGAAAGACCTAACAGGTGGTGTGTCTCAGGTCTCTTCTTCTGATCTTGAACGAGTAGCCAGTTATAATCTTATGGATAAAGTAGCTGGTCAAATAGCCGGATTAAACGTTACGACAAGTAATGCTGCACCGGGTCAGGAGCAGAGCATTCTTGTTCGTGGTATCAATTCGCTCTCTGCGGACAACTCTCCTTTGGTTGTCCTCGATGGCATACCTTATAACGGTGCTATTGGCGATTTAGACCCAACTAATATTGAGTCGCTTACTGTTCTTAAGGATGCGTCTGCAGCTGCTATTTATGGTTCTCGAGGCTCCAATGGCGTTATACTGATTGAATCGAAGAAAGGTCACAAAGGAGCTCCGCATGTGACCTATCACACGCAGCTCAGCATTTCTGAGCCGCAACAGCGCATTGATGTGATGGGGCCTGCGCAGTATATTAAGTTTAAGCAGGATATTGCCAGTATGAAGGACGGATGGACTGGTGAACAGCTAAACCCTGAAAATATCCTTAGTGCAAGTGAACTCATCAATTATAAAGCGGGTATTGTCAACGACTGGCAAGATATCATCTTTAGGACCGTTTTTTCTCAGAATCACTCTTTAAGCATGTCTGGCGGAACAGACTTCACCACTTACCATGCAGCCATTTCATATCTTGATGACCAAGGCGTAGTGTATAATTCTGACATTAAGAAATACAATTTTGACTTGAATGTCCAGCAAGTGCTCAATGATTGGCTAACTGTAGGCATTGAGTCGAAGTTCGTCATCAATAAGGGTGGTGGCATCACTCCAAACATCGAGCATGCTGTTAAGCAAAGTCCCTATGGTATCTATAAGGACGAGCGTGGCAACTATTATGAGGAGCCTATGGACCAGTCGCTCATACGCAATCCTATGGTCGATGTCAATGCTAATCAGAATCAAACGTGGCGAAACACGTTTGTCAACGCATTTGCTTTAATTAAGTTTCCCATCAGAGGGCTTTCATATCGAACCAACTTCGGCTACGACTATCGGTCAGGTCTGACGGGCACCTACTATGGACGAAACACCTTTACTGGTAAGCACATAAACGGTAAAGCATCTATCAATAACACGCATTACCAAGATTATACGTGGGAAAATATCCTCAAATATGAACGTAGTTTCGGTAAGCATGCCATTGATCTAACGGGGCTGTTCTCGCTTCAGAAAACGAAGAGTGAGAAGTCGGATATGTCGGGTGAGGATTTTGTCAACGATGACATGAGCTATCATAATATCGGCGCAGCAGAGACAAATAAAAATATCAGTTCCAGTCTGACAAAAACTCAGTTGTTGTCTTACATGTTCCGTGTCAACTACAATTATGACAATCGTTATTTGCTAACTATTACAGGCAGAAGGGATGGATATTCAGCATTTGGCAAGAATGACAAGTATGCATTCTTTCCCTCTGTAGCAGGTGCTTGGAATATTTATCAGGAAAAGTTTATGGCTGGCTCGCGGTCTTGGCTTGACCAATTGAAGCTGCGGGTCAGCTATGGCAGCAATGGTAACCAGGCTATAAGCCCTTATCAGACGGTTGATCGTCTGTATCTGAATCATTATGTATGGGGCAATGACGCTGAGGTGGCTAATGCCGTCTATTTACCCAATAACGGAGTAGGTAATCCTAACTTGAAATGGGAGACGACGCATACTTTTAATGTAGGTATTGATTTCTCATTTCTCAATGGTCGCATCTTTGGTAGTATTGATACGTATGTCAGTAATACGAAGGACTTGTTGATGCAACGCTCGGTGCCTATCATGAATGGATATAGCACGATTTGGGATAATATCGGCAAAACCCGTAATAAAGGTGTCGAAATTACTTTGAACACCGTCAATGTGCGAACCCATGGGTTGGAATGGAAGACTGGCATTAACTTCTCTCTGAACAGAGACAAGATAGTTGAGCTTCGTGGTGATGGTAAGGATGATATCAATAATAAGTGGTTTATCGGTCATCCTCTGCGCGTTTACTATGATTATAAGGCTATAGGTATCTGGCAGGAGGGTGATGTCTATTCTTATACGGACGAGAAGGGTAATACCCAGCAGATTCAGAAGGGTGCTAAACCCGGATCGGCCAAACTCCTTGACGCTAATCATGATGGTGTGATCAACAGCAAAGATAAAGTCATTATAGGTTCTAAGTCTCCGAGTTTCCTCCTAAATATGAGTAATGAGCTTACTTATAAAGACTTCTGGTTCTCTTTTGTCCTTGATGGAACCTTTAGGGTTACACGCGAATTGAATGAAGCTAATATAGGCTCATGGTCTTACAATATTTATAACTATCTGGCTGATGCTGACTATTGGACGCCGACACATACAAATGCGAAATATACAGCTCCGACATATAATATTTTGACGGTCATAGTTTCTATCACAAATTTACTTATGTCAAGTTAAAGAACATCACATTGGGATATAACATCAACAAGAAGTTCATTCATAAGGTCGGTTTATCTAATGCAAATGTCAGTTTCAGCGTCAATAACGCTTACACCTTCTGTAATATCCGAAGCGTGTTAAATTATGACAACAGTTGGTTTGCCTCTTATCCGACAGCCCGCTCATATGTATTCGGACTTAATGTCACTTTCTAAAAATAAAAATAAATCATGAAATACAATCATCTTCTCATAGTCGCATTATTCTTGATGTTAATGCTTGACGGCTGTTCAGACTTTTTGGACGAGAAACTCCAGAGCCAGTTAGCTCCTGACAATACCTTCGCAAGCTCACAGGGCTTCGAGTCTTCTTCAGCAGGCTTGTACGCTATTGCGCGCTCCGAATACAACACATATGGTAGCAGTGCTTTTATGCATGGCTACGCATGTCCTTACGAATCACAGCAGATCGCAACAGACTTGGCTACGATGGGAACAAAGGATGGATCACTGCAGCCTTTTGGTTATCTTACGCTGACCTCGAACACGGGTATTGTAAATTCAACATGGAAATGGGCTTTTTCTCTCATCAATGCCGCCAATGAGGTACTTGCCTATGCAGAGAAAAACACTAACTGGGACAATGATAATGATCAAGCTTTGTATCAGGCTGAGGCTCGCTTCTTTAGGGCTTATGCATATCGAACTTTGGTTTATCTGTATGGTGATGTGCCGTATGTAGACAAAATCTCCGAAAAAGTAAGACGCGACTTTACGCGTACTCCTAAAGATGAGGTCCTCAAGCATATGGTAGAGGATTTGCAATATGCCTGTGAGCATCTACCAGAAAATCCGGATAATGTAAAAGATGGCAAGCTTACAAAGTGGGCTGCTGAGCACCTTCTCTCAGAGGTGTATCTGATGCAAAAGAATTACGATGAAGCAGAAAAGGCAGCGCTTGCTGTTATCAACAGCGGCTATTTCAAGCTAATGAACGATCGATTCGGTGTTGCTAAGGATCAACCGGGAGATGTCTATTCCGACTTGTTCAAAGAGTATAACCAGAACCGTAAAGGCGGTAACAAAGAGACAATCTGGGCTATGCAGTTCGAATTTCAAACTACAGGCGGAGGTGGAGAGTACGACGATTGGACTCGTCGAGCCTGGGAACCGAAGTATTTTGAGATTCAAGGATTCACACTCGCTGACTCTTTAGGCGGTCGGGGATTGTCCCAGCTTGTCCCGCTTGAATGGTGGATTGGACCCAACTCCAACTTCTTTGAGCGCAGTGATATCCGTAATTCAGAATATAACATCAAGCGTCATTGGTATTACAATAATACAAAGATGCCAAATCTCTATGGGAAAGAATGTCCCATAACAGACAACACTTGGCATGTTACTTATAGACTTTATCCGGCACTAACTAAGTTCTTCTATGGCAAAGCAAATAATCTTACCTATGCGGGAACTAACAAGGACCGTGTGAAGTTCCGCTTGGCAGAGACTTACTTATTACTTTGTGAGGCACGCCTTGGTAAAGGAGATATCAATGGTGCGTGCGATGCTATCAATAATGTCCGCAAGCGTGCGCATGCAAGTCTCATTACACCAAGTAAGATGACTATGGATCTTTTGCTTGATGAGAGAATCCGAGAATTGGTAGGTGAAGAATCTCGAAGGTTTACGCTTGTCAGAACAGGTAAATTATTGGAGCGAACCCGTAAATATAATACGGAAGCTGGTCCTAATATGCAGGATTATCATGTCTTGTGGCCTATTCCGCAAAGTGTAATTGATGCCAATACGGAAGCGGACTTTCCACAGAATCCTGATTACTGATGATTTATAGAGCAGATGGTTGATAAATCCCAACCATCTGCATATAGCTTACAAACCAACTTAAAGTATTTAATTTATGAAAAAGTTTCTATTTTTTTCCCCGAAAATCGTGAAAAATGTAGTTTTGTTTTTTCTTGTTTGTGTTGCCTGTTCTTGTTCAAATAATGGAGGAGAGGACAACCCTACTAACCCCAATGATATAAAAGGTAATGTAACTGTAAGTCTTACGCCAGAGAAAAGCAAGCGACAGCTTAACCCTATGCAAGGCTGGGTTATTTATGCCAGTATCCGTGGAGGAGATTTGTCGTCAGATTTTTGGCAAAAATATGATAACTTTGACTCATCTGATGGTAAGATAAAAGTTTCTGATTATGCGACGACATTGTATATACGTGGTTCGTGGGCAGATTTCAACCCTCGTCGTGGTGTCTATGTATGGCAAGCAAACTGCGATACTGAGGCTGCGAAGAATTTTCGACTACTCGCCAAAGGAGCTAAAGAGCGTGGTCTGAGATTAGCCTTCACTTTTGTTGTCGACAGCCGTGATAAGCACTGGAATTGCACCCCCGATTATGTGAAAGAGGATGGTGCTAAGGGCTACAGAACTGTGACAGGAAGTTTTACGGGATGGTCGCCCTATCCTGATGATCCCGTATTTCAAAAGGATTATGCCTCTTTTCTGACCGATTTTGCGAAAGTGTTTAATGATCCTAAGACCACGCAGTTCATCAGTGGTTTCGGTTTAGGAAAGTGGGGAGAGGGTCATACCTTGATTTATTCGACGGGTGATGCTACGCCCCGCCAAAAGACATTTGATTGGATTACGAGTCTTATGTCCAGGCTTTTTACGAAGGTGCCTATTGTGGTCAATTATCATCGGTGTCTATTGTCGACAACTGATTATACTACTTCTGAATCTGATCTTGATTTTGCCGGTGCTCTGGTCAGTCAGGCTGTGAATAAAGGCTTTTCACTGCGACACGATGCCTTTGGCATGAAACACTACTATTCAGATTGGGAAAGAGGAATAGCACAGATCTATCACTTCAAGGTCCCAATAATTATGGAAGGCGGTTGGGTTGAGGGATCGCATGGAGATGCTATCAAAAGTGATGGCTATCACAATTTCGCAGAGGTTCGTCAAGGTGAGTTTTCTGAAGGAAAAGTGGCTCACGTCAATATGATGGATCTTAGATATTCATCCAATGTCAATACGGGCGAAACACACAGTTGGTTCAATTCTGCTTTCAATCTCGTTAAAGAATTTATATCAGATGGAGGTTATCGTCTTTATCCTGACCAAGTGTCGGTTCCAAGATCTATAACAACTGGGACAAAGGTCGCAATCAGGAGCAGATGGATCAATTTAGGTTGGGGTTATTGCCCTACGAACATTCCGCAATGGAATCAGAAGTATAAAGTTTGCTTTGCATTGTTGGATAAATCAACGAATCGTCCTGTATTTAAGTATATAGATGTAGCGCCCTGCCTAAACGAATGGGTGAAAGGCAATCCTAAAGAGTACAATACATCGTTTACGGTAAACGGAGTAAAAGCTGGTGATTATACATGGGCTGTGGGATTAGTAGATACAACAGATGACAATATAGGTATAGATATATCTGTATTAGACAGTTACAAGACACCAGAAGGTTGGGTGAAACTGCATGATGTGAGTGTTAGATAACTAATGTTTAACCTAAAAGAAGAAGATAATGAGACAAAAGATTTTATTAATTTTAAGCTTGTTCTTCGCCCTTGTTCCGAGCATATGTTTGGCTGAGGACGTAGCTATTGGATCGCTGTCTGATTTGCAGGCTTTTGCGAAAAGAGTAAATAGTGGAAGTG
>DHOP01000060.1 GCA_002407775.1 Prevotella sp. UBA5387
GTTTAGTATCATATCGCAGTGCCAAAGGATAGCTATCGCAAAACCTTGGATTTTCTCACAGAAAACAATGAGAGTAATAATGGACATCCAGGAGTTGTCAACTTACCAAATATCCATTACGCCTATTTTACCAATGTGCAAAACATGATGAATCTTTCACAAGTAGAAACCTGCTTCAACGAATAAGGCAGCATTCTCTTTGGTTGAGAATGCTGCCTTTTTATTGCTAGAGTAAGGTTACGAATTATTTCCATCCTCCTCCTATATTTTTATCAAAAGAATTGCCCCATCGTTTCGAGTCAAAAACTCCAGAATTATTCACACCACCATCTAAGAGATTTATTGAAGGGTCAGTACCAGTCATAGTCTGGTCAATTACCTTAAAATCAACTGAAGTCGATTTGGCAACGATAGGCCCCGCAAGCATCTGCTGCTCAACCTGCACCGAAATAATCTCTATCTCGGGTTTAAGATATGTTAATTTCATTTTGCAGCTACCTTATTGAGTATTATCAATAATTTCAATTCGAATTTTTTTTTCACTTTACCAACAACTTCTTTCCATCAACAATGTAAAGGCCCTTAGGCAATCCCTCCATGACTGTACTGTTTTTACGTACTGCCTGTCCTTGTAAATTATATATCGTCTTTGATTCAACCGACACACCATGATTTGCGGATGGATCGGCAAAGATTTCCTCGATTCCTGTCATAACCTGCTCGCCTATTGATCCATTAACGCTGAAACTCATTGCCTTGGCAGGGACCTGATCTATGCTGTCATTGTAGAAATAAGCTCGAAAAGCGGGCATGGGAGTTGCAACTGACTCCGAAGTATGATACAGCTTTTCATTAACATAATATGAATATGCAGGGAGCGTCTCAGGTTTGAAAAGGCCTTTAAAGGTAAGTCCGCCTGTGGTTACAGAGCCCATAGGAGCAGTAATGTCCGCCTCAATGGTAACATTATTAAAGATAAGCTGATCAATCTTCTTTGTCGGACGGACAAGATAAGGGCGACCAGCCTCGATCATGCGATAGGCATGTTGAACAAAGCTGAACGTCTCATTGGACAGGTCTGTGAATGTGACAATGTTCGCATCTTCGCCGAATGTTTCATTAAACTTGGTTTCACTTACAGAGAATGGCAGGCAGATGCTGTTCCATGTATTGGCTCGCCATGTGCGGTTGATGGTTACCTGAACGTTCTCTTGATCTTTAGATGTCCCTAAATAAGCCTCTCCTTGGTTTATGGAAATATTTTATTGCTGTCCGATAAAACCAAAAGATTGACAGTATGAGGGCAAGTAAATGATATTGACACGGTTGCCACAGTAAAAAAAAGGGAAGTCCACTGACCTCCCCAAAGAGTTTGTACTTTTGCATTGCTAAAACAAAAAATGTATAAACTCATGGGCAAAGTTACTACAAATTCAGGAATTCCAGTGTTTGGGGAGATAGTAAAGTTGATAGACAAACAAGAAGTAAGCAAGGTAGCCGAAAAGCTCAAGGCGAACAGATACACTAAGCGGCTTGACGCTTACCAGCACCTCATCATCATGCTGTATGCCGTTCTCGGACAGTTCAACAGCCTGAGAGACATAGAGCTTGGGTTCTACTCATCTGCTCAATGCCTGAACCATTTCGGTCTTGACTACATGGTGCGGCGCAGCACCTTGTCCGATGCCAACGCCAGGCGCTGCCCTGCATTTTTCGAGTCTGTCTACAACCTCCTGTACAAGCGTTATTCGTCCGTTTTAGCGGACACCCGGCCGGTAAATGGGCTAAAACGGCCTCTTTTTATAATGGACTCCACTACCATATCGCTTTTCTCACAGGTATTTAGAGGAACCGGGCGCAATGCCATAAATGGGCAGAAAAAGGGTGGTGCCAAGGCTCACACGGTCATAAAGGCAGACGAGGAAGTGATGACCTTCATGAACATTACCGACGCCGTGGTCAGCGACCAGGACATTCTGAAAGGCCTTTACACGAAACTGCCGGAAGGTTCGTGCGTGACGTTCGACATGGGATATGTAAACTACATGGCGTGGCAGGAGTTCTCCGACCACAACATTACATACGTAACCAGAGAGAAGAAGAAATGCAAGTATGATGTTCTTGAAACGCGGGAAATTCCGGATGAGGACAAGGATATCATAATAAGCGACGAGATCGTCGAGCTGTCCTGGCGCAAGCGGTGGAAGCGGCCAATGACAAGGGAAGAACTGAGCCATCGCCGCGGACGCAGGCCTAAGAGCGGAGTGGTATTGGTGAACGAGAGCAAGTCGGGAAAGCATAAATGCCGCCGCATAACCAAGTGGAAGGACAACAGGGACGAAGGCACTATAACCTTTCTTGCCAATGACTTCGAGACTCCGGCAAGCATCCTGTGTGAGGTGTACCGCAGACGTTGGCAGATAGAGACGCTGTTCAAACGCCTGAAGCAGAACTTCCCATTGAAATACTTCCTTGGAGACAATCAAAACGCCATACAGATTCAGATTTGGGTAAGTATGATAGCCTGGTTGCTGATGCAGGTTATCAAAAAGCAGGTGAAGCGGAAGTGGAGACTGTCCAACATGATGACTGCCGTGCATATTCTACTCAATTCCTACATGGGACTATACGATTTTCTCAACCTGCCAGAGGGGCGATGGATAAAAATCATTGAGGCGAGACAGAAAAAAGATGACGAAAATCATCAACCAAGCCTTTTCCCAGAGATGAGGGGGCCTAATTGTGAAAATCAAAAGAGCAAGACTTATTTACAGCAAGTTACAGACGGAAAATAGGATTTTCCCAGTTTTATCGGACAGCAATACATTTTATCATATGGGAAGGGAGCTTCTTCTGGTATTTCTAAATCCTTTGTTCTACATTTAATTGTTGTCATAAGAATTGTTGTCAATTTTTTGTGATTTCATCATCTGTTATGTTCGTTCTGTTCTATTTGATACGAGTAACTCTCTAACGTCAGCTTCGAGAGCGTCGGCAATAACATAAAGAACTTCAACACTTGGTTGAGCCTTGTTGGTACACCATTTGGAAACAGTTGTTTGGTCCTTCTTTATTGTTTCCGCCAACCATTTATTTGTTTTACCTTTTTCTGCAAGCACAATTTTTAAGCGATTCGCTGGTTTCATATTTTTCACAGTTAAAGTGTATGCAAATATAGCGATTTTGACTTAAATATTGGTGTAATAATCTAATAGATTTGACAAATAGAACAAAATAGATGAGCCGAAATATCTTTTTGAGTGAACTTTTGCTTTTGGACTGATTGATAAAAGCAAAAAGGGGCATGAAAATTATTCCTCATGCTCCTCATTGAATTTCAATTTATTGCTTTGTACAGGTTAATGTCAGGGTCGTAGAACTTTCTGGAGTTGACATTATTAGTTCTGCAGTGGTTCCGGAAAGTGATTTTACCACATAGGTACAATACAACTCTCCGCTTACATAACAACTAATAGTCTTGCCCTTGGCTGTGTACGTTCCAGAACCATTACCAAAGTAACCTTTACCGACATAGGATCCATCAGAATTAAATGTAGCAGTAGTAGTTTGATACATCCAAGAAAAACCAGCAGCTTTGGTTATTTTCCAAGTTCCATACAATGTCTCAGCAGGATAATCGAAACCATCTAAGGGGCTGTCATCATCCTTTGAACAAGATGTCAATGTCATCATTAACATCATAAGTGGCAATAATGCCAAATACAAAAACTTCTTCATATATAATGTTTTTTAGTTAAGCCTTTACTTCTTCAATTTGAGGTTGTTCTTGATTTGTAGAAACTTCGTTTAACTTATCTGCAGTTGCAGTTTCATTGTTACCATCTATAGTGGGTAATGCAGAAGTATAATTATTTTCATCCTTCTTAGCTGGAATACTTAATGCTATCAATGCAAATCCTACAACAAGTAAGATGCTACCAAAGCCAGTTCTTACAACCTTTGTTAGGGTCTTTACATTTCTGGCGGCTGTGGCGCTTGCATTTTGAATGCCGGTAAAAGCATCACCTCCGTACATGGAATCTGAGCAATATTCTCCAGCATCCATATTGAAGCAATATATACTGAACCCTATTGAAACAATACCAGCAATCAATAGGATAATTGTTCGAAATACTTTCATAATGCGATTTAATTACCAATTATCATTTTCATTACCAGAAACTCCATTCTTAACAGCTTCCTCTATCTTGTCCATAATGACATTTGAAAAAGCATGCGTCATGATAAGAGCTTTCGATGATGTCTTCTTATGCTTATCCTTTTCTGCAAATGGATAGCATTTCTCTAGAACCCACTTTTCTGCAATCTTGGTTGGTACAGTGCCTCCTATAGCTCCCATAATACCACCACCAGCTAATACTATTGCTTCATAATTCTGAACTGTATAAGTTACTCGGATTTTATTTTCTTTGATATCCAACTTGATAATTGGCTTTACACTCACATCATAAGAGTTTGATCCTCCCATGTGGCTAGCGATATTAGGCAGATAGCCTTGAGCAATAATACAACCGAGCTCTTTATCATTGAGCTGGATAACGGAGTTTGCATCATTGAATGAAGCTGTTACCCAATAATTCAAAATTACATATAGTTGATTCTTGGTTTTTCCAGGACAATCTATTACTTGCACATAAGTAAGAGAATTATTCTTATCTAATTGTAGGGTAGAAGCCAAATTTGCGGCTGCATCATTCCATTTTTCACCATACTTCTCTTTTGCGTATGTTTCCAACTCTTCTGTACGCATTATCTGCGCATCTACACTCATCGCCATGCTAAGCACAGCTGCAAACAAAATCAAAAACTTTTTCATTGTATTATTAATTATTGGTTTAACTGACTAAAATTCATATCCGACTCTCAAGGTTACGCATTCTGCGTTCAGTACTCTTGCCTTACGGGTATAACTCATGTCATGTGAACTGTTGAATCTATCAAAAGATTCAAACTCCAATTTTTCAGCAGCATAGCCAATAGAGATATTTATAGCCTGCTTTTCATTGGTAGCAATTCTGCAACCAGCTGAGATATTCCAAAACATGCCACCATTATTGGTAACAAATGTACCTGCCTTACCATCAACAAATGGAGCAACCTTGCTCTTTGTGAAGTTTACATGAGCATTCGCAAAGACAGGGACATCTACTTTGCTTTCTCTTGTGTCCAAGGCTATATCCATATCCTTTGTTTTATACTCGGACATAAAGTGAAAACCAGTACCAGCACCAAGGAAGATGTAAGGATTAAACTGATAACCATGTGTGGTATTAATCACAAAGCGTCCAAATTCATAGTCTCCTATTCCGACATCATAGCCGGCATCAACGAAACCACGATAACAATTGCCCGAAGTGTTTTGGGCATTTGCAACCATACAAGCTGAACAAATCAGCATCGCAAACAAGAAAAATTTCTTCATTTCTATAATATTTTAACCTGTTGGCGGAATTAATTTA
>DHOP01000018.1:0-3430 GCA_002407775.1 Prevotella sp. UBA5387
AATAATTTTAAGAGACACTAGTGAAAGTTTATAATAAAAACTATTAAAGAAATACGAGTTTTATAATTTTTATAATTATCTTTGCACACATAAGTCAGTAAAAATGAGGTGCGAAGCAGTATTTTTCGAGCACTGCAAGGCATATCGTTATCATAAACCTATTCCGAAAAAGTTTTCATGTATAAGTCAAATCCACAAACCGAATATCGCACAGAGTTGCGAAAACGGATATTGAAGACGGCGATTCAAGAGTTTCGCAGCAAAGGCATCAAGGCCGTAAAGATGGACGACATCGCAAGTATGCTCTCTGTTTCAAAGCGCACCTTATATGAAATTTACGACAATAAGGAGCAGCTGCTCATGGAATGCGTTGAGGAAGAATATAACGGTCAGATGCGCCACATTACTGAATTTGCCCAAGACCCACAGCATAGCGTGATGGACGTGATACTGGAATTTTATCGCTTTCAGATGCAAAATCTCAGACACATGTCACCTGTCTATTATACAGAGCTACACCGCTATCCTTCGATCATTGGCTGGCTACAGGAGATGCGAACACAAAATCAGGAGAAAACACAGATCTTTCACAACCAAGCAGTCCAGGAAGGCTACTTCCGAGCTGACGTGAACTATGAACTAATCTCCAGGATTGGAGCCGAGACAGCAGACTATTTGATGTCCACACAGATTTTAAAACAATATAAATTGGAAGAGATCTTCCGTAATGTCGTTATGCTTTTTATTCGCGGCCTTTGCACCAAAAAGGGCATAGACAAGCTTGAGGAGGTGATGAAGAAGGTATAGGATGCAAAATGAAACGTTTGGGCAGAAGTGTAAATAACATAATTTTGTACTCCCTTTGAGCCCAAACGGAAAATTCTTTGTAATTTTGCATTCTCATCGATTAATAAGGATAAACGAAATAAACAATGAGTAAACAGACTGAAAAGATTAAGCAACTCGTGGCCAAACGCGAGCAGGCACGCCTTGGCGGTGGCGTAAAAGCCATCGAGAAGCAGCACGCCCGTGGCAAATATACTGCTCGGGAGCGCATTGACATGCTTGTGGACAAAGATAGCTTCGAGGAATATGACATGTTCAAGCTGCACCGTTGCCACAACTTCGGTATGGAGAAGAAGCACTATCTCGGCGATGGACTCGTTGCCGGTTCGGCCACAATCGATGGTCGATTGGTCTATGTCTTTGCCCAAGACTTCACTGTACATGGTGGCTCATTCTCCAAGACAATGAGTGAGAAGGTGTGCAAAATTATGGATATGGCCATGTCCAATGGTGCCCCTGTTATCGGAATGAACGACTCTGGTGGTGCCCGCATCCAGGAAGGCGTAGACTCTCTGGCTGGCTATGGCGACCTTTTCGAGCGCAATATCCTCGCATCTGGTGTCATTCCGCAGATTAGTGCCATTCTCGGTCCTTGTGCCGGTGGTTCTGTTTACTCTCCTGCTCTCACCGACTTCATCCTGATGACCGAGGGTACCAGCTATATGTTCCTTACCGGGCCAAAGGTTGTGAAGACCGTTACAGGTGAGGATATTGACTCAGAACACCTCGGTGGTGCCAGCGTCCACTCGTCCAAGAGCGGCGTGGCTAGCTTTACGGCCAAGACAGAAGAGGAGGCCATGGAGATGATCAAGACTCTCCTTAGCTACCTGCCTTCAAACAACGCCGAACAAGCACCTCGTGTAGAGTGCACTGATCCTATCGATCGTAAGGCTGATCTGCTCAACGAAATACTGCCCGATGACCCCAACATGCCTTATGACATGTATCAGATCATCACAGCAATCACCGATAACGGAGAGTTCTTCGAGGTACAACCTAAGTTTGCCAAGAATATCATAACGGGCTTCGCCCATTTCAACGGCCAGAGCGTTGGTATCGTTGCCAACCAGCCATCAGCATATGCAGGTGTATTGGATGTAAATGCCAGCCGCAAGGGAGCACGCTTTGTTCGCTTCTGCGATGCGTTCAACATCCCTATCGTAAGCCTTGTTGATGTTCCCGGATTCTTGCCTGGAACAGGTCAGGAATACAATGCCGTTATCCTACACGGTGCCCAATTGCTTTATGCTTACGGCGAAGCAACAGTACCCAAGATTACGATTAACATTCGCAAGAGCTATGGTGGCTCTCACATTGTGATGGGTTGCAAGCAACTTCGCTCTGACATCAACTTCGCATGGCCTACCGCCGAGATCGCCGTTATGGGTGGCTCAGGTGCCGTAGCTATCCTTTACGCTAAGGAGGCAAAGAAGATCAAGGAAGAGGGGGGAGACTCCAAGGCTTTCATCGCCGACAAGGAGGATGAATACACGGAGGCTTTTGCCAATCCATATCAGGCCGCAGAGTTTGGCTATATTGACGATGTGATCGAACCGAGAAACACTCGTTTCCGCATCTGCCGCGCTTTGGCACAGCTCGCCCATAAGCGTCAGAGCATCCCTGCAAAGAAGCACGGCTGCATGCCCATGTAATGTCAGACTATATTTAAGTTATAGGAAAGCATCAAGATGGACAAGAACGTATATGCAGCCATTGCCATGGCTCTCTATGAGAACCAAGGTAACAATGTGCACGACAGGGAACCCGGGGTTATCACTATTAAACCCAAGCAGACGATGTGGGACGCAAAGTTCCTTTCATTCACAGCTAAACCATAAACGAAAATGAAAGAATATAAATATACAATCGACGGCAAGGAATACAAGGTAGAGATAGGTGACATCAACGAAGAGACCTATGTTGCCAACGTGACAGTCAACGGCGAGAGCTTTGAAGTGGGAATGGAGAAGCCAGCCGAGCCTGAAAAGAAGAAGGTCGAGCTAGGCAAGCCCGTGGCAAAAGACGCCGAGGACGAGCCTACCGCTGCTTCCAACGTGAACACCGCTAACGCTATCAAAGCTCCGCTACCAGGCACTATCACCGCAATCAATGTGAATGTGGGTGACGAAGTGAAGGCAGGCGATGCGCTACTCGTACTTGAAGCCATGAAGATGGCCAACAACATTGAGAGCGAGAAAGATGGCAAGGTTACCGCTGTATTGGTCAAGGTTGGCCAAAGCGTTATGGAAGATGACGCCCTTGTGGTTGTAGAGTAATTGAAAACACAAAACTGAGAATTGTTGGAAAAATGAAAGTGCTCAGGTTTGCAAGGTATTAGGCCATGCATAGGTATATCTATTCGTTTTTTCAACTTTCCATCTTTTCATAATTAAATGAAGCACCTGATTTTGCATGAATTCACACAAAATCAGGTGTTTTGTTGTTTATTTTTCGTACCTTTGCATCGGAAATATTAACTTAGGACGAGAGTATAATGATCAAGAAGAAGGTATTATTCATCAATCAGGAGATTGCACCTTATGTGCCTGAGACAGAAATGTCGACCATGGGACGAGACCTGCCC
>DHOP01000018.1:3576-6321 GCA_002407775.1 Prevotella sp. UBA5387
GACCATGGGACGAGACCTGCCCCAAAAAATGCAGGAACACGGATTTGAAATTCGCACCTTTATGCCAAAGTGGGGCTCTATCAACGAGCGTCGTGGCCAACTGCACGAGGTAATCCGTCTTTCTGGAATGAACCTGATTATTGATGATACCGATCACCCTTTGATCATTAAGGTGGCCAGCATCCCAGTCTCACGCGTACAGGTTTACTTCATAGACAATGAAGATTACTTTCTTCGCCGACAGGCCATGACAGAGGATGAGACTGGTACAGAATATCCTGACAACGGCGAGCGCGCCATCTTCTTCGCTCGTGGTGTACTGGAAACGGTGCGCAAGCTCCGTTGGGCACCAGACATCATTCAGTGTCAAGGTTGGATGGCCGGAGTAGTTCCACTCTATGTGAAGGCTGCTTATCACGAGGACCCGTCATTTACCAACACCAAGGTCATTACATCCTTGTTCCACAATCAGCCAAAGTCACAGCTTGGAGACAACTTCAAGCGTTGCGTGGAATTTCGCGAAGCCAAAGCCGAACTGCTCGAGCCATATGCTGAAAACTTCGACTATATGGAACTCGGCAAGCTCGCACTAGACTATAGCGACGGTGTGATCGAAGCAGGAGCAGACTTGAACCAGCACCTGTCAGACTATGCTAAGAGCAAGGATCTACCTATACTCTCTTACCCGGGCGATGACTACGCCTCCGCCTATGAATCCTTCTACAAGAAGATTCTTGTAGAAAAATAATTTAGAAAACTATTTGCATCTAAACGCTCAAGCACCATATTTAATGCACTCTAAATTTATTGCGGGTCTCGCACTCGCTTGTCTTGCTTTCACAGCCTGCGATGATAACACCGCAAACATAGGCTCATCGCTGGCCGAAGTCAATGACGGAGTCGTTCTTCAGGCCGCCTCTTTTGACGTGGCTAGCCGATCCATACTTGCAGATTCTGTTTTGGCAAGCAACACCATAGGTTACCTCGGTCGAGTGAAAGACCCCGAGACCGGCGTGTATATCACCGGTGACTTTATGGCGCAGTTCAATTGTTTAGAGAATTATGAGTTCCCTCGCCTCGATAGTCTTGTGACCTACGACAAAGATGGCAAGGCTACACTCGGCTCCCTTGGCACCGTTCAGGCAGATTCTTGCGAGATAAGACTCTTCTATGATAACTTCTATGGAGACTCCACACAGACGATGAAGCTCACCGCTTATGAGATGAGCAAGCCAATGAATGAGGATCGTCTCTATTATAGTAACTTCGATCCGTTGGCCAACGGTTACATTCGCGAAGACGGAATCCATAAAGACAAGGTTTACAATCTTGTTGATTACAACATCCCCAAGCACATCCGCGACACAACTACTTATTCCCCTTATATCACTGTTAAGCTCAACGACGCCTACACCGACAAAAATGGGAAGTCGTATAACAACTTGGGTGGTTACATCATGCAGAAATTTTATGCTGATCCAGCAAGCTTCAAGAATGCACTGACCTTCCGCAACCAAGTTTTGCCAGGTTTCTTCTTCAAGCTAAAAAACGGTTTGGGTAATATGGCGAACATCAAGACCTCGCAACTGAACGTATATTTCAAGTACAAGACCCAGAAAGCTATCAGCGACTCTGTCAATGGTAAACTAGTTACCACTTATCGGGATACCACTTATACCGGTATAACTATTTTCTGGGGAACAGAGGAAGTACTACAGACGACTACATTCACCAACGACCGCAATGTCCTTCAGAACTTAGCCGAAGACCAGAGTTGCACTTACCTCAAAACACCTGCTGGTATCTTCACTGAGTTGACGTTGCCTGTCGATGATATCATGAAAGGTCATACGACCGACACCATCTCAGCCGCTCAAGTCACTTTGCAACGCATTAACAACACCGTGCAAAGCAAATACGCTTTTAATGTTCCGCAACATATTCTCATGGTGCCGAAGGACTCGCTCTATAGCTTCTTCGAGAGTGGAAATCTCTACAACAACAAGACTTCCTACATGGCGACATGGGGATACAGTGCTAGCAGTGGAACGACAGATAACAGCTACACTTTCCGAAATATCTCAGGGCTGATTTCAGCGATGTATCATGCAAAGCAGAACTCACCCTCGGCCAACTGGAACAAAGTGGTGCTTGTGCCTATATCTCTAGCTACAACTTCTACGACTTCGTCATCTGGAACAAGCTCTACTACGGTAAGCAAGGTCAGCAATGACATGTCACTCACTACCACACGCCTCGTTCGTGGTACTGCTACAGACAGTCCCATCAAGATTAACGTCATATATAGCAAGTTCAAATAACTGCTAAACAATTCCCTAACCATGGCGGACAATTATTTGGAAAGTCGCCGAGACGACTATGAGAAGCGTAAAGCTGAATGGCTTAAGCGTGGCAAACACTTTCCAAAGATAAAGCGCAAGACGCAAGAAACAGACAACTCAGATAAATAACAATATTACTCCCCGATATCCAAAAAGGTCATTGGGGAGTATTGTATTATATGAATTAGTAAGCAAATCTAATGCTACACTTGAGAGGACATTCTCTCTCGCATTAGCCAAAGGCATCTTCTTCCTATTAATTCATCAACACATTTATACCGTGTCAATTGAATTTATCCGACGCTTGTTTTTTCTCGGATTTATATAATGCATTCATCGTTTCCTTTCTTGCTCATCCACCTTTTGCGATAGGTATCCTATTGACTTATATCAGATTTACTTT
>DHOP01000045.1 GCA_002407775.1 Prevotella sp. UBA5387
ATCACTCAAAATGTCGGATGAACCTTAGTTTTCATTGTCGTTTTAACTGGCTGTCGTTCTGTCTCATTGAATCAGTGGCCTGAAGGGAAAGACCCTATGACGGTGGGTTTGTTGGTGACCAACCGTTTTTTAGATTGTCCCCATAACAGTTTCAGACCGCCACAGCCTCCCAAATCCATTACTTATCCAGAGGTTTGTGCATGGTATGGGGCATTGAAATATGCTGAAGTTACCGGAAACAATGAATTAAGCAAGCTTTTGGAAGATCGCTTCCTGCCGTTCTTTGGGAAAGAGAAACACCTGGTGCCACGTCCCTATCATGTGGATTATTCTGTTTTTGGGACAATTCCTTTGGAGATGTATTTGCAGACAAAAGACCAAAAATACTTCGATATGGGTATTCGCTTTGCAGATGCCCAATGGTCAATACCTTCAGATTCTAGTCAGAAAGTGAAAGAAAAGTATCAGACCTTTTTGGACAAAGGACTCACCTGGCAGACCCGTTACTGGATAGATGACATGTTTATGATCACCATGGTACAGTCGAAAGCCTATGAGGCTACGCAGAATGCAGAATATATCAACAGAGCTGCTCACGAGATGGTAGTCTATTTAGACACCCTTCAGCGCGATAACGGACTCTTCTATCATTCACCAGACGCACCCTTCTTCTGGGGGCGTGGAAACGGTTGGATGGCTGCCGGAATGACAGAACTGCTCAATAAGCTTCCTCCCACGAATGCAGACAGGGCAACTATCATGGACAGTTATCTAAAGATGATGGAGAATCTGCGCCACTATCAGCGCGACAACGGATTGTGGGGACAACTAATCGACAGTCAGGAAGCTTGGGATGAGACATCCTCTTCTGCCATGTTCACCTACGCGATGATCATGGGCGTAAAGAAAGGATGGCTAAAGAAGAGCATCTACACCCCTGTAGCAAGAAAGGCTTGGCTCGGACTCCTTACCTATCTGAATGCCCAGGGTGACATCTCCAATGTCTGTGAGGGTACTAACCGCAAGAATGACTATCAGTATTACCTCGACCGTAAGTCAAAGACAGGCGATATGCATGGTCAGGCCCCACTCCTGTGGTGTGCATGGGCTCTATTGCAGAATGAGTGAAGATAATAGTACATTTAACTATATAATGGTATGAAATATAGACTTATCCTTGGTACATTATTGTTGACAATAGGGTTTGTGGGCTATTGTCAACATCCTTTGGACAGATACAAAGTCACAAGTGATATACCTCCTCAAAAGGTTCCTTCGCGGATGACCCCTGACGGCATGATTGCCGGGAATGGGGATATCGGTGTGACACTCGGAGGGAACCCCGATAGCCTGCAGCTATTCTTCGGGAAAAATGACTTTTGGTTGGCTTATCCTGTTTACCCAGGCGGTATTGCACTACCGGGAGGATTAGATATTGTCAGCCCCGATCTTCATGGTGCTTCCTATCACGTAGAACAATTACCGGGAAGTGCCGAGATATCGGGAATTTTTCGCACCTCAAACAAAACATTACAAATAGAAATCTGGGCAACTGCTACAGACAACCTTGTTATTATTGCCCTTACAGCTAATGCTCCCATGAAGGTAGGATTACGACTATGGGCAAAAGAAGGATTAAACTCTGTCAATGAACAAGGAGGGGAGAATATAGCATGGGCTTGTCGCTCTTTTCTTAAAACTGACCTTATTGAATACAGCTCTCATGTCGCCTTGGCAATGAATAAGAAGAACGGAGAGCTGCTTTTGCAGCCTAAGGAAAAAGAATATATTGCGGTTGCCCTCTATACACAACAGGATACCTTGCAATGGAAAGAAACAGCTATCAAACGTGTTCAGTCAATAACACTGAATGAGATTCAACAGCTACACAAAAAACACAGGGAATGGTGGAATGACTTTTGGAATCTCTCCTCTGTAAACATCCATGACAAAGAGTTGGAAAAGTATTACTACCAATCACAATATATCCTTGCATGTGCAACAAGGAAAGGGAAAGCGGCTCCGGGAATCTGGGGACCGTTCATCACTACTGATGATATGGCATGGGGTGGAGACTACCATTTAAACTATAACTACCAATCTCCTTACTGGGCCTGTTTCTCCTCCAATCATATTGACATGACGGACAACTTTGACCAACCATTAATCGACTATATGGATATGGGGAAAAAACATGCCAAAGACCTTCTGAATATGAGTGGTATCTATTATCCTGTGGGAATCGGTCCAAAGGGATTGTGTACAACTCGATGGCCACTGACACCAGAGGAAATGAAGGAGCGGTATGATACCTATGAGAATACTATTGACAATGGATATAAGTTTTTAGGGCAGAAAATCAATGCGGTCTTCAGTGTCGGTAATATGCTCATGCGTTTCTATAGCACCTATGATCTATCTTACGCACAAAAAGTATATCCATATTTACGGGCTTGTGCTGATTTCTGGGAGGATTATCTCATATTGGAGAATGGAAGATATGTGATTAGGATGGATCATTTCAATGAGGTTATGCCAAACAAGAGAAATAAAGGTATTTGGCGACCCCTCCTCGGAGATGTCAATTCTACGCTCTCTTTGGGGCTTGTCAGAATGCTATTCAAAGGAATAATAGATATGAGCGCATTCCTTGAAAAAGATTACGATAGAAGAATAACGTGGAGGGATATTTTGGATAAGCTGAGTGTATACCCCATAGGACAGACCTCAGATGGAAGATGGTGTCTGAAAAATACGGAACAGAGTGCGGGGGGATATAATTCCCGACCGACAGGGCTGAACAGAGTCTCTATTCATGGACTGCTCTTGCCTGGCGGTGTCTGTGGAATGATGACAGATTCCTCATTCAACAAAATACTGCTTTCTGATGTCTCTCACTGGGGTGATAGAAGAAAGGAAGGGAATGATTGGGCCAACACTTTGGGCAATGGTGTTGAGACCTGTTATCCTGGAGCCGTCCGTGTAGGCTTCTCCTCAGATTCAATCCTGTATTATTTGAAAGAGCGCATATATCTATTGTCATATCCCAATGCCTGGATCAAGCAGAATGGTGGGGGTATTGAGACCCTCAGCGCAGTGCCAATGACTATCAACGAGATGTTGCTTCAGAGTTATGAAGGTGTTATACGGATATTCCCGAACTGGAATATGCGGCATGATGCTTCATTCACAAATTTACGTGCCTATGGAGCATTTCTTGTTTCTGCAGACTTAAAGAATGAGAAAATAGCTCATGTCACTATAAAAAGTGAGCAAGGAAGACCATGTGTTCTGCAGAATCCATGGCCGGAATGTTCCGTTGTCGTATTCGACGGGAAAAACTCAAAGATATATAAAGGGAAAGTAATCTCTTTTCCAACTGATAAAAACCGCATATTTGAATTGAGTCGGTATGATTCCCTGTAACCTACTTGCTGCGACTGTCCCAACTTGAGTCATTAAACAATAACGGTTGATCTTTCTCGAGATTATTGCCTTCTTACCTAATCATCTGAAGAAGTAAATTGACGGACGGTTACAGAAACCGTATCATCTTATAGAAGTTTGTCTGGCAGGTACTATCATTGGTGAGAAATATACACGGCATATATGTACGGGGACTCCTGAAAATTTGAAAAAATGAGTTTGCCTTCATTTTTCGCTTAATTAATTTATAGTCAAAGTGTTACATCGATGAAGGCAAATCTTTTGCCTTCATCTGCCTTCATTATGAGGGTGTGTCAAAACAGGC
>DHOP01000038.1 GCA_002407775.1 Prevotella sp. UBA5387
AAAGTAAATTTAGGCATAGTCAAGTTGTTTTACGATAAATGCCAAACGGCATTGCGTTTAGTATCCAATGGCACTGCGATTAGGCACTAAACGCAGTGCGTTTAAGGCTTAATCGCGTTGCCTTTAAGGTCGAATCGCGATGCCATTGATGCCCTTTCATAAAGGCGAATATTTGTGCATTGCGTAATGATGAAATATTATCGCAAGTTGTAATGGCAATTAAGGGTAATGGTTGATTTACTTTTCGCTAAACGCATCCATAATGGTAGTAGGTCGTCCGTTCTGAAATGCGCCCAAAGGATAAGCTCCCTCGAGTTCTGGAGCCCAATAATACACTCCATGACAATGACCGTCACAGTCATTGCGAGCAGCGCGAATGATTGCTGAAAGAATACGCTTGCCTTCATCAGGCTTTGACACCTCAACGCCAGTCTCTACCACCATGGACTCAGTGCCATATTTTTCATAGATATGTTTGATATTAGCCGTGAAGTCACGAACGGTGCCATACCAGTCGGCTTCGAGTCCGGCCTTGATGTCCCAATACGGATAAACACTCAACCCAACGATGTCCCATTCGACTCCATTCTGCTTTAGGCCATCGAGAATGAAGTCATACCTTTTTTGGTCGCAACCACCATCGAGATGGATGATAACCTTTGCTTCGGGGAAAACTTGTTTCACAGCCTCTGCACCAGCTTTGGTGAAACCTGCATACTGCGCCATGTTTTTCTCTGCTCGTCCCATTGGCCAAAGGAAGCCATGAGTGGTCTCGTTGCCAACTTGTACCCAGCGTACATCGATATTGTTTTCTTTAAGTAATTGCAAGACATCGCGTGTGTGTAGAGCGAGTTGCCACTTCATCTCGTCGTAACTGAGGTATTGCCATGCAGCAGGGATGTGTTGTTTGCCTGGGTCTGCCCACCAATCGCTATAATGGAAGTCGATCATCACTGGCATGCCGTAGTATTTGGCTCGTTTTGCCATCTCCAACACGTCATCTTTGCCTGACCATCCACCACGTGGGTTTACCCAAACACGTAGTCTCACAGAGTTTAGGCCTAGTTCATGCATCAGTGCTGTGTTTTCGCGCAGATTGTCATTGGTATTGTAAAACCGTTTACCATTGGCCTCCATCTCCGTAGTGCCGCTAATATCAGCACCAAGCCAGAATCTAGTGTCAGACTGAGCATGCCCATGGACAGAGATCATTGCAAAAAAAAGTAATAGAAAAAGCTGTCGTTTTATCATGTCAAGCAAGTGTTTAAATGTGATTGTTATTATTTGATAATATGTTATTCTACGCGTAGGAGGTTCTCCATCTGCATCACGATATAGGGTTTCCATTCATCGATAAGTTGTATGAAAGGCTTGTTTCCGTCTTCCGCCCTGCGATCGCTGAGATTCTTGGTGAGGAAGGGGAATGTCAACAGCCCATAGAATGTGAAGAAGACAACATTGATGGGGACCTGTTTGATGTGTCCTTGGGCCATCTCTTCCTCCAAGCCTGAGATTACCTTGGAAAGCACCAACTTCATGGGAGATTGATCGATAGCGTCTAATAAGTGGTTGATGTTTCGGTGAATCTCAACAACAACGAACAATGGAAGGTTGGGGTTGTTAAGTAAAATGGCATAATATGTGTCGACAATGCAACTTACACGCTTTGCTATGGAAGCATTGCTGTCAAGCAATATATCATAGATCTTAGGCACTATCTGGCTGATAATCATGCCGAATACAGCCTGAAACATCTTCTCTTTGGTTCTAAAATAGTAGTGGAGTGTAGGTCGATTGATGCCAGCTTTGACAGCAATCTCACTCATACTGGTATCCGTGAAACCATTTTCCATGAACAAAGACTTTGCGGTCTCTATGATTTTGGTTTCCATATCGTTGCTTGCTGCAACCGGTGTGTTGTCTTGCATTTTATTCATGAATAATTGAAAAGGAACTTAACTACAGGCTATTTGTCTTTCGACCTCTTCTGGTTGTTGACGGAGGTTGTCAATAAAGAGAAGTAGTCTGTTGCTGATATTAACATCGCTCACGCCACTATCGAAGTCCAAAGAGAGGAAATTCATATCAGGCAGTAATTCTTTAATGCGCTTCTCGATTCCCTTTGAAACGATATGGTTGGCAATACAACCGAAAGGTTGCAGGCTTACCACACTATTGACGCCCATCTTTGAGTAGGACATTACCTCTGCAGGCAACAACCATCCCTCACCAAACTGTGCGTTGAGGTCTATGAGTTGCCTGGCTTCTTTTGCCTCCTCAAAGATATCATTGAAGGGTGAGAAGTATTTGAACTCTTTTCCAATTGAGTTAACTCTTTGAATCTGTTTTTTTACTAGGCTATAGGCCCAGTTATAGATTAAATTGGCATGAGACTGATTCTCAATGTTTGACTTGATACGCACTTTTCTGTTTACAAACGATTGCATGAAGAAATCGGTAAGCATTGATGGCACCACTTCTATGTCTCGATTTGCCAACCAACTTTCCAAGTTCTTATGGGCAAAGGGATTAAACTTCAGGAATATTTCGCCTACGATACCCACACGAGGACGATCTATCTTGTGACAGATAGAATTAAAACGATGAGCGGCTATACCAAGAATGTCATATAGTTCCTTGGTTCTACCTTCAAGGATGAGTTTTCGGGCAACGTCAAGATACTGGTTTTTCAGTCGGTCAGCAAGCCCTGATTGTTTTTCACGCACTACTGAGGCATAATAAAACTTTGAGATGCAATCGCTGTAAAGGATGGAGCGAATTGCGATGGGCATTATCTTGAACCAATTCAGTTTGATGCCAGCTTGTCCATCTTCTAAAGTTTCACCGGCTGTAAGCGACACGACAGGGGTGTTGGGGTAGCCTGCGTCTGCCAATGCCTTACGGATGAGTGCGATATAGTTGCTTGCCCGACATTGTCCGCCAGTCTGCGTCATAGCAACAACGGTATTGTTGGGATCATAACGTCCGTCCTTAAATGCCTTGATCACATCGCCCACAATGAGTGTTGCAGGATAGCATACCTCATTATTGGAATAGCGCAGTCCCCAGTCAGCTGACTCAACATCACTCGGTTCGAGATTTTCCACATCGTAACCTGCCACGCGCATGATGGCTGGAATGAGTGGGGAGATGAAAGGAGTGAAGTAAGGCGCCACGATTTTCATCTGCTTAAGATCTCTGCTTGGCAGTGGTGTGGAATGATCAAAGACGCGTTCTCGGCGTCCTTTGTGCTCCTCGGCAAGTTTCAGACTAGCCACCAGTGAGCGTACTCTAAGTTTCATTGATCCCACATTGTTGATGTCATCAAGCTTCAGCATGGTATAGGCTTTGCCGTGGCGCATCAATAAATCACGTACGACATCAACCAAGAACGCATCTGGTCCACAACCAAATGAGGTGAGTTGGACGAACTGTAAGTTATCATCACATTCGGCTACCCACTGTGCTGCTTTAAGAATGCGGTTGGGATAAGTCCATTGGTCGAGATAGTTTACGCCGTGCAATTGCATGTCTTTGTCTCGCACGATATCATCAGTGATGACGTCTATTCCCATGCCAGCCACCATATCGGAGATCTTATGCTGTATCAGTGGGTCTGTATGATAAGGTCTTCCTGCAAGCAGAATGACAGGTCGGTGTGCCTGTTGGGCATTTTTCAAGACCTCATCATTATATGCAGTAATTTTGTGCCCAAAGTTTTCTTGGGCTGATACGGCCTCTTTGAAGGCTTTGTTCACAACCTTTTGCTCAATGCCAAGTTTTTTAAGATAGGTGCGACATTGCTTCAGCAGTAACTTCTTATCCTTGAAAGAGATGTCAGGAGAGTCAATAGGCACTCCTTTCCCCTGTACGCTTTTTACCACTTCAGAGTATCCGGTTACGATGGGACAATTATAACTATTTTGCTCTTTACTGCCTTGTTGCTCGAAGATTACGAAGGGCATGAAGATTCGGTCCACACCCGCTTCGATAAGATTCTCTATGTGACTGTGAACCAACTTCGCCGGGAAGCAGATGTTATCACTCATCACCATGCGGGCACAAAACTCATAATGTTTGTAATTTGACACATCTGAGAGGCGCACTTTCAGCCCACACTCAGCAAAAAGTGTGTGCCAAAAGGGATAGTTCTCATACATATTGAGAATTCTTGGAATACCGATGGTCAGGCGAGGATTGTTCCAAGACGGACTTTCTATATCGAAGAGCAACTCATTCTTGTACCGATAGGCATTCTCACCGGGCAATATACTCTCACCATTGGTAAACACACGTTCACAACGATTGCCAGAGTAATAGTCTTTGCCATTGTCAAATCGATAGCGAGAAACCAAACATTGGTTGTCACATCCTTTGCAATGGAGCAGGCGAGAAGTATAGTTGGCCTTGGCCAAAATGTTGTCAAGGGAAGCCGACCCATGGCAATGCTCAGCGGCATAAAGTGCACAACCAAATGCACCCATCAGTTCGGGCATGTCGCATCTTGACACTTCAGTGCCAGTGAGCAGTTCCAAGGCTCGCACCACAGCGTCGTTCCGCATAGTACCTCCCTGCACAACAATATTGCTTCCAAGAGTGGAAACGTCTTTAAGCTTAAGTACTTTGTAGAGGCAATTCTTTACTACAGAGTAGGCGAGTCCGGCTGCGATATCATCGATTGTGGCTCCTTCACGAAGCACTTGTTTCACTTTGGAGTTCATGAAAACCGTGCATCGCGACCCCAAGTCGCTCGGAGCATTGGACTGACAGGCAGAAAGCGCGAAGTCAGTCACGGGATAGCCCAAGGTCTTAGCGAAGGTCTCGATAAATGATCCACAGCCAGAAGAGCAGGCTTCGTTGATCTCTATGCGGTCAATGACGCCTTGATTGACGAAAATAGCCTTCATATCCTGCCCGCCGATGTCGAGGATGAACGACACGTCAGGATCAAGATGACTGGCTCCCATGTAATGGGCAATGGTCTCAACGATGCCTTCGTCGAGCTGAAATGCTGTCTTAATAAGGTCCTCGCCATAACCTGTGGAGCAGCTGCCAAGGATGTTTAGTTCGGTACTGTGTCTATCACAGGCCTTCTTGAGTTGGTTCAAGCCATTCTCAACAGCTTTTATCGGGTTGCCACCATTAACGTTATAATAGTGAAATAGCAGCCGTTTCTCCGTATCGGTGACCACTATTTTTGTCGTCGTTGACCCGGAGTCGATGCCGATAAATACATCCTGCCGTCCAGGTTGGAGTGTTCCTCGTCTAATCTTATCCTTGGCCATGCGTGTTTGCCAGGCTTTATAGTCAGGCTCATCAAAAAATATAGGTTGTAGCCCGGAGCTTTTTACTTCAATTTTGCGACTTTCGTCAGCTATCTGATCAATAAACTGTGACAGTTTGGTCACTTGCTCGCTTTTGGCCTGGGTCAATGCCGAACCAATAGCCGGAAGTAACGTTCCGTTTTCGGGAATGATGATGTCATTGCCGGAAAGGTGAAGATAGTCGATGAAAGCTTTTCGGAGTGCTGGAATGAACGTTAGGGGACCACCACACATCAACACTGGTGCCTCTATATCACACCCATGGGCCAGAGTCATAACTGTTTGCACAGCAACGGCATGAAAAATCGAGGCGGCGATATCTTCGCTGCTCACATTCTTGGCGATAAGATTTTGAATATCGGTCTTGCAGAACACTCCGCAACGTGAAGCGATGGGATATAGTTGTTTGGCTTGAGTGGCAAGTTCTTTCAGCTCGTCCACAGAGACATCAAGAATGACCGCCATCTGATCGATAAAAGATCCCGTTCCACCAGCGCAGTTGCCATTCATTCGCAAGTCCGTAGCCTCGGCATTCTTGAAGAAAACAATCTTTGCATCCTCTCCACCGATATCGATCATGGTGCGAACATGTGGATAACGATATTGTATGGCTTTGGTAGCTGCCACAACTTCCTGTACGAATGGAAGGTGCATTTCTTCCGACATTCCCATGCCTACGGAACCGGTGATTTTGACACTGACGTCCACATCACCGATCTTTGCCAACATTTCGCGCAACATCTCGCACACCACTTTCTTGGCTTTAGCGTTATGTCGCTCGTATTTGGAAAACAAATTCTTGCCCGTAGGGTCAATGGCTATGAGTTTTGCAGTGGTCGAACCTATGTCAATACCAATTCGAATCATCTTATCTGATAGAATATATGTTAGATTATCTTGAACATTTCAACATCTGACAGTAGTGTCAGACATCACAAAGATAAGATAAAATTTCAGTAAAAGTGAATCTTTAGAAAGAAAAAAACAATATTTCATAAATCCAACGTATTCATTTGCAAGTTCTTTCGTAATCATTATCAATTTATTAACCCATTATGACAGGTATGGCTTAAGAATATTTTGTAACTTTGCAATATTGTAAAATTGAAGCCATATGATAATAAGCAAAGCAGAACATACGGGCAATTATCGCATCGCCCTGACTTATGTAAAGAGCAATATTGAATATGCCACAGACGCTATGACCGAAGATAGCGGACTTGGTAAGTATCCCACACCAGTTGGTATGTTAGCTGAGGCTTTGTCAGCATGTGCACTTGTTACTGCGTGCATGGGCGCCAAGAAGCATGGACTTAAAACAGAGGGCTATCATGCAGAGGTGGAAGAAATCATGGTTGATGATCCTACAGACACAGTGACAAGTATGACCATCCGCTTTCACTTTGGCAAAGACGTGCCCACAGATATGCGAAAGCGTCTTGAGGCTTACACGTTACATGGCTGTACGGTAGGCAATTCGATTACGGCAGAAAAGCATTTTATCTACGAGTACGACTTGTAGAAATGTTCATGTTTATTGAATTGTGAGTAGCTAGTTAGGAATTGAGAGTATGAGGTAGGATGATTCTCCATTCTATCTAGATGAATTTATCTAGATGGATGTCATTTTAGGAGAATAAAAAATATTCTATTCGCCAATTCCTAACTTATTAATAACATGTATTCTATTATCTAGATTACAGCAAAAAGTTACCTAAATACCTATGCTTATCATCACTGTTGTACTGTCCTACTTCCTTTTATTGCTTGTTTTCAGTCGCCTTACGACGCGCAAAACGGACAATGACACTTTTTTTCGGGGAAACAAGCAGTCGCCATGGTATATGGTAGCTTTCGGAATGATTGGAGCAAGTATATCGGGAGTAACGTTTGTCTCTGTTCCTGGCATGGTGCTACAGACTGGCATGACCTATCTGCAGATGTGCATGGGATTTATCCTTGGCTACTTCATAGTGGCCTTCGTGTTGCTTCCCATATACTATAAGTTGAATCTTACAACGATATATTCGTGGCTCGGTGACCGCCTTGGGCCACGTGCCTATAAGACTGGAGCGTCCTTTTTCTTATTCTCCAAGATGACGGGGGCAGCTGTAAGGTTTTATGTGGTGTGCTTTATCCTGCAAGAGTTTGTGCTCGGTCCCATGGGAGTGCCGTTCCCTCTGACTGTCGTTGCTATGGTCAGCCTTATCTGGCTTTATACGCGTCGCGGTGGTATTCGTACGTTAGTTTGGACTGATACGTTGCAAACTGTTTGCATGTTAGTCGCTCTAGTGCTCATAATGTTGCATGTCATCGATGCTCTTGGCATGGATATTGGGCAGGCGATAAGTGCCATTGTCGCCGATGAACATAGCCGTGTGTTTGTTTTCGACGACTGGGTGTCTCGTCAAAACTTTTGGAAACAGTTTGTGAGTGGTGTGTTTGTAGTCATTGTGATGACGGGGCTTGACCAAGACATGATGCAGAAAAACCTCACGATCAAGTCACTTCGCGATGCACAAAAGGACGTGTGTACCTATGGTTTTGCGTTTGTGCCAGCCAATGCATTGTTCCTTGCCCTGGGCGTCTTGCTCGCCATGCTTGCCCAAAAGGAGGGGATGGCGCTTCCAATGCATGGAGATGACTTGCTTCCAATGTACGCGGCTTCTGGTCGATTAGGTACCTCAGTAGTGATTCTGTTTACTATTGGCATTATGGCAGCTGCGTTTTCTTCGGCCGACTCTGCGCTAACGGCACTCACCACGAGCACATGTGTAGATATTCTCGAGCGTCCGGATGATGAGCGCTTGCGTCGATGGGTGCACGTGGGTGTAGCTGTGGTTTTCACATTGTTCATACTTTTGTTCCGAGTTGTAAATTCCACGAGCATTATTGATGCCATCTACATTTTGTGTTCCTACACTTATGGTCCGCTGCTTGGTCTTTTCGCTTTTGGGTTGCTCACCCGTCGCACTGCGAGGGATCACTTAGTTCCCTATATCTGCATCATCTCACCAGTGCTGTGTTATGCTCTTGACACTACAGTCTATGCTGCCACGGGCTATCGCTTTGGCTATGAACTTCTCATGGTAAATGGTGCCCTAACTTTTGCAGCTTTGTGGTTGGCTGGTATGGGTAATAGTAAAAGGTTGAGGGTGTGAAATGACTTAGGTATTCCATTGATGCCAAAACACGGCATGAATACACAATAACGGCACTGTAAATCAAATTGAATCATGCAGTGAATCAAATTGATTCACGATGCCGTTGTTACTTTTTTGAGAGGTATAGGTGTTTCTCAGACTACTTCATGAAGACCAAGAAGACTGCCGCAATCAAGCAAGCGAAGGCGAGTATATAATTCCAACGCAGTCCTTGACCGCTGAAAAGCATGTTGGCAATCACCACAAAGACTACCAAACTGATGCATTCCTGGATCACTTTGAGTTGAACTAATGAGAAAGGGCCGCCATTGCCCTGGAAACCAATACGGTTGGCTGGCACCTGACAACAATATTCAAGGAAGGCGATAAGCCAACTGAATACAATAACTCCAATCAAAGGCCAGTGGCTGCTGACGCCTACTTGCTGTAATTTTAAATGCCCGTACCAAGCTAATGTCATAAAGACATTACTTAGTACGAGCAGTAAGATAGTATAGACTATATTCATTATTTACTTTGTCTATCCCTCAAGGATAAACTCGTAGAAATCGTTTATGCCATCAGTTGCTCTGCCATATTTTTAGCAGCACGACGTCCATCGCCCATCGCCAATATCACAGTGGCTCCTCCGCGCACGATATCGCCACCGGCATAGATGTCGGTACGTGATGACTGCATGCCTTCATTGACAACAATGGTGTTCTTGCGACCGAGTTCAAGTCCTTCGACTGACTTCGGCACCAATGGATTAGGTGATACACCCACGGCAACAATCACCTGATCACAATCCAGTGTTATGGTCTTGCCAATGGACTCAGGACGGCGGCGACCCGACTCATCGGGTTCTCCGAGTGCCATCACGTCGAGCACAGCACCACTCACTCGGCCATTCTCATCACTGAGATATGACTGTGGATTGTGCAATGTGAGGAAATTGATGCCCTCCTCTTTGGCGTGCTTCACTTCTTCGAGACGAGCTGGCATTTCCTTCTCTGAACGGCGATAGACTAGTGTGACATCAGCGCCGAGACGCTTGGCAGTGCGACAGGAGTCCATGGCGGTGTTACCACCACCCACAACAATGACCTTCTTTCCGAGGATAATCGGGGTGTCAGTATCTGGATTAGCAGCATCCATCAGGTTCACACGAGTGAGGTATTCATTACTTGACATCACATTGATGAGGTTCTCACCAGGAATGCCCATGAAGTTGGGCAGCCCTGCTCCGGATCCAATGAAGATGCCTTTGAAACCTTTATCCTCAAGTTCCTCTATGGTAATGGTCTTACCAATGATTGTATCTGTCTGGAAATGAACGCCTAACTTGCGGAGGTTATCTACCTCTACATCCACGATTTTGTTAGGCAAACGGAATTCGGGGATGCCGTATTTGAGTACGCCACCTACTTCATGGAGAGCCTCAAAAACATAAACTTCGAAGCCTTTCTTAACCATGTCTCCGGCGAAACTGAGTCCGGCAGGGCCTGATCCGACTACGGCAACTTTGATACCATTGCTTTGTGCTACCTCGGGCAGACTCATCTGACCGCTTTCGCGCTCATAGTCGGCAGCAAAGCGCTCCAAATGTCCAATGGCCACAGCCGGCTTGTTCATGCGCAGATGAATACAGCGGCTCTCACATTGCTTCTCCTGAGGACATACACGGCCACACACGGCGGGTAGGGCAGAGGTATTTTTCAATACGCGGGCAGCATCTAGGAAGTGGCCGCGCTCAATATTTTTAACGAATCCTGGGATGTCGATGTTCACTGGGCAACCCTCTACGCATGTAGGCTTGGCACAATCGATGCAACGTTTTGACTCCTCTAAGGCCATTTCCTCAGTAAGTCCTATGTTCACCTCCTCAAGGCGAGTGGTGGCACGATAGACAGGGTCGAGTTCGGGCATCTGTACACGAGGAATCGCCATACGTTCCTTAGCTTTCATGGAAGAGCGTAAGTCGTTGCGCCATTGTCTATTTCGATTAGTAAACTCTTCCATTGATTCGGTGTCATCAGAAGTGGCTTTGGATACATTTCCTATGGAACTAGACTGTGGTTGTGCATTGGGTTGAGCTTTTTTAATCGAGCCATCGAAGTGCTCCATGTCCTCACGTTCCACATTCTTGAATGTGCCCATGCGCTTCATCATCTCATCCCAGTCAACTAAATCTCCATCGAATTCAGGACCATCGATGCAGACGAACTTTGTCTTTCCGCCAATGGTAAGGCGGCAAGCACCGCACATTCCCGTGCCATCAACCATGATAGTATTGAGCGATACATCGTTGGGGATACCATATTTCTTGGCCATAAAAGAAGTGAACTTCATCATAACAGGAGGACCAATGGCAATAACCTTGTCCACATGCTCACGCTTAATCACTTCCTCAACACCAACGGTAACCACACCTTTCTCGCCAATGGATCCGTCATCGGTCATAATCACGACTTCGTCGCTATACTTCTTGACGTCGTCAACCATAATAACGAGATTCTTTGTGCGACCTGCAAGTACCGAGATAACACGGTTGCCGGCTTTCTTCAAAGCAGTCAAGATAGGCAGAATGGCAGCAATGCCGATACCGCCACCAGCGCAGATAACAGTACCATAATTCTCGATCCTTGAAGGATTTCCAAGTGGTCCTACGATGTCATGAACAAAATCACCAGGATTTAGGCGGCAAAACTTTGTTGAAGATAGCCCTACTTCCTGAATCACGAGTGTCAAAGTGCCCTTGTCGGTGTCTGACTTGGCTATTGTGTAAGGCACACGCTCGCTCTTCGAGTCAACGCGTACGATGATGAAATTGCCAGGTTTGCAACTCTTAGCGATAAGGGGTGCTTCCACTTCGAAGCAATAAACCTTCTCAGAGAATTGCTCCTTATTGATAATTTTGTTCATGAAATTAGTATTGTGAATTGACTAAAGAAATTTGAATCAATCGTTTGTAAAGTGATGACTACAACAAGTAGGCAGGCTATTTCCCGTTGTCTCCAGAGATGTCGAACTTGTAGCCAAGGGTAAACTGATAGGCGAAGTTGGCCCCTCCGAGATGCGAATTGCCCATGTAGATGTCGCCTGCCCATGGATCGCTTTTCCCCACGCTGATGACGCCGATATTCCAGCGCACGTCCAGCACGATGTTGAAGAGTTCGTAGGACACTCCGACGGGAATAGCGAGGTCGTATGGCTTTAGGTTGCCCTCCATGTCATTTTGTACTATAGACATGCCAGCCTGCCCCTCCTGTCTATTAGAGACACTGATGCCTGGCTGTAGCCCGACCTTCAATGCAAACCCTTTCAGTGGATAGACGTTGGCCATAATGGGGATGTTGATATAGTCGTGCTTCCAGGTGAAGCTCGTGCCACTACTATTATAAACGCCACCTTGTGGCGAATAGACTAAGCCTGCACTGACCGTAACCCAACGAGCCAATGGACGTTCTATCTCTGCACCGGCAACGATAGCTTTCCGAAAGTCAAGATCTCCATTAAACATCGCGGCATAAGACAAGCCTGCGAATGGTTTCAGCGTAGTGCGTTGGGGAGCCGTCTGGGCAACAATAACCATTGCATTCAATGCAAATGCAGCAATAAGGACTATTTTTTTCATGAATAAACCAATAGCCTTACTCGAAGTTTTTGTCGTCAAGCATCTCGAAGCCACAGTAAGGAACCAGTACCCTTGGAACTCGAATGCCTTCCGGTGTTTGGTTGTTCTCAATGATCGCAGCCACTATACGCGGTAAGGCAAGTGCCGAACCATTCAGCGTGTGGCAGAGCTCGGTCTTCTTATTGTCTGTCCGACGAAGGCGGCAATGCAATCTGTTAGCTTGGTAACTCTCAAAGTTGGATACTGAAGAAACCTCCAACCAACGCTTTTGAGCACCGCTCCACACCTCGAAATCGTAGCAGAGTGACGAAGTAAAACTCATGTCTCCGCCACAAAGCAGCAAGATGTGATAAGGCAATTCCAGTTTTTTGCAAAGTCCTTCAACATGGTCAAGCATCTCTTGTAGACTCTCGTAAGAGTGCTCTGGTGTATCGATACGTACTAATTCTACCTTGTCAAATTGGTGTAGACGGTTCAGTCCACGCACGTCTTTGCCATAAGAACCGGCCTCACGACGGAAACATGCAGAATAAGCACAACGCTTGATAGGTAGTGATTTCTCATCGAGTATCTCATCACGGAAGATGTTTGTTACTGGCACTTCTGCAGTAGGGATGAGATAGAGGTTATCAAGATTGGCGTGATACATCTGTCCTTCCTTGTCAGGAAGTTGACCGGTACCGTATCCGGAAGCCTCATTGACAACGAAAGGAGGCTGCACTTCCAGGTAACCCGACTTGCGAGCCTCGTCCAAGAAGAATGCTTCCAGCGCACGTTGGAAACGTGCCATCTTGCCGATATATAGCGGGAATCCGGCTCCAGTAATCTTAACGCCAAGATCAAAGTCAACCAAGTTGTATTTCTTAAGCAAATCCCAGTGGCACAAAACTTCACCACTGAAGTCAGGCATTGGACCGCCTTCTTTCACCACAACATTATCGCTGGCATCCTTGCCCTCAGGTACAATGTCGCTGGGGATATTGGGTATTGTGAGCAAAACATTAGTCATGTCCTCCTGAGACTTGTCCATGATTTCCGCCAAAGCCTTATCTGCAGCCTTCAAGTCAGCCACTTGGTCCTTAATTTTGTTTGCTTCGTCCTGCTTCCCGTCCTTCATCAAACTACCAATCTGCTTGGACAGCAATTTTTGCTGCTGCTTGTTGTTGTCGACTTTTTGTTGGGATTCGCGGCGGATTTTATCAAATTCTAATACCTTCTCAATGGCTACTCGGGCATCTTTAAAATGTTTCTTTTCAAGACCCTTGATGACACGCTCGGTCTCCTCACTGATAAGCTTAAGTGTTAGCATAATGCTATGATTTTATTTTGTTGTCTATAGATAAGGCAAAATTACTAAAAAAAACTCTGATGGTGCAAGGAAATTCTTGTTTTTTGGTCAGTTTCGCCTTATATACAGGTTTCATTCAACAATCATTCGGTTTGTCGCAATAATATGTACAAATGTGAGCAAAGTGATAAATGGTAGTTAATTGGGCAAGAAATAAAAATGATGATGGTATAAAACGCAGAAAGCCTGCTCCTAAAGGAGCAGGCTTCTGTGTTTGTTTGGAATAAGTTTTTTTATTTGTTATGCTTCGACCTTTTTGGTCACTTCAGCGTAAACCTCGGGTGCGAGAACAGAGACTGTACTCTTGTTGCGAGAGCCTTTCTTGAAGTAAACGACGCCGTCAGTCAATGCATAGAGTGTATCGTCTTTGCCTTGAGCTACATTTTCGCCTGGGAAATGCCTGTTACCACGCTGGCGAACAATGATGTTGCCGGCTGTAATTACCTGGCCACCCCAAATTTTGACGCCTAATCGTTGTGAAGCTGAATCACGTCCGTTCTTTGAACTACCTACACCTTTTTTATGTGCCATGATGAATTCCTCCTGATTTAAGCGATTACTTGTTTAACTTCTACTTCGGTGAACTGAGCACGATGGCCGTTCTTCTTGCGTGAGTCCTTGCGACGCTTCATCTTAAATACGATGACTTTGTCACCCTTCACTAAGGGGTTCACCACTTCAACTACTACTTTTGCACCCTCAACAGATGGCGCACCGACTGTTACTGCGCCGTCTTTGTCTACGAGCAGTACTTTGTCGAACTCAACAGTATTGCCAGTTTCTACATCCTTAATGTGATGCACGAAGAGCTTTTTGCCCTCCTCAACCTTGAACTGCTGACCGTTAATCTCTACGATTGCGTACATTTTATTATTAAATAAACGGTTTCTCCGCAAGGCGAATGACATAAGTCATTGCTTTTATGAGCCTCCACGAACTATATCGGGTGCAAAATTACAAAATTATTATGATATGTTTGGTTATTCTACAGTTGTTTTCTCTTTCAATTAGAAGAAATTAACATATTCGTATAAAGTATTTGTGGAGAAGATACGACATGTCGTTGATGCACTGATTATATGAAAAAGGTGATTGCATAACTTTCTGATGCATATGCATTAGGATATAAAATATGCAAAAATTCTTGTCCAATCCAACATTATTTGGTTATTTTGCATAACCAATTTTATAAACGTTAGTAATATGAAGAGAGAGACAATGTGTGTCCAGGCAGGTTGGACGCCCAAAAATGGCGAACCACGCCAACTGCCGATTATCCAAAGCACAACATTCAAATATGATAATACTGAGGAGATGGCCATGCTTTTTGACTTGAAGAAATCAGGCTATTTCTATACCCGTTTGCAAAATCCGACCAATGATGCAGTAGCTAGTAAAATCGCCGCTCTTGAGGGAGGTGTGGGTGCCATGCTTACATCGAGCGGACAAGCGGCCAATTTTTATGCAGTGTTTAATATTTGCGAGGCAGGAGGGCATATTGTTGTCTCTACCGAGATATATGGTGGTACCTATAATCTCTTCAACGTGACGATGCGTAAGCTTGGCATCGATTGCACTTTCATCAACCAAGAGGCATCAGAGGAGGAAATACAGAAGGCTTTCCGTCCTAACACCAAGGCACTGTTTGGAGAGACCATCAGTAACCCTGGTTGCGCTGTGCTTGACATTGAAAAATTCGCTCGAATTGCTCACAAAAATGGTGTGCCACTTATCGTAGATAACACGTTTGCTACACCAATCAACTGTCGTCCGTTTGAATGGGGCTGCGATATCATTACCCATTCCACTACAAAATATATGGATGGCCACGCTACCCAGGTGGGTGGATGTATCGTGGACAGTGGTAACTTTGACTGGGACGCACAGTCAGACAAATTCCCAGGCCTTACCACACCAGATGAATCTTACCATGGCTTGACCTATACGAAGGCTTTTGGCAAGATGGCCTATACCACAAAACTTGTGGCTCAACTGATGCGTGATTTAGGTTCCATTCCTGCACCTCAGAACTCGTTCTTGCTTAATCTTGGCTTGGAGACGCTTCATCTGCGCGTTCAGCGTCATTGTGAGAATGCTCAGGCTATGGCCGAGTTCTTGGAAAGCGATTCTCGTGTAGCATGGGTGCACTACAGCGGACTTAAAAGCGATCAGCACTACGAGCTAGGACAGAAGTATCTGCCCAACGGTTCGTGTGGTGTGTTAGCTTTCGGTCTTAAGGGTGATCGCAACACAGCAATCAATTTCATGGATTCTCTGAAGCTTATCAATATCGAGACTCATGTTGCTGACGCAAAGTCTTGCGTGCTTCATCCAGCCAGTCATACTCATCGTCAGTTGAGTGATGAACAGTTGCGCGAAGCCGGAATTGCTCCTGACCTCATCCGTCTTTCAATAGGTATTGAAAATATCGACGATCTCATTGATGATGTTCGTCAGGCGCTAGATCAGATTTAAAAATATTTGAATGGCCAGACTCGTAAACAAAAAGTTGAGGGTCTGGCCATTAAAAAAAAGAAAAGACCGCAGGTCGAGAAGCATAGCTCTCAGTCTGCGGTCTTTGTTTATATATATAATTACCTATTGAAGTCTTACTTTAGACACAACCGTATGAACCTCCTCTAAGTAGTGCCTCACCATACATTTTCATACTTTCTACATAGTTCTTGACTATTGTCTTAACTATTTTCTTTAAATTCTCTCTTAAATTTTTCATCTTATTTTCTCCTTTTCTTTTCTCTTTAATTTCTTCTTTTCTAACTTTCTCGATGACCTCTATAGGCTTGTGCCTGTTTGGTCATTACCGTTAATAAGCAAAGTTGTCATGGCAGCAACCATTGCTAATGTAATCATCCATGTGTTTATCATTTTCTTTCATCTTTAATTGGAACTCGTGTGTTTGCTCCATTGTTATCCTTAATCTTTCTCCTTGTGTTCCTGAATACTGATGCAAAGTTAAGCCCAAATATTGGATAGATCATGAAATTATGGTCCAAAGTAAATAAAACCGCCTAAATTTTGACGTGAATCAAATTTTGTCAGTAATCTTCTTGACGTAAGTCAAGTGATGTCAGTGATTCTCTAATGATAAATTGCTACTTTCTATGTCATAGCCATTAAACAATGGAATGGCCTAAGCTTAGTAGGATATATCCCGGATCACTTGCTGGAAACAATATTGTGATTGTAGCAGTGAGAAACGACGTTTTTGTGATAAGGCTGGGTTGTGACTTATATCAGATTTACTT
>DHOP01000011.1:0-11074 GCA_002407775.1 Prevotella sp. UBA5387
AGATGATTTATCAGTGCCGATAGGTGCTGCAAATATTTGATAATCAGTCGTTTTCGCTATATGCAGTACCTATTGGCACTGATGTTAACAGAGGCATATGGTCCGGGGACTTCGTCCTCGGTTATTCTCGTGTAGCCTCTTCGAGGCATCTTCATCACGTTGGCTCACTCGTAGCCCAGAATGGGCTTCATAGGCTTAACCGCGGACAAAGTCCGTGGACTCATGGCAGATGATTTATCAGTGCCGATAGGTGCTGCAAATATTTGATAATCAGTCGTTTTCATCATGTGAAGTGCCTGTCGGCACTGATGTTTGTTAAGGCATGTAGTCCGGGGACTTTGTCCTCGGTTATATATGTGTAGTGCCTTTGGCCCTTAGCTAAAGAAAGCACTCCTATCTTTACTGGACACTAAAAATTTTCAATGAATGTTCATCAAATTATGGAATAATTAGATTAATAATACCAAAAGGTATATTTGGAAAAGCATTTGAAATAAATCGAAAAGCCCTCTCGTGCATTTTTACTTATCTTTGCGAATATCAGTTAATACTTTTCTATTCAATCTTCAAATCTTCAAATCTCCAAACTATATGAAAAAGAAAGCTCTTATCACAAGTTTAGCACTATCATTATTATTGGGCACAATGCCAAGCTTTGCCCAATTTGGAAGACCTGCGCAACAAGCAGATGACCCTACCGGATACAAAGACACCTACAAAGATTATTTCACGATCGGCGTCGCGGTGAATACCAAGAACGTTACAGACCCAGATCAGATTGCACTCATCAAGAAAAACTTCAATAGCATCACGGCTGAGAACGACATGAAGCCAGTTTCTATACAGCCACGCGAAGGAGAATTCCATTGGGAGAATGCTGATCGCATAGCCAACTTCTGCCGTCAGAATGGCATCAAGCTTCGCGGACATTGCCTCTGTTGGCACAATCAGTTCTCTGACTGGATGTTTACTGACAAGAAGGGCAAGGACGTGACAAAGGAAGTGTTCTATGAACGCTTGCGTAATCAAATCCTCGCCGTAGTGAATCGCTACAAAGATGTCGTCTATGCATGGGATGTAGTCAATGAAGCCATGATAGATGGTCCACGTAAATTACGTGATGGTTCAGAGCCCAACCCCTATCGCCAGTCACGTATTTATAAGCTTTGTGGAGATGAATTCATTGCCAAAGCTTTCCAGTTTGCCCGCGAAGCTGACCCTAACGCCTTGCTTTTCTATAACGACTATAATGCCGCCGATCCCGCAAAACGAGATCGTATCTACGATATGGTCAAGAAAATGAAAGAGGCAGGTGTTCCCATTGATGGCATTGGAATGCAGGGGCACTACAACATCTACGGCCCAAGCATGGAAGATGTAGATGCTGCCATCACCAAATACTCCACCATCGTGAAGAACATTCACTTCACGGAGCTTGACATACGCACTACCGCTGAAATGGGTGGACAACTGCAATTCAGCAGAGGTGAACAAAAGGGAGTTCCCCAATACCTCAAGACCCTACAAGAGGCACAATATTCCAATCTCTTCCGAGTGCTTAGAAAGCATCGTGATGTGATAAAGAACGTTACCTTCTGGAATCTATCCGACCGTGACTCTTGGCTTGGAACCTATAACTATGCACTTCCCTTCGATGTCAATTATAAACCTAAGAACGTCTATTACCTCATCAAGAACTTCAAGCCTGAAGTTGACAATGCTATAGTAAAAGAAGATTTCCAACCATCTGAATTAAATCAGCCCAAACAAGAATATCCCATGGTCAACTCTCAGGGGTATGCACGATTCCGTGTAAGCGCACCCGATGCCAAGTCTGTAATTGTTAGCCTTGGACTTGGTGGGCGTGGCGGAACAGTGCTTCAAAAGACAAAGGACGGACTTTGGGAAGGTACCACCGAAGGCCCTATGGATGAAGGATTCCACTATTATCACCTCACCATCGACGGAGGTGTGTTCAACGACCCAGGAGCCAAGAACTATTATGGATCTACCCGATGGGAAAGTGGTATAGAGATTCCGGCACACGACCGTGATTTCTATGCAGACAAGGCAGTAGCTCACGGAGAGGTATCACAAATACTCTTCCCCTCTAAAAGCACAGGTGTAAATCGACGTGCCTTTGTCTATCTGCCTCCTTCTTATGATGGAAAGAAGAAGTTCCCCGTGCTCTATCTGCAACATGGATGGGGCGAAGACGAGACGGCATGGAGCAATCAGGGACATGCCAACCTCATCATGGACAATCTTATGGCCGAAGGCAAGTGTGCGCCATTTATTATTGTGATGACCTATGGCATGACCAATGATACAGGTTTTGGTGGCATACGTCAGTTCGACTACAAGAAATTCGAGACCGTACTCGTTGACGAGCTCGTTCCATATATCGACACTCACTTCAAGACCATTGCCAACAAAGCGAATCGTGCCATGGCAGGACTCTCTATGGGAGGCATGGAAACACATAACATCACTCTTGCACGTCCCGAGATCTTCGGTTATTACGGATTGCTATCTGGAGGTACTTATGCGCCAGCTGAGATCAAGAGCAAAGACCAAACCAACCTGATCTTCATGAGTTGCGGAAGCCGTGAGAATCCCGACCGAGTAAACCAGGCCGCCGAGGAACTAAGAAAAGCTGGGTTCAATGCCATATCTTATGTTTCGGAAAACACCGCACATGAATTCCTCACATGGCGACGCTCATTGCGTGAGATGGCACCCTTACTCTTCAAAAAGTAAGTTTAGGTAAGCCATTTATCTGGAATCTTCAGAAGAATCATACCTCATAAGGGTGTTTCCAGATTAAAATTATGTCATGCTTTAGCTTGAAGTAGAAAATACTTGAGGTTAAAGCATGACTTCTTTTAGTCAAGAGTATCATGCCATAGAAAAGATTTGCCCCATTCATTGTGATATGATGATTTGGGACATTAATTTTTATTATTAGTGTTCGGTAAAATAGGAGTGCTTTCTTTAGCTTAGTACCAAAGGCACTATATATTCATAACCGAGGACAAAGTCCCCGGACTACATATCTTTACAAACCTCAGTGCCAAAAAAGGTACTGCACATCATGTAGAAACTGATTATCAAACAAGTGCAGTACCTTTTTCCCAAATTACTTCTTCCATCGCTCCAATCGCTTCATACCACGAGTAAACAACCAGGCCATAAAGCGAGAATGACCACCTTCTATCATCTTCTTACGACAAAACTCTTGAAACTCTTTCACATCGTCACATTCGTATGTAAATCGTCCGTCCTGATAGCAATAGCTACAATATTTCTCACTTCGAGTGCCATCTGCATTGGTTCCACCATGTTGCGGATCACGCTTCAAAGGCATACCACAACTCACACAATAATTTTTACTCATCGTCCTTATCTTTTCAAACGTTTAATAATTTTTTTCTCCTTCCCTCGCCTCAATGCCATGTCTGATAATAATATCCTTTTTTGTTCACTTCCTCAAAGTATCTGCTACTCAATACCAACAACTTACATTTGCACAATACAAATAAGTTTCCTCAATTTGAGTAGTATTGATTAGAAAATATTTTAGATGTTATCGCCAAGGAATGGCTTAACATCTCTTTATCATATTCCAAAAACAACCTATACTTTTTCAATTTTTGACAGAAACTTATCTCTTGAGGTTTCCCAAACTGTATGTCCATTTTTGTCTTCTAATCCAAATCTCTCCATCATATTATCTCTAAAATCGTTTAGAATACTACGTACCCTTCTGTCATCATCGATAACGATTGCCAGTTTATTAGGATTTATAGCTCCTTTTATACTTGGCACATTAAATCCTGGGGATAACACAGAAGAGTAGTCAGTTTGTAAAACCCATGCTGCCCCCATTTCGTTAAGACAGGCAGGACTATTATAGTAATTATCAGACAAAATAAAGACAACATAAATATTATTTTCTTGGAATTTTTCCTTAAGAGTCTCATATATATCATTCCCCTCGCTAATTCCAAATCCAGCAATTGAACTACAAAACATATTTGTTTTGTTGAATCCTATACTCTGCAACAATTCAACAAAAGGCTCAACAAACTCTATATCTTTAGATGAGTGACTAATAAAGAGTAAGGGGGACTTCTTTTTCTGTTCTGTATTATTTGCTCCTTCAAGTAGAGGTTTTCCCCGTTTAATTTGATTCATCATTACGAAATACGATGCATGAATTCCATTGTAATTATCTCGAAGCCCAAATCCGTTAACTGAATTATCAACACTTCTAAATTTTAATAAGTCTTCATTATCAGATGGAAAGTATTGTATAAATAAAGATAAAGACTCTTCATACCACTTCAAATATAGTGCTATATCCTCATTAGAATTATACTCTTTAGGGCTAATTTCATTATATTTTTTATGATCACGCTCAATAAGTTTTATTAGATCAGAATTCCCTCCCTCACTCTGTTGTGATAATTCATTCATAAGTTTACAACTTTCCAATACACCTATCATTTTCTCTAATGGCTGAGGGGGATAATTATGACGATCTTCAAATTGTTTCATACCCTCTTTGAATCTTTGAATACAAAGGCCATCAAAATTTCTTTCCAAGAATTGTAAGCATAGTGAAACCCATGAATAGTACCCTTGCGAGTCACTTAACGTATAAACTTTATACATTCTATTAACACCACTCGGAGAAGGAACATACCGTAAACCTTCTCTTATATCATGGCCAGAAGAAATTAACAAGTCTAGATCCATATTTTCTTATATTATGATCAGTTAGTAAACTACTAGTACTTTCTTAGATAATACCGTAAATGGTTTCATCTCCACAGATATTGCGAATCTTTAGACGAAGAGGCTTTTCTCTCTTAATAGTTTATATCTGCTTATTGTCTTTTCATAGTCATTCCATATAACAAACTTTATCGTTGTCATTCAACTGAAATTTGTCACATGGTTTTCGATTCCTGCAAATGTAATGTTATTTTCAATATTTTGTACATTTCTCTATATGATTTTATTCATCTTTATTCAAAATAGAGGAAAAGACTAATAATGTACAGAGGAATCTGATTGTGTTTTTAAATGTATTCACAGACGTTGAAAGTGCCATACACAAGGGGGTAAATACAAATCGACTAATCATTTCAATTTCCCATATGTTACTCTTATCTCTGATTGAGAAGGTATAAAGCTAGCTATATCACTAATATTTCCGATATTTAAAATTAATGGCTCATTTTGGGTGTTTTTAACCCAAATTCTAAATTCTTTTTGGGAACTATACCTATCACGTTTCATAAACGGCGTTAACTTCCCATTGTACGTGTTTTCATAATAGTAAACCAACTCTATTTCATATTTCAGGCCCATTTGTTTAATGGAATTCTCAACTCTTTTTAAAAATTCAGGGATAGCCTGTATAGCAACACAAGAAGCACCATTATCATTTTTATTAAACGCATCAAAATCTCTTGTATCAATTATTAAATGTCCATCCTTAAGATTTCTCACAGCGTCTTCATTTTTAACAGCATATAGACAAAACACATTTTGATTCAAGCAATCAGAAACAGAAAGTTCTATGTTTTTCGCCTTAACTTCTTTGTCATTGATAAAAATAGAAGTGTTTTCTTCATCAAAATGCTCTATATAAATGTCACCTTCACAACAGTCACCTCTTTCAGGATCATCTGATTCTTTAAAACTTTTAAGCGTGCTTAAGTAAACTTCTCCTTTTAAAAGCTTTTTCATATTCTCTTCTGAGCCAAATTTTAAGAGTAAATCTACATCAATTAACTTTCCCATTAATTTATTATTTTCGGTTATCCAGGTTAATCATGAATATATTATGTAAATCTATAAAAATAAATTGACATAAAAATACTTTTTACAAAAGAAATACGCTAATTTGCATTTTTCTATCAAATGGGACGAAATCTAAATATTCTAGTATCACGTAGCCTATTTTTAGAGTTTTATTACAACAAACTGTATTCGGGCATTCGCTCAATGGTCTGCAACGTTTCAGGGAAGTGCATACAGTTAGCAAAGGTAAACCCACCCTTCGAAATGTTCTTCGTGCGTAACTGCCCTGCAAAGTCATAAAGTCCTCCAAACAGGTAAGTATGTATCTGTTTGTAGGCATTTAATGTTACCAGGCTCAACCGTTTGCAAGATTATGCTATCAAAAAGACCGTAGGCCTTCTTCTTACTTAGCTCATCTATATTGTTTATCTCACTCATGTTGCGTAGTTTTATCGGGCATATCCTTTTTTACTATCTCCCAGTAACCATTGCGACGCCCATTTTTACGTTCAATAATGCCTTGTTCCGACAAACGGATAGTCATACGCTTTACCGTTCGCTCAGATTTACCTATATGAACAGCTATCTCTTTTTGTGTTGCTTGTGGCTTCTTTTTGATGAAATTAATAAGTGCCAACTCTTCTAAAGTGCAATTCAAAGTGCCATTTTGGCTCTTTGAAACATAATGTTTGGCACTTTGAGCACCATCTGTAGCTGCTTTAATATGCAGATATCTATTCTTTAGTTCATTCTTCTCGCCTAAAATCAGATTACGGAAGAAGGCTTCAAGGTATTGCGTTGTCGCAAAGACTCCTTTAGGCAAATTGTTATAGTTGGCACGAACAAGTGCATTGCGGAAGTACCACGAATAGTTGGCAAAAGTTTCGTTGCTAATATCGAAGCCGAAAGTGCGCAGATACTTGATAGTGAATACCGCCGTTGTACGGGTGTTGCCCTCACCGAAAGGATGTATCTGCCATAAGCCGGACACAAATTGCGTGATATGTCTCACTGCTTCTTCGATGTCGTGATGCTTGTAATCGTATTCTTTTTCACGTGCGAAGTCGTAATCCATTGTCTCACGAATACTATCTGCACCAGCATACAACACTGTTTCACCATTCAACACCCATTCCTTTTTGGTAATGTTATAATCCCTTATCTTTCCTGCATGGTCATATATACCTTCAAACAATCGACGATGAATAGAAATATACTCCAATGGTGAGAACGAAAAACTCTGTTCGGATAACAGCTCAGTAATACGGGCTGAGACCTTGTCGGCTTCCTCCGTTCTATCTTCTACATCCTTACGAGAAGTCTTTGACTCATAATAGCTATTGACAAGCTGCTTCACCTCCTCTATCGTGATGTCGCCCTCAATGTGTTGGCGAGCCGTCTCACGCAGATAGTCGGAAGTCTTCAGTCCATCAACGGCCTGCAAGCCAATAGCCGTCTGCCACGCATAGCCCTTTTCGCGCTTGTGTGGTTCGCTTTGTCGGATATATTCATCAAAGTCAGTCATTCGTTATATATTTGAAATCAACAACCGAGGAAATCTCGGCACTTTGATTTAATGCTTCAACTTTAATTCTTTGTTTTCTTATCAACAAACACTATCAGGTCCATCGGTTCAACCTGCAATATATCAGCAATCTGAGCAATCATTTCGAGGCTGGGCTGACGATGATTGCCCACGTAAGCATTGACCATCGCAAAGCTCTTACCCAATTGCTCTGCCAGCCAAGTCTGCTTAATGCCCTTCTCGTTCAGCACCTCTTTGATTCTATTGGTTGGAGTTTTCATAATTAATATATTATCAATCACAAAAATAGCAAATAAAATTTGATAAATAACATAAAAGAGAGGATTATTTCTCCTCTTTTATATTAAAAGTAGCTCGATTGTCTTATCGGCTTTTTTCATTGGCTTTATTCCGCAACCCCACCCTACTAACGTGACATGTCACAAATGCACAAAGTAATGTTTCGACAGAGTGATGACCATATTCTCGTGTGAGATATATAGACTTGAAAGTCATCTCTATCTACTATCACTCATAAACTTTTTTTCATTAAATATTTTCTCCAAACGACTAGCCTCCATCTCCAATTTTGGGGGATTTGATTTCTTTAGTTTACCTAAATTCATAAGTTTCCATTTGACTGATGGGTATTCTGAAAAATTTGCATAAGGAGATTCCTCCCATAAAGGTGAACCTTGTTCGAAAGAAACAAGAAATCGTTTATCCTCATCCGTCATCATGATTTTGACATCATTGACGAGCTTTAACCTTGTTGTCTCATAATCCTTATAGGTGAAGGAGACATCCGACATTCCTGCAAACTGCTTTTCCATCGCATCTTTTTGGTCTATGAGCGTGGGGGCAAACGATTCGTGTATGGGTCGGTCACTTCCAAGAAGACAGAAAACAAATCCATATTTGGCATCCTCTAAGGATATGCTCATGTGACAAATGTCAAACAAATCACGTGGATGCTGGCGAGACAATGCAGCTGCTATCTTGCCACCATATAATTGTGTCATAGGAACAATCCTTGCCTCAACTTCCATTTCAAACATATCTTGTGCCTTGGTACACAATGGCATCATAACGGGATCTCCACCAACAATTCCACGCTTGGTTTGGTTTACTTCTATCTTCACTTGACATCCGTGTTCTTCACAGGTAAGTTTGCAAATGTCTAATCGAGGAATCACTCTGACACCCTTCAATAGTTTCTTAATTCTGGAGCTGATTCTCATTAAGGCGTCGTTGATATGGCTGATACTTGATGTCCTGTCCTCCAAAGGTATATAGGTCAAATCAATATCAACCGACAAACGCAACAGATCTGTAAAAAACAAATTGATGGCTGTACCTCCATGCACGGCGAAACACTCTTCTTCCATCACTATAGGAAGAATCTTAAGCAGCAAACGCACTTTGTCTTTATAAACATTATTCATATTCCGCTAACTCTCTTGGTACGATTAGATTGTATTTAGAATCCTTCACTCCACCTTTGGCAAGACTTCTTGGGCCACTACCTAAAGTGACATTCGTTAAATCCAAACGATTGAACCATGTATACTTTGACTTATCGGCCATATATAAGAACAATCGTTTGACCTTAAATGATGAACACTGTTCGAGTAATTTTGTCACTACGCCTGCTCTCAAAGCGGTGAGCATTTCCATCAGATAATAAACATCCATGAGATTGTAATACTCAGGAGCAAGTAACATACATTCCATGATGGCAAGTTCCGGTGAAGACACCTGCAACGTGAGACCTTCATGTTCTATTTGGGTAACGCCAATACTTCCATCAAACACATTGGTTGAAAACTCCTTCAATGTCCTGTCCCACTCAAGCGAGGTCAGCCATGTGGGAAGACGATGGTTTTGTGGCGTAAATACATGACATACTGGTTTTCCTATTGCTATATAATGACTAACCCCATGGAGTGCCAAAGCGGAAGAAGCACCTATGCGGTAAACACCATTCATCTGTTTTTCATAAGAAGCCAATGCGCCAAAAAGCGTTGGTTCTTCATTGCTGAAACGGTAGATGCCAGTAGTCATACGTGTAAGCCACCCGGACTTAACGTATTTTCCTTGCTCTGCTCTACTAATTCCGTGCTTTTCCAACCATGATGTGCTCATCACACCCAGTGGCAAAGCAGATTTTATTATGCTGTTTATTTTAGTTGACATTTTGCAATATTTTTATTTGCAAATATACGAGTAAAATAAACTATCTCCAAATCTCTATTTGATTTTCCTTAGTTTTAATCATAAATTTCTATCATTTAGTTTATTTTTATGTAGGATTTGCAATACTTTTGGTTACAAACCTTATGTGTTTTTAAACCAAAATACTAATTTGGAAAGTAGCAACTTAATAGGACACGAAGTAAATAAATCCCTGTACACCAATGAGGTATGCAGGGATTCTTATTAGCACTTGGCACTGCTCACGCCGTGCAGATGAACCAAATGACGCCGAGAGGAATGTAGCGGCCAAGGGTGGTCAGAATGCGAGTTACCATGGGCGGAGTAGTTTTAGAGGTTGATCAATCCGCAACTCTGGGCGGTGAAGGCGGCAACGATGGCCGCGAGGACGGTGCCCAGAAGCTTGAGCCAGCCGACCCATGAAAGGCCGAGTTTGTTGTTGTTATTTGACATAATGTTTTTAATGATTTAAGAGATTAAATGGATGAAAGGAAGCTATCAGCCTCACCTAATCAGCCCCTTCTAGCAGCCTCACCCCAACCCTCCCCGGTTGGGAAGGGAGCACGTCATGCGCTATCAACGTGTTTTCAGGGATCTTGGTTGTTCTGTTTTCTCCCCTCCCTACTGGGGAGGGCGGGGAGAGGCTGGAGGGGCTTGGGAGGCTCCTGTCTTTTTTAATTTGCCACGAATGTTGCCGTGACGATCACGTTGGTGGAGCCCATGACGAAGGTGCGGTGGGTGGCGTCTACCGTGGTCAACTCGATGCTGTTGGTGTCGCCGTCGCTGGCGGTGATGCTGGCGAGAGTGTAGCCACTATCGGGTGCGATGGTCAGCGTCACGGTCTGGTCAACACCTGCGGTCGCGGGTGAGGCCGTCACCTTACCACCTACGCCGGCATTCACGGTCACACTGTGTCCAGTGCCATCATTCACGCTCTGGCCAGTGCCCTCCTTGGGCGAACTGTAGGAGCTGCGTTCCTGGAGGGAGGCTTCGAGGTTGAGATTGGCCTTGGAGAGGTCACCCGTGGCGAGGGCGTTCATCTTGATGCACTTCACGTTTTTCTGCACGGTGTAGTCCTCGGCGGTCGGCGCACCATTCCTATTCTCCAAGGATGTGGAGAAAATCGCGAGGTTGTCGATCTTGATGTTCTTGCCTTCGAGGAGCAGCTCCTTGATGCAGCTCACCATGTCGGCGAGGATGCCCACGATGGTGCCCTTTGAGAAGGGCGTGTGGTGCTGGCTCATGTGTTTGGCCAGTGCTTCAAGGTCAATGGTCTCTGTCGACACGGTGCGGGCATACCAGTATCCAAATTCCCCTGCAACACGACTCTTGTTCTGATAAATGACAAATGGAATCATAAATTTTCCTGTTTGAAGTTTCTGTGGTGGCTTTGTCGCGTCATGCGAAAGCCCTTTTGTTGTGACCAGTGAGCTCTTTCTGAATCACGTGGCAAAGATACGACACCCCGCCGACCCTATGTCCGTTATTGTACGTTACCGTCCGTTATTGTCCGTTATTGTC
>DHOP01000011.1:11304-11482 GCA_002407775.1 Prevotella sp. UBA5387
CGGAGAAAATAAATTTTCAGTGAATGATTTGTTTCGAAATCATGAAGTGAAAAAATATGATTAATTTAAGCACGCTGATGACGCAAACAACAGGGTTTGCGTGGTTAACTTATGTGATGGATAAAGGGTTTTTGCACGCAGATCTCGCGGATTGCGCAGATGTTTGCCTCGCAAACGG
>DHOP01000101.1 GCA_002407775.1 Prevotella sp. UBA5387
AAGTAAATTTAGGCATAGTCACTTCATCGCTGCACTGCAGGTCTGAGGCACTGCGATTGAGTACTAATCGGCACGCGATAAGTGCCGAAACGCAACGCGTTTAGTATCGAATCGCAGTGCCATTAGATACTAATCGCAACGCCAAAGATGCCTTTTCGCAAGTCCCTGTGCTTTAGGATATGTCCTGATATCCTGAAGTTCGGCCTTTTACTGAAGTATATACATAGTTTACCGGACACTAATATAATAAAATATAGGAATGGGGTCAGCCTATGCCATAACCCTTGCGGCGGTCAAGACGGTGCAAGGAGAGGGCGACAAGGATGGTCAACGCGCCAAAGCAAGCAAAGATAAGCATGGGTGTAAGGAAGGCGGTAGCAGGATCAACGGATTGTGTCGTGTCTGTGGCCTGCAATGTGGCGCGATCGAGCAGACTACCGATAAGAATAGGTATCATGGCACGTCCCATGTTTTGTAGCCAAAATATGCTGGCGTAGGCGGTACCAAGACGCACCTGTGGGATAATCTTCGGCACGCTCGGCCACAAGGCACTAGGCAACAACGAGAAGGCGATGCTGAAGAGAATCATGGCCACCACGGGGAACCATGGGCCAAGATGGATGGGTAAGGCAAAGAGCAGATGGACGGCGGTGAGCAATGTAGCACCTGCGAGGATGAACGCGGTGCCACGACGCAGGCGATCGTAGAGATGCCCGAAGATGGGCGTAAGGAGGATAGCGCCAAAGGGAACAATGGCCACGATGGTGCCGGCAATGTCATCGGCCACGCCGTATTTGGTAACCATCATGCGGGCGGCAAACTTGAGAAAGGGATTGACGGCACTATAAAAGAAGAGACAGATGAGGGTGAGATGCCAGAAGCCAGCATCGCCCAAAATCTTTTTGAGATCGCCAAAGTGAAATTTCTCTGACTCGTCTGTAGCCTCAGCCTCTACCTGTTGGTCTAGTTTACGGTCGAAAATGCTATAGACCAAGAAGCCGATCAATCCGATGACAAGAAGCAAGACACCCAGCATAACACTGGCTGATGGCGTGCCGAAGTGCTGCGCAAAAGGCTTGCTGATAGCCAAGGCCGATGCCGTACCAAGACGCGCCATAGCCACCTGTATGCCCATGGCGAGCGCAAGCTCATGCCCTGTGAACCATTTGACCATGCACTTGGAGACCGTGAAACCTGTCACCTCGCTCCCCACGCCGAATATAGAGAACCCAAAGGCAGCCAGCATGACCTGATGCTTGACCGGTCCATCGAGCCCGAAGAAAGGTAGATGTACCACGGTAGTGGCATCGGGCGATACCCATTGCAGTGCGGCAAACTTGACGAACGCACCCAAGACCATGAGTGTCGTGGCAGTTGTGCCGGTGATGCGGATGCCGAAACGATCGAGCGCCATGCCTCCCACAAACATCATGAGCAGATAGACGTTGAGGAACGCATACGATCCGCTGAAGAAACCATACTCCGAACTGGTCCACCCGAGGTCGTTTTCGAGCATCGTCTCCAGTGGCGACATCACGTCATAGACGAAGTATCCCGTCATCATGGCGAAAGCGACGAGGAACAATGTTATCCAACGAAGTGTTCGGTTATCGGAGAGAATCTTCATAAAATGAAAAGATGAAATAATGAAAATATGAAAAGATTATGGGCAGCCAGATAGATTTTGATTTGATGGCATTTACCCTCTAAAGGCAAAGATAGCAGAAAGATAGGATAATAGAAAATGAAAACATGAAAACATGAAAAGATGAAAAAATTAGTGCAGACAGATAGAGAATGAACCGAAGTCAGCTACCCTCAGAAAAGAAGAAAGAATGAAAAGATAAAAGGATTATTCTAATTAAGGAGAATTCGCCATGTTTAGAATTGGGGTTATTTAATGACTCCCACGCATTGAAAAAGAAAAGATGAAAATATCACCGCCTGAGCAAGCAATATTTTCATCTTTTCATTCTTTCATTTTTTCATTTTTTATTTGATGTTCGGTTCTTCCAAACCGAGGCCTTTCTTCTTATCAACGACCTTCAGAATCAATCCTATGATCAGGGCTGCAAGGCCGAGACTTGCCAACATCACCAGCGGAGCAGTGTAGTTGAGCTTCGTAGCTTCGGTGACGCCAGGATTAGTCTTGTCGAGCACCTTACCGATGAGCAATGGGAAGAGCCACAACCCGATGTTCTGAATCCAGAAAATCAGAGCGTAGGCAGAACCGATGATCTTTGCATCCACCAGCTTAGGCACGCTAGGCCAAAGCGATGCGGGTACCAAAGAGAAGGAAGCGCCAAGCACTAGGATAGTGAGATAAGCCACAATGACACCACCAACGAGGTTACCCTGGAATGTCGGAAGTACGAATGCAAATGTGAGGTGGCACAAAATAAGGAGCAATGAACCCAGGACAAGCATGGAAGCAGCCTTACCCTTATGGTCGACATAGTTGCCAAGAATTGGCGTAATGCCCACGGCCAAGAGTGGGAACACAGCAAAGATAGACTCAGCAGACTGACGCATATAGCCCATGTAGCAATAAACCACAAGTGCGACGACAGAGATGGTGAGCATCAGGTATTTCATCGACTTCTTCTTCATGAAGTTGAACATGAAGGCCGTGACAGCTACGACGAGCATAATGGCATATTGCACGATGGTCACGCTAGACGAAGCCCAGAAAGAACCAGCTTCCACACCTTTGAAGGTAAGGTTGCACTGGAGCATGTTTACCGCATACTTCTGGAATGGGAAGATAGCCGAGTAGTAGAGCACACATAACAATGCCACGAGCCAGAAGCCCAGGCTGGATAGAATTTGGCCAAGGTCCTTGATCCTGAAGGGATCGTCCTTCTCCTCGGCCTCGCCTGTCTGTGCATCCAATTTCTTATCCATGAAGAAGTAAACAATGAACATCATCAAGGCGATACAAAGGAGTACGACACCGAAAGCAACCGAACGAGACACATCGATGGTGCCGCCAAACTTGGCAAAGAACGGTGAGAAAATCATGCAGGTTGCCACGCCGAGACGAGCCAAAGCCATCTCAGAGCCCATGGCAAGCGCCATTTCGCGACCCTTGAACCACTTCACGATACCACGGCTCACCGTGATACCAGCCATCTCTGCACCGCATCCGAAGATCATAAAGCCACAAGCAGCGACCTTGGCAGAGGCAGGCATGCCCTCGTAGAATGGAGAAACGCCCAACTGTTCAAATACAGGGATGTGGTTAAGGTTGTTGGTAAACCACACCTCTACTCCACTTCCTATGAAGTTTTCACTGATGGCATAGTACTTGATCAATGCTCCGACGAGCATCACGGCTCCCGAAAGTATGGCCGTGAAGCGCACGCCCATCTTGTCGAGGATGATACCCGCAAAGATGAGAAAGAACACGAATACGTTGAGGAAGGTCTCTGAGCCCTGCATTGTGCCAAAGGCGGTGGAGTCCCAACCCCTTGTTGTGAGCATCAGATCCTTGATGGGGGACAGGATGTCCATAAAGATGTAGGCACAGAACATGGCCAAAGCCAACAGCAACAGTGCTGTCCATCTTACCCCAGCGGAATCTCTTAGGGTCTTTTCAATTTGTTGAGTCATAATATTATTTATCGATTTTCTTACTCTAAATGTTTTCCCTGTTCCTTAGTTAGCCTTCAGCCAACGATCCAACCAGTTGAAATAGGTGCGCTGCCAGAGCACGCCGTTCTGTGGTTTGAGCACCCAGTGATTCTCGTCGGGGAAGAGAAGGAGCTCTGCGGGGATGCCCCTCATGCGTGCGGCATTGAATGCTCCGAAGCCCTGATTGGCATTGATGCGATAGTCTTTCTCACCATGGATGCAGAGGATTGGGGTGTCCCACTTGTCCACTGCAAGGTGGGGACTGTTGGCATAGGTGCGACGAGCAGCCTCGGTCTGGTCCTTATTCCAATAGGCATCGTCATATTCCCAGTTGGAGAACCATGCCTCCTCGGTATCGGTGTACATCGACTCAAGGTTGAAAGCACCGTCATGAGCAATAAAGCACTTGAATCTGCCATCGTGATGTCCAGCCAGATAGTAGGCGGAGAAGCCACCGAAGGAAGCTCCCACACATCCTAGGCGATCCTTGTCAACATAGGGAAGTTCGTTAGCTGCATCGTCGATAGCCGACAGAAGGTCTTTCATGGGCTGACCTGTCCAGTCCTGGCTCACTGCCTCGTTCCACTCACTGCCAAAGCCTGGGAGACCTCTGCGGTTAGGTGCAACCACGACATAGCCATTGGCTGCCATGATATACATGTTCCATCTGTAGCTCCAGAACTGGCTAACGGGAGTTTGCGGACCACCCTCGCAGAAGAGGAGAGTGGGATATTTCTTGTTGGCATCGAAATGAGGTGGCAAAATGATCCACTCCAACTCTTGCCTGCCATCGGTCGTCTTCACCCAACGCTGCTGAACAGAAGGCTTAGCCAACTGGTCAAGGATGTGCTTGTTTTCCCCGGTAATCTGAGCAACGGCGGAGCGTTTCTCCTTTTTATTGATGGTGAGCAAATAGAGATCATCAGGTGCTAGATAGGAATGACGAGAAACGAGAAGTTGCTTGCCATTGGCCAAAGCCTGCAGAGAGCCGTAGTCATACCAGCCGTCCGTGAGTTGCATCACCTCGCCTTTGAGGTTTGTCTGATATACCATTCCAACGGCATTCCAAACGCCAAGGAAGAAGAGGGTCTTGGAATCATTGCTCCAACAGAAACCATCGACATTGCTATCGAATCTCTCTGTCACATAAGTCTTGGTGCCATCGGACAAGCGATAGACACAGAGGCGGTTGCGATCGCTCTCATAGCCGTTGCGTGCCATGCTCTGCCAAGCCACATATTGACCATCGGGCGAGAACTGTGGGTTCTGGTCATAACCAACGTTGAAGTCGCCCTGCTGATGATTGACGGCCTGATTGCGCATGCTCTTTGTGGGGTCAATCTTCGGCTCCACATAGCCCTCTGGCTTGCAAAGGTTGCGAGTCTGGCGAGTCTCGATATTATATAGGTAGATGTCGGCATCGGTAGAGATGGCATAGTCAACGCCAGTCTTCTTCCGACAAGTATAGGCTATCTGCTTGGAGTCTCTGCTCCAGTCGAGCTGTTCGATGCCACCGAATGGTGCCATAGGACTCTCGTAGGGTTCACCGGCAAGGACATCAACACCCTCATCAATTGTGTTGCCATTCACTTCAGCGACGAAAGGATGAGGTATTGACTCCACGTAGTGGTCCCAGTGACGATAGTTCATATCGGTGATGAGTCTTCCGGAGGCCTTGGGGAGGTCGTCAGGGTTCTTCTTGATGATATCATTGTAAGGCAGACTTTTGATGAGAATCACCTTGGAGCCATCGGGAGAAAACTTGAAACCCTCGATATCAATGCCGGAATTGGTGAGCTTCACGCGGCCGGTACCGTCGGGATTCATCTTCCACAACTGTCCCTCGCGCAGGAAAGCAATGCGCTGTCCGCCCTCTATCCATGCTGCGTCGGTCTCGCTCTTGGCATCAGTGGTCAGCGGCCGGGGCTTTGCCATATTCTTCTCGGCCTTGGTAGGCTGGATGAAGAGCATGGTGTGGCTAGCATTTTGCTTCACACTATAGTATGAAACTTGATACACCACCTGTTTGCCATCAGGCGAAGCCTGTGCCGGTCCGATGCGTCCCATAGCCCAAAGAGCCTCTGGAGTCATCAAATCTGAGGTGAGTTGAATGTTGCTTTTCTGAATCATCGTCTGTGCGTTCATTTGGCCAGAGCCCATAAGCAGAGCGCCAAGTGCCAATGCAATTGCTTTGTTCATAGTCATCATTGTCTAAGATAATAAGATGTCCACTTTTTATGTAAAAAGGCGGAAGCCTTAGGATGGACTCCTCAGGCTTCCGGCACAATGTCGTTGGGACTATTTCTTCTTGAAATTGCTGCCCTGCTGACGGCGCTTCTGATCATCCATCTGCTGCTGTTGCATTTGCTGGAGTGACTGCATGCGTGCCATCATACCCTTCATCTTTTGAGGATTGTTCTGGTTATCCTTATAACGTGACTCAAGGACAGCAAGGAGTTTCTCGTCGTTGGTCGTCTTGCGCAAGATAAACATGATGGCTGCGGAGAGAATCAAAGACACGAAATAGTAGAAGTTCAAACCTGAAGAGTAGTCGTTGAACATAAAGAAGAACATCAGTGGCATGAGGTACATCATCCATTGCATCATCTTCATCTGCTCTGCCTGCTGTCCAACCATCTGGTCTTTCTGCATCTGCATGGTGAACCATGTATAGATAACTTGAGCGCCCACGAACAAGATACAGGTCAGAGAGAGGTGATCTCCCAGGAGCCATATATCGTGATTCCAGGTGATAATCGGATCATAGGTGGAGAGGTCCTTCATCCATAAGAAACTCTGGCCACGAAGCTGAATGGCGTTCGGCACAAAGTTGAACATGGCAATCCAGATAGGCATCTGTATGAACATAGGTAGACAGCCGGACAAAGGCGACACACCATACTTGCTATATTCGGCCATCATCGCCTGTTGCTTTTGCATCTGGTCCTCCGGCTTGTCAAATTGCTTGGTGGCTGCGTCGAGCTTCGGTTTCAAGACGCGCATCTTGGCGGAGCTCATATAGCTCTTCTTCACCATAGGATAGGTGATGAACTTGAGTAGGATGGTGATGAGGATGAGCACCACACCCATGGGGAACCACTTGCTCAACCAGTCGAACACATAGATGGTGAACCAGCGGTTGATGATGCGGAACAATGGCCAGCCAAGGTAAACGAGGCGCTCCATCTGAAGTTCTTTACCAAACTTGCTTTCCTTCTGCACCTTCTGCAACAAGCGGAAGTCATTGGGTCCATAATAGAACTCAAACTCCGTGGGCTTTTGGCCGGTCGGATCGAAGACGGTCTTCATCTTGGCTTCGTAAGTCTTCAGATAGCCCTCGCCCTTCTTATGGGGAATGGAAGTCATGAGAGTGCCCTCGCCTAAGTCGTTCTTTGCAATCATCACGGCAGAGAAGAACTGGTTCTTGAATGCGACCCAGTCTATTTTTTCCTTCACTTCCTCGTCGATTTTCTCTGATGTCTCACTCAGTTTGTCAGTACCACCTTCCACGTCATGATAGGTGAGTGTGGCATAGCGGTTCTCAAAGGTGAAACCTTTCTCCTGTTGGCGTGCCTTTCCCTTCCAGTCAATGGCAATGTTGTGGCTGTTCGGAGCAAATAGTCCGGCCATTCCCTCAACGTGCAACTTAGAATGAAGCATGTAGTCGCTGCCAAGCGTATAGGTCATGACGATGGCCTTTCCGGGTCCTGCCTCAGCAGTAAAGGTAACGGTTGAGTCGGTGACATTAGACGGTTGGAAATAAAGATCAGCCGTAGAGATGTTGGCTTCCTTGGCGACAAACGTGTAGTTCAGGCTTTGGTCGGCTCCCTGGAAGAGCGTCACATTGTTTCCTTCGGTAATGTTGTCCTTGTAATTCTTGATGACAGCCTTAGTAACAGTGGCACCCTTTGTCGACATGGTGAGCTCCACCTTGCTGTTTTTAAGTGTCACATTCTGTGCCGTACCAACAAGAGCTTTGTGGAAAAGGGCAGTGGTGTCCTGCTGCACTTCCTGCTTTACAGCCGCTTGCTTCTTGAAGCCAGCGGCCTTCTGAGCCTTCTCGGCCTGGGCACGTTGGGCTTGTGCCGTAGAATCCTTGACGAACTTTGCCCGTTGCTCCTCTTTGGACGGCATGGAATACCAGCTGAAACCAATAAGGACAGCAGCAATCAGAACGAATCCGATAATTGAGTTTTTATCCATAAATGTGTTATGTGAGGTTGGCCTATTTGCCGGTTACCTCAGTGACGTTGTTTTTCTTGTTTTTAATGGCGGCCTTGACGAAGTCCACAAACAATGGGTGGGGCTTCAATACCGTACTTTGATATTCTGGGTGGAACTGTGTTCCGATAAACCATTTGAGTGTGGGGATCTCAACGATCTCCACGAGGTCGCTTTCTGGATTGCGACCAACGGCCAACATGCCATTACGTTCAAACTCTTTCAAATATTCATTGTTGAACTCATAACGATGACGATGGCGCTCCTGGATGTGCTCCTGCTTGTAAATGTTGAGCACGCGGGAGTCTTGCCTCAATACGCATTCAAAGGCACCGAGTCGCATCGTACCACCCATGTTGCTGATGTTCTTCTGCTCCTCCATAATATCGATGACATTGTGAGAAGTCTTCTCGTTGAGCTCACGTGAATTGGCATCGGCATAACCCAGAATGTTTCTGGCAAACTCGACAACCATCATCTGCATACCGAAACAGATACCAAAAGTCGGAATATCCTGCGTGCGGGTATAGTGTACGGCAATGACCTTACCCTCCGAACCACGCTCACCAAAGCCCGGACCGATCACGATGCCATCCTGCCCCTTCAGCTTCTCTGCCACATTTTCCTCGGTGATATACTCCGAATTGATAAATGTGATGACCGTCTTATGGTCATTATAGGTGCCGGCCTGTGCCAGACTCTCGCGGATACTCTTATAAGCGTCCTGGAGATCGTACTTTCCTACCAATCCGATATGAACTTCGTCCTTGGCATTCTTGCGACGCTCGAGGAAGGTGCGCCATGGACCAAGTGCAGGCTTCTCGCCGACAGGCTCACCCACTTTTTTCAGAATGGCCTCGTCAAGACCTTGGTTCAGCATATTGACAGGAACCTCATAGATACTTGGCAGGTCCTCACTCTGTACGACACAGTCGAAGTCCACGTTACAGAATGCAGCGACTTTCTTGCGAATATCTTCTGGCAAGTGCTTCTCGGTACGGAGCACCAGGACGTCCGGCTGGATACCGACACTCTGCAATTCCTTCACGGAGTGCTGAGTTGGCTTGGTCTTCAACTCACCGGCAGCCTTCAGATAGGGCACATAGGTAAGGTGCACGCATACGGCACGACGACCCAATTCCCATTTCAGCTGACGGATGGCCTCCATGTATGGGGCACTCTCAATGTCGCCGATAGTACCGCCAATCTCTGTGATGACAAAGTCGAAATGATACTTCTGACCGAGAAGCTTCACATTACGTTTGATCTCGTCGGTGATGTGAGGAACGACCTGGATGGTCTTGCCCAGATAATCACCACGACGCTCCTTGTCGATCACGGCTTTGTAGATACGTCCGGTGGTCAGCGAGTTGGCCTTGGTAGTCTGAATTCCAGTGAACCTTTCGTAGTGGCCCAAGTCGAGGTCGGTCTCCATACCGTCCATGGTCACATAGCATTCACCATGCTCATAGGGATTCAGTGTACCTGGATCGATGTTGATATAAGGATCAAACTTTTGGATTGTGATATTATAACCTCTGGCTTGAAGAAGTTTTCCTATCGAAGATGATATAATTCCCTTGCCAAGGGAGGAAACCACACCACCAGTGACGAAGATAAATTTTGTTTCTGCCACAACGAAAATGCATTAAATGATTTTGAATAAAATTTGCGGCAAAGGTACTATATTTTTGTGATAAGGCAAAGGAAATAAAACTAAACTTAGCTGAGTTACATCTAAATACGTTAAAAATAAAAAAGCAAGAAAGTGCTTATCCGACATTTTCCAATCATAGCAAGGAGTATCGGGAGCATAACGATGCCATCTCGTTGAATGACAGTGCAATCAGTGTCTTTTGTTTTCCTCAATTTGACAAGAATTACATTAGTTCTGGATTGACAACTTTGGGTGCCGTGGAAAGGTATTAATGGCACGGCGGTTAAATTGTAACGACCACGCGTATACTACCGAACCACGTGCCCGTTGCAATCCTTCCATTGTCCCGTTGATATCTTATCCCAAAAGCATAGTGAAAACAATAATAATCAGGCAGCAGCCTCTCCCTGGCCCTCCCCAGTTGGGAAGGGAACAACTAATCGATTCAGTTAGTCATTCGGTCGGTTTCCTAATTGAGTAAGCGGTGGAGTTCCCACCCTTCCCTATTGGGGAGGGGTTGGGGGGGAGGCTTGTTATTGGGGAGGGCTAGTGAGAGGCTAGGTAATGGGAACGATTAGTTATCATGTTAAGCAAACGATTGATTACAACGCTAAAAGCGTTGAGCTTTTGATAGCGTATGTTATATTTAGGTGAAAATAGACGGAGTGCACTCCGTCTGTAAGATTAAAACAATATAATTGCTAAGGCTTTATTAGTTATCATGTTAAACAAACGACGGATTACAACGCTGAAAGCGTTGAGCTTTTGATAGGGCAGTGTTGAAAGCGAGTAGCTTTCAACACTGTCTAATGAATCATTCCGAGGTTTGCAACGCTGTAAGTGTTGCGCTCTTTATTATCCAATTTATTAAACAGATTGCTTGGCAAACCTCAATAAATGGCTTATATTTGCATTCAGATCATCAAACTTATGTCTCAAAGCCTTACTAATATCTTAGTCCATTGCGTATTTCACAAAAGCCAAATTGCGCCGGTTATAAAACCCGAGGACCGTCAAATTGTGAATAGGTTTGTCCGCGAGACATGCCAAAACCTGGGATGTCCGTGTCTCATCGCCAATGGTCCTGGAGATCACTTGCACCTCTTGCTAGCACTTTCCCCAACGGTTGCTTTGTCAGATCTGGTCAAGGAAGTAAAGCGACTCACCACACGGTTATTGAAAGACAAAGACACCCAATTTTATCGCAACTTCTCATGGCAAAGCGGTTATGGGGCTTTCTCCGTGTCGAGCAAGTTCAAAGATGCGATATACAATTATATTGTACACCAGGAGGAGCATCACCATAACCAATCCTCAAAGGACGAGTTTCTATTGTTTTTGCGAAATGCGCAGATTGCCAAATATGATGATGATCTGTTCTGGAACAACAATAGATAGAAAGAGCGCAACACTTACAGCGTTGCATCCTTCGCTCGAATATCCAAGACAGGGTTGGGAACAATCATTCCCACCCCTGCCCTATCAATAGCTCAACGCCTACAGCGTTGAACCATTAATACTGTATCGTGACTATTTAGATATAGATTGCACCGTCACGCCCTTGCCCATCATAAGCAACTAACTCTTTCAGCGTGAGAAATCTGGGGTAGAATTCCCCCCTTCCCTATTGGGGATGGGTTGGAGGAGGCTTGTTACTGGAGGGGTTACGGGAGGCTTTCTAAATCCCAAACGGATTGATCTCCTTATATGCCCGCTCTGTCTGCTCTTGGATATCTCCCTCTTTCATGCCGGCCTCTGTCTCTGCCTGCTTTTCCTGGGTCAGTTCCTGCAAAGCAGCCTCATCTTCGGCGGCTCCCTGCTCGTCGCCAATGGCACGCCGAAGGGCGGCACGCTCCTTGAAACCGTCGATGCTAAATGGATTGGCGTCGATGACGCAGTCATAAGTCTCCAAAGCACTATCATGGTCATCCAAAGCCTCGCGGCAACGCGCCTTGAGCAACAGCACATCCTCGTTGTCTGGGATATTGTCTAGCAGTAAGTCTGCATCGCCCTCAGCGGTCACAGCATCACCCATCTTGAGCAATGTCTGCCCACGAAGGAGGTAGGCATCGTAGAATAAATTCTCACTTGATACGGCAATAGCCTTACCCAATAATACGATGGAATTGACAAAATCCTCCTTGCCAATCCTTGCGCGAGCATAAGCGAAATTCGCCATGGCATTGTCACCATCTAGCTGAGTAGCCTTTTCGCAAACCTCGGTCATGGCATCGTAGTCTTCCATCATATAGGCAACGTCAGCCATACGGAGCAAGATGCGCACATTGTCGGGTTCGGTGCGGTGTAAAAACATCAACTGTTCGTATGCCTCGTGCAGACAATTCAACTGAATGAGCGTCTGAGCCAAATAGTCATGTATCTCAGCGTCCTCTTGTAGTTCAAGTGCATGCATAAAGCACTTGACGGCATAGTCAAGGTTGTGCTGCTTCAATGCAGCCACACCGTCATATTTGAGTACGTCAAAATCGTGAGCTTTCTGCTCTTTGTTTTCCTCTTCGGGTGACTCTGGAGCACCACTAAACAGTTTCTTCAAAAAGTTCATGGCCAGTTATTTCAATTTCAATTGTTCATAATGCACGTTTGGTATCGCATCAGCACGGTCGAAACGAGGCCAATAACCTTCTGGTGTAGTCCAACGCTTGCCAGGATTGCGCAACTGTCTGAACGAGTAGCGAGCATTGATATAGCCATCCTTTCCGTCCTTGGCAAGCACATAGCACAGGGCCATGCGCTTGTAAGCCGTGATTTTTGATCCTTCTTTGAGTGCGGTCTGATTCCACGATCTCTGCGGGATCACCACTGAAACAATTTCTGCCTGTGGATAACGCTGGGCGAAATCCTTACGGCACAAGGTCAGCATGTCAGTGCTGTCTGCATAGAAAAGATTGGAAGTATAGATCCGCATATACTTCACACCATCTATCTTCACCTCGTCTCCTGTTCCTTCTGCATTGATGCCCAAGAAGTCGCCGATGGTCTTTCCTGCCTTGTTTATCCCGGTAGCCGTTTCGTCCAGAAAGTCTTGTAGTCTTTCCTTAGGCGACTTATCGACCTCCTTATATACCTGCGCGCTCAATGGTGCTACCATAGCGAGCAGCATCAGAACCGTTAATATCCTTGTTTTCATTTGTCTTGTAATTATAGTTAATACTATGATAATTATCTTCCGATTGATTGTTTATAACTCTTTGATGGCGAAATAAATAGTGTGTTTTGTCGCAATTAGAGCAAAATATTTTACGATATCACTACACTGTTTGCCTCGACACAGCCATTACACATTCGTTCATGCGCTTTACGACTGTTTCGCAAAGTTAGTAATAATTCATCCTAAGCTACTTAAGGTTTAGCGATTTTTATACAAAAGTATAATAAAAAAAACTAATCCATGGGCGGCTTATGCCTGTCTTTACTTATATTTGCAACGACATCAGCGTCGAATGACGCACCAATGACAATGAAAAAACAGTTCCAAAGATACTTCCTCACCCCACTACTGCTGTGTCTCACCATGGTAGTCAGTGCACAAACTGAGGCTACCACGCCAAAGTTGGAGAAGTCCATGTCCGACACTCTGTATATGGGACCTGCGGGATACCTGCCCTATGAGCCAGCCACGACGCTCTACCTCACTCCGCCCTATGCCTATAGCTATGGAGGACTGCACCCTGGACTTAATGCAAGTCTTGACCTTAGCGTCTTCTCCGAGTTTGGAAAGAATGCACGTCGCGGTGCTGGATTCACCCAGAGCCTATCCGCAACCTATCTCAGTCCGCTGGGCAAACGCAGTTGGCTGGCAGTTGGAGGCGACGTGAGTCACATCAACTGGAGTGGTGACAGCTATGCCACGGGCGGTCTGCATGCCGAGCTTGGCTATATTTTTAATGACCATTGGTCCGCCTATCTTTATGGTCGCAAGTCGATCGTGAATAATGGTCTTGGCAGTTATGGCTATGGATTCGGTCGCGGGATGTACCCCTACGGTTCCCCATATCTTTACAATGGCCTTGGCGACAAACTTGGAGCGGCGGTTCGCTGGACTCCAAATCCATCCCTATCACTGGAAGTGTCGGTCGAAAAAGATTGGTATCCCACCCCCAGCAACGGCTATCCAGACCGTTACCAGTACAACTATCCAGTACCAAAGTAATAAATCGAACACCCCTATATTCTTCAAAGGTTCGCCCTTCCCACTGCCATAATCCGAATTTGGAGACAAAATGGAAGGGCTATTTTTATGTTTTGAAGAAGGTACCAGGCTCTCAAAAACTGATAAGAACCTAGGAAATAATCATGAATTATCTTTCTCTCGAAAGGCGAAGAATGCCAGATTTCAGACCCTGAAGAACACGAACCAAAAGGCAACTAATGCTATGACACCAGCCAACAAATTACTGATCACAGGCCACGGCTTGACCTTGACACCATTGGCGTAGTCTTTCAAGAAGCCGTAAAGCTTGACGAAGGGCGACGTGAGCGTGGGCATGAGCGACAAGGTGAGTGCCGACATTCCCACCAAAATGATGCCGGTATAGGGTTTGAAATAACCCCATAGAGCAACGGTAGCCACAAATAATACTACGCAAACAATGCTATAAACTACGATGCCGGCCCAAGTCCAGCGTTGGGGCTTCGCTTTGAGGTATTCATAGAAATCGTTGAAGGGCACGGCGAGTACGCCAGTGGCGCAAAACATCGCCAGACTAAGTGCAATATTGAATGTTAACATCGTTTGTTTCTTGGATTGGTTATCTGGCCAAAGATAAGAATTCTTTCGGATAACCAACCTCTTGCGACACATTATTTCACACAAACAAAAGCCCCTCCAAGACTTTGAAAAGTTCGACAAGCAATAAGAGCTGTCGAAATCTCGTAGCATTGGAGGGGCAAGGGAGGTTCCCCGAAGGAGGGAAGGTAGCTAGCTAAAATGCGCAGGAGCTTATGCCAAGCGTGGTGGCTATGGCTGTGAGGATGCTAAGCAGCATCTGAAAGATGGTCTTCCAAGTATTCTTGTTCATCATCATAACAAATAGTTTTAAAAGTTTCATTGGTTATAGTTTATTGCTTTTGCAACTCTCCACAAGGATTTCCTTGCACCCCATTGCTTCTTTTCATCTTTGTAGGCTGTCAGAGAAGAAGCATATGGTGGCTAAGGAAATCGAGTTGAGAGGGGGATTTGTACCGTTAGTTAGGCGGCAGGCTCTGTTGCAGTCTCGACAACGTCATTCTTTGGAGTCTCCTTGGCAGTGATGCCGTCCAAGAGTTGCTTGACATAGTATCCCGTACGTTTGCCCTCCGTATTGATACCTGTTGCGGTAAACTTCCTTTCTGGTGCATAGATGATGTGATAGCCTGAGATCTTTGAACTATCAAACTCAGCACTTGTCGGTGCAGGTTTGGTGGAGATGCCCACGCGGAATGATCCCAGTCCGTCGAGGACTACTTTTTCGGAGTTTTGCAAATGGCTTTTGATGGATGCCGAAATCTCTGAGAGCACTGCCAGTACATCCGTGTAGGTTACTGTGGTGGAGTGAGAAATCTCGTCGGCAAGTTGCTTGGTGCTGACCTCGTCCATGATGATGGCTCTGCCGTACCATTGCCCGAAGTTCTTACTTGATGTGCGTGAGTCTTGTACTTTACGATAACGAATTGACATGATAATTTTCCTTTCTTTTTTAGTGGTTAATGTAATTGTTGGTTAGTAAATCGTGTCTTCCAGTGGTTGAAGCTTCATTTGTTCTGTTTGACGATGCAAAGTTAATACGCCTCACTCCTTTTCACAAGACCCAAAGGTATGCTACAAGGTATGCAACATTTGAACCGTGGTGTAGAAAGGAGACACGCACCACTTTTGGAAAAGGAGCTAACGACGGTGAGGTGAGAAAAAGATGGTTTGGGTGCTTCCTGCCCCCAAACCATATATCAATTCTGATTATTCGACCAAATGGAATAATCAGAAGACTTGTAGCCCGTCAAGCTTTACTAATTATCCGAGGATTTAGCACCTTCTATACTGGCTGGAATATGATCCAACTGCTTGATGATTTCTCTGAAGATGACATCGATTTCTTGCTCTGTGTCTATATCCATGGTGAGCAAGGGATCGTCGGGAAGATGCGGTGAGAGACGTCCCAGTAATGCGTGAATAACGCGACCAACGCCTAGATCACTGGCAGAGCGATTGAGCGTATACACATCGCTGTCGTCCTCACGATGAGTACGAGCCACAAGGCGTGCCTCTACAAGCATCCGAAGGCTACGCGTGGTCTGTGCATGGCTGTAGCGCGTCTGGCGAATCAATCCGCTCAGGCTTGCCGGCCCACTACCCTTACGCTGCATATCCGCAAGAACGGCAGCCACCACGACACTCTTGCGGATGCGCTCGCGCAGGCTTTCGCGACGGTCTTCGCCAATATGCCCATCGGCCAACTCCTGGTTGGCACGTCCCAACTCGGCGAAGCCAATGCAGATGAACCATGACAACTGCAGCCAGAGCATAAGCAACGGCAGTGCGGCAAGGGAACCATAGATGACACTATAGCTTGTGAAAAGTATCTGAAAATGGATATAGACAGCCTGCAAACCTGCCGTAGTGATGGCAGCCAACAGGGCTGGGAACCACACCATGCGCATCCTTACACGTGTGTTGGGCAAGTAAGTATACATCAACGTGAAGAAGATTGTCAAGAGAAGGAGAGGAACCGCCAGTCCGATGAGTCCACGCAAGAGCGGCGTAAGCACTTGGAAATCTGGGATTCGGCCAAGTATCGATTGGAAGAACACACTCAGACCGGACAATAAGATGATAACAAGAGGCACAAGAAAGATGATAGACACGTAGTCGACGGCAGCCTTGGCGAAGTTCCTTTCCTTCTTCACTCCCCATATTCCATTGAACACACTCTCGATGTTGTCGAACAATGACACAACGCTATAAAGCATAAACACAAGGCTGACACCTATCACCACACCCGTGTGCGTGTATTTGATGTAGGAGTCGGCCAGCGTAAGGATGGCATCGGCAACCTGTGGCTGAGACACCATGACACGCCGAAGCCAGTCGGTGATATACGCCTCGAAACCAAAGCCACGCCCCACGGCAAAGATAACCGCGAACAGCGGGATAATGGCCATCATCGTATTGAACGTCAGTTGCGCTGCATAACCCCAATGTTTCTCCACAAACAGCCCTTGGAACACCACATAGAGTCGCTGAGCCAGGAACGTGAGCGGATCCTCTCGGAACTTCACATTCCCCCTTCGCCATATCGTGCGACGGAAAAAAACAACAAGTCGACCACGACCAGAAAGGAGACTTCCCGGACTCTTCTGATGGGATTGCTTAGACCCTCCCCTTCTCTCCCCGTTGCTCGAGGAAGACCGCGATGAGCGAGTGGTGGATGATTTATCTGTCATAGTGGATGAGAAAATAGTGTAAAATCATCAAGACGCTAACAGGAAACGACGGATCCTGACTAATCAGAAGGCTCTAATAAACAGAGTCTTCTGAGCTACCGAAGGATACGGTGGGATGGATTATTCCGAGAGCACAGAGCTATCAGCGTCATCTGTATGCCGAGATGATTCTTCGGTTGGAGAGGCTTGGGATGACTTCGGAGTATCCTCAGAAATCGCACTCATGATCTCCTCCGCAACTGTTCCCGCATATTCTGCATCATAACCCACATCAATGCGAACATATGGATTATCTTTTCGACGCAACGTGAACACTATCTGATGTTGTCCCACGGTATAAGGCGTTGCCCTATTCACTACGTTCACGTCAGCAATGTCAGCTAAGTTCACTTCCTCACCAGCCACCACAAGCAGACCATGCTGTTTGTAAACCAGCACTGCGCCTGAGAGCTCGTTGGCGCGTGTGGCATCTGTCGTGATACTTTCGTCGGGGTCTCCGAGCGCGGCAACAGCCTCCTCCATCGATTGATAGACGCGACCATGAGCCGATTCTTCCTCCTTCTGCAGATATCTGCCACGCATTTCCCTATAGATATAACCAAGAAGGAGCGCACTTGCAAAAACCAACAGGACCATCCAATTGGAGCAAGCCACAAGGACCACCATAGCAACGACTGCTAAGATGGTACCGCGATTGATGTATTTAGGCCACCGTTTCATAGGCAAAACTTTGTTATATTGCAAAGATAATGCATTATCATGATAATGAGAAGAAATGGATGGTCGAAAAACCAAAATATCTTAGTACATGAAAACCTTTTTTGCCCAGCAGAGTTCTCCCCTATGGGGACATACTTTAACCACTATCTTCTGATGGTGCGATATTGGAGTTCACTAAAGCGTGCCTTTCCCTTGCCATAGACAAAAAGACCTGGCAGAAGACTCTGAAACTGTCCCAAAGTGTTTTGGTTATAACCACTCACCTCCATGCCCCACTGGTCTTGCTTCCACTGGTGTCCATCGAAAGAGTACTCCCCAGAAACGATATCGCGGTCATTGCGCAGCCTAAGCCATATCGTGTTATGGCTCTCGTGCTGCCCCACCCTACGCAGTTCTCCACGCCGCCAACGCTTGCGGTCGGTACGAGAGACACCAGTGCCCACATAGAAATGCTCGTCATAGTAGCACACCAAACCTGCCGTGACGGTGGAATCGAGGTCTATCCGCACCGTGATCTCATAGCCTGAATCGGGTGCGACCATCAGCAGGGGCGAGGAATTGGCAGGGTTGTCACCACGTGCTTCGAGTGTGAGCGTGCGGTCGGCGACATGGAATCGAGTGGAGTCGTAATTCTGATAAAACCGCCAATCGGGCCCCACCCAAAAAGCACCCCAGTCGCTATGGCGACCTTGTACGGACTGATTCTTACTGGAAGGGATAGGCAATGGGAGTGGACGGTCAACCAAGGTATCCATCGGTGCTGTAAACCATCCATCGGATGTCTGCTCCACTGGCAACAGTAGGGCTTGACGACCACGGCTCAACAAGCCACGACGATAGGCATGAAACACCGTGTACCAACGGCCATCGGGGGTGTCTATGAGCGACCCATGTCCCTTGGACCACCACGCCTCGTCATAGTTCCATGTGTGGACAAGTGGATTGGTGGGCATCAACTCCCATGGTCCATCGATGGACTTGCTATGTGCCACGGTAATCATGTGTGATGTCGGCGCACCTGCCGTACCACCCTGGGCGCTCAACCAGTAATAATAATTGCCGATACGACGCACCTTTGGTCCTTCGAGGGCAAACCCTTCGACCACCCAATCGCGGGGGATGGGCCAACCATCGAACACCTTCTCTACTTTGCCGATAGTGGAGAGACCGTCGGCAGAAAGCCTCACGCGTCTTCCACCACTCAGAAACATCCATCGATTTCCGGTGGCCTCGTCGACCACATGGCACGGATCGATAGGACCAGTGACCTGAAGGTCGACCGGTTTGCTCCATGGACCTTGAGGGTGCTCGGCCCAGACTACATAGTTGTGGTAGCCCCCTGCCCCACAGTCGACGGTGAAATAGATATAGAACTTGCTTTTGTTATAGCAAATATCCGGTGCCCAAACGGAACCCAGATAGGTATTCACTGCACTAGATATCGGGGTCCAGTTGACCAAATCGCGAGAGTGAAACACACCCAGTGCCGGCACATAGTTGAACGAGGAGAACGTCATGTAGTAGTCGTTTCCCACACGTACCACAGATGGGTCGGGGTTGTCACCACCCATGATGGGATTGGTGAAGCTCTGGGCATTAACTGACGAGAATGTCAACAGAAAGCCAAGTATCAGCAAGCCGTGCTTGGCAGATTGATAGAATCGCATAAAGTAGATTGTTTTTATAATGAGTTAGTTTGCTTAATAATTCGCTTATATGACTGTAGTGCTGAAAGCACTACATATTCGTAACCGAGTACGGCGAACGAAGTGATGCCATGCTCGGGAGTAGCAATGGTTTGATTCAGTGCCAAAGGTACTGCACATTAGTGAATCATTTGATGATTATACATGCTGTACCTGTCGGCACATCATTATTACGTCGTATCACATATCCACGGACTTCGTCCGCGGTTATTCTTGTATAGCCTCTTCGAGGCATCTTCATCACGTATGCTCCCTCGTAGCCCAGAATGGGCTTCATAGGCGTAACCGCGGACGGAGTCCGTGGATATAAGATAGTGGTGGAGTATCAGTGCCGAGAGGTACTGCACATCCCTGACTATTTCGGCAGGTACTTCTCGTCATATTTGATTCCTAATTGATTAAAGATTCCACGTAGTTCTTCCCCAAACGACATCTTCGCATGATGTTGTTTCTGATTGTTTACATAGTTCAGTACAGGTTGCATCGTGTAAAAGGAGCAGGTGAATTCGGCATAACCCTCTGCCCATCCTTTCCACATCGGGAAGAGCCCACTTTCCTTCATCCACTTGCTTGAGCTTTGCTTCAGACTCTTCATAAAGTCAGCCAGTGAGACGGTGGGCGGTACATCACATACGATATGCACGTGGTCGGCCATGCCATTTATCGCATACACGAAGTCACCTTTCTCCTTTACTATTCCGACAAGGTAAGCATGGAGCTCATGTTCATGCTCGGGAAAGATGGTGCGCTGGCGACCATGTGTTCCGAAAATTAGATGATATACGTTCTTAGTATAGCTCCTGGCATTTATTTATGTGTTGTACCTATCGGCACAGACTTACCCGCTACATGTATTCCGCGGACTTCGTCCACGGTTACCATTGTTAAGCACCTATCGGTGCTGTTCCAGCTGATTATCTCGTAGTCTTCAAAACCAGGGTGGATTTGGGCAACTCGGAGGTCACACTGACAGTTACCTGCCCTGCCTTGCGACTGGCACGAATGACAGCCTGTGCGCGTCCTTGCCATGTAGTGACACGTGGTGAGGTGAGGGGCTCGAGGTCTTGCAGATTAGCGGACCCGGCGGCGGCAAGGCTACCGGCACCCGACACGTTGACGGTGGCAGCCACCTTAGCATCTGGCACAAGGCGTCCGTGGCTATCGACGACCTCAATAGTGACATAGGCAAGGTCTTGTCCGTTGGCTTGCATCACCGTTCTATCAGTGGTCAGAAGAAGTGCAGCAGGTGCCCCACTCGTCTCAAGCGTGCAGCTCTGGGTCTCGTTGCCATTGGCATCGAGCGCCACACAGCGAAGCACGCCTGGTTCATACTGGATAGGGATGACAGCCTTGAACTCGGTGTCTTTGTTAACCTGCCTTTCAGCCACGACTTTGTCGTTGAGATAAAGTCGCACGGCGGGGGCATGGCTATAGACCTCTACATCGATGGATTTACCCTCATGGCCTGGCCAGTTCCAACTTTCCCACGTGGGATACACAGACCACTGCGTCTCATGGATGACGCCATGATAGCCATTGGGCTCCTTCACGGCCATATAGACCAATGGCGTGGTGTCGGGATTCCAGAGCATGTCACGGTAGTGAGAGATGGGTTTGCGCCACCCTGTGATATCCACGTCGCCACAATAGGCACCGTGCCATGGGAACTGAGCACGCTGATAATGCTCTCCAGGAGTTTCTCCCTCATAATAGCTACGGCCGATGCCCGACTCGCCAAGGTAGTCGAGTCCTGTCCAAACGATGTCGCCGATGATATAGGGATAGGACGACGTGCGATTCCAATTGAGGAAGGCATCGCGCGGATAGCTCTCCGTCTGCCACATGATACGCTCAGGAGCGCGCTGGTGGTCGCTCGCATGCTTGTGCATCATGTAGTTATAGCCCACGATGTCGAGCACGTCGGCATGGGGATCATAGACCTCCCAGTCGCTGTTCCAGGTGCAGAGGGCCTCGGTAACGGGGCGCGTGGTATCCCAACGGAGCACCTCACGCTTCATGTTCTTGGCCGTGAGCACCACCTGAAGGTCACGGCGCTCGATCACTTCATTGCCAATGCTCCAGGCGATGATGCTGGGGTGGTTGCGGTCACGGGTGACCATAGCCTGCAGGTCCTCGCGATAGCAGGAGTCAATGACAGTATGATAGTCGTACTTGGTCTTCTGAGTGTACCAGCCATCGAAAGCTTCGCCGATGACAAGCATACCCAAACTGTCACATGCATCAAGCATTGCGGTAGTCGTGGGGTTATGCGACGTGCGGATAAGATTGAATCCTGCCTCTTTCATCAGAGCCACCTTGTGTCGCTCCGCATCATCAAACGCGGCGGCTCCGAGCAGTCCCGTGTCGTGGTGCATGCAGGCGCCATTGATTTTCATGGACTTGCCATTGAGCCGGAAACCGTCCGTGGCGCTATAGGTCATGGTGCGCACACCGAACTTCTCCACTTTGCGATCCAATAATTCCTTGCCTTCGCTCACTTCTACTCGTGCCATATATCGTGCAGGTGAGTCGGGCGACCACAACTGCGGGTGATCGATGGTAGTATTGAGGTCGATAGTGCGTTCTTCTCCGGGGACCAGCGTGAACTGTTGCGTGACCGGTTGGCGCAAAACATTTCCTGTGTTTGTCGCCCCACTCTGCCTTGATTTGGCTGAGTTTTCTGCTTGTCGATTGCCCGAAACATTTCTAGCATTTGTCGCATTTGGCATGGGAATCGAAGCAATATCTAAACCTAGATTCAGGTTGCGGGTTTCGTTGGAGGCATTTTTCACCGACACCGATACGCACACCTCGGCGCTTTCGGCATTGGCCTGCGGTGTAGTGACCACCACACCATGTTGTTTGACATAGACCTCTCCGGAGGTTTCGAGCCACACATGACGATAGATGCCCGAACCGCTATACCAACGACAGTTGGGCTGTTGGGAATTGTCCACACGCACAGCAACAACATTTGTGCCAGTCTTGCGAAGCATCGGCGTGATATCCACGCTGAAAGGAGTGTAGCCATAGGCATGTGTCGCGGCACGTTGACCATTCACCCACACCGTACTATGTTGGTAGATGCCGTCGAAGCGCAACACCGTTCGCGATGCCTTGGGTGTGACAAACTGCTTGCGATACCATCCGATACCGCCTGGATAGTAACCTCCATCATTGCCCATGGGAGCCTTTACATCGGGGGCATGGTGAATGTCCCAGTCATGCGGCAGATCGACCTGCTGCCATGTACGGTCATTATATTCGGGCCGCTCGGCACCACTGATGTCGCGCTCGGCAAAACGCCACCCGAAGTCGAACAGTTGTTGAGTCGATGGTGATGCCTGAACATTGTTTTTTGCGGCGACGCCGGTAGAGAAAGTAAGTGCCGATAAGAGCAACAGATGATGTGTGAATCGCATAAGACGCTCGGTTAGTGATGAAATGATTTAGAGACGACAATCTCAGATTTGACGTAACAAAGTTAAGGATAAAATCTTAAATGCCTGACTTTATGGTGCTAATTATGTTGATGATTCCTAATTATAGATTTTAATTTACACCATTGAATCCTGTAGTAACGGTTCCCTAACAAAGGTCTTCAAGAAAACAAAAATGCAGATAAGGTATCTGAAAAGGTAACTAAGACCAAAAAACTGATAATCAATGAGAGTTCTCCGACAGTACTAAAAATAGAATAAAGAAATCGAGGAAGTTCGCCCCAAATAAAATCACTTACCCTCTAATTCTGCTCTATCATAAAACCAAGGTTTCTGATAATTTCTACAGTCGACCAATACAATATCGTTGATGAATAAGGCATTTACGATTACCTTTACTCTAATAAGAAAATCCGAATCGAAACTCCCTTTTATCACATAAAAACCTATAACTTTGTCATTGATGGGCGACAATCGTAAGTATTGATGAGGAATAATTGCCTGTATCATCATTGATCGTCTGATTTCCGATAGGACATAATATTTGCCTTTGATCTATTCTCAAATTTAAAAGAAGGAATCGTATGAAACTCAACAAATATCAGAAACTATGGTTTGCGGTGTTCGGGATGCACACGCTACATCAATTGGAAGAGAGCATCAGTTTCTTCGATTGGTATGTGCAATATGCCAACAAGATGGGAGCCTGGGCCATATTGGGTGTTGATAAAGCTCAGTTAGCCATCGCCCATCCGGAGTATTTTGTGTTAGCTTCGTTTGCCCAACTGTTCACGACCTCCATGTTGGCCTTTCTATTCAGGAACAACTTGCAAGCCACCAAATGGCTGGTATTCATCTATATCGTCGGCTTGAATTTCTTCCTGATTTGGCATGTTGCCTCTTGTTATGTGGTACACTCCTACGCACCAATCATGGTAACCTGCCTTATGGGAATGTTCCTCACACCCGGATGGCTATATCGGTTGTTCTCGACGGATGAGAAAATTACAAACTAACGCCATAATAACAACACCTTGAAATAATAATCAAAATAGCGCAACACCTACAGCGTTGCAACTAACTCACATCATCTCAAGACATGGTTGGCGACTTCCGTCCCCAACCATGCCCTATCAAGAACTCAACGCTTACAGCGTTGAAAAAAAGAAATTTCTACGTGGGAAATCAAAATATTCGTCGCATGCACTGTGCCTCAACTAGATGCATACCACTTTCTGGTGTCAAACGCCCATAGATACCACCTTGCCACCCAACCGTCAATGAAAACAAGTGCCGAAAATAGCAATAGATGATGTGTGAATCGCATAAGACACAGGATTAGTGATGAAATGATCAGGGCCTGTGGTTTGACTAGATTTTAATGGATTCTATTTTATAAATCTTCTCCATTGGCATGATTGTATTCATTATCATAATACATACAGATATAATATTCACCCAAATGTTCATAAATGCGGAACCATACAAATTTTTTAGATAGGATTTCCATTAGGACATTATTCAGATTAGATTGAGCATCTTCATTTATTTCATCTGTTGGATTCTTTAGTTGTTCTTCAGAATATTTTGCCAATAGCTCTTGTCTAACACGATTTTGAACTGCAATGGTATCAATATTTTCTGGGTTTTGATAGAACGAAGCTTCATATGTCTTATTATTAACTGACATTCCATAAGATATATCTTCTTTGTCCGATAACGTGAAGTCTTTATCTAAAGCCGTATATCGCTTATTGTTTTGAAACTGACTGACTAGCCTATTGAAACGAATTTTTATATTTGCCTCATCTTGATTTTGTGCATCAGCTACCATAATGCGATATACTTTGTTATTATTGGTAACAATATATAAATTAACTTTCGTGCCATTGAATTCGCCTGATAAGAATTCATCTCCGCCGACATTTTTGTAAACATACCCTTTCCCAATGAGTTTTCGTTGCATTTCCGATTTTGTGCCATTAACAGGAATTCCTAAGAATGTTGTCACATCTTTTTGAGCGAAAGTAGTCAGACTACATAGTGCCAAAACAATTAATGATATTAGTTTTTTCATAATTAATGTATTTTAGATTATGTCTATTCATCTCCTGCCACTGCTTCTATAGCAATTCCGTTTCCAACTTGACTTGCCTCAAATCCTTCAGAATATTTACTACAATAAGAAGGTACTTATATTTGAGGACCTAAAAGGTGCGCCATTTATGATCCATCTCATTGGGGACTCATATTCATCACTTGCCCTTTGGTATCTTCCAAAATAGACCCAAACAACAAAATACGATGAAATTAGCATAACCTTCTTGTAATTGAAGGTTCAAAAGTTTGTACGATCACATCATTTGTAAAGTTCCAAAGGAACGAGAATATCTTGTTAAATTAGGGCTATTCCATATTCGGTTATCGTTATTTAATTGCGTTTGACGATTTATAAGCGTGTTTAAATTTGGCGTTAAGCGAAAAGATAAGTTACTTTAAGGTATTGAACTTTAGATAATTATAGGTAACAATCCCTATTGTCTCTGTAGACAAAATTACAGAATTTTTCTTTATATCAAATGAATTCTGCACTTTTTTTTGCACTGATAGCAAGATATGCCTTTATAGATCATTTTAGACGATTATATCATCGTCAACTACAATAATTAAGTCAGATATCATGGTCATCAGAATATTTTTCCACAACTCCTGTTATCAATGTGTTAAGCACTTTTACTTGGAAGAGTTATGCTAACAAAATAGCCTTTTTTGCGAAAGCTATCCTTTGTGACTTATATCAGA
>DHOP01000079.1 GCA_002407775.1 Prevotella sp. UBA5387
ATGTGCCTGTTTTGACACACCCTCGTTAGGAAATATGTATTTGGTTTTATTAGTTTGGCCAACGATAATTGTCACATGACCAAACACCTAACAATTATGCTCTGATAACTCAAAACCAAGAAATCTACTGTACCACAACTTTTTTCCCATCTTTTATGTAGATACTCTTTGCTGGTAGAGATGAACTAGATATCCTCTGCCCTCTGAGATTATACCATTGTGGAAGGTTCGATTCTGTAGATCGATTCCCAGCCTTTGCAGTGGGTATAGTTATGCTTTGGATAGATGTTGGATCACTACCTATGAATCTTTGGAGCTCAAACATTGCAGAGAGAGGACGACCGTTAGTCTGTGTATAGAGTGAGGCGTCCCACCAAGAACTTCTTGCCGGATTCTGATCTGTCCAAAACTCATTGTCCTCAGGCATCCACCAAAAAAGCCCAATAACTTTCGGATAATCATCCAACGTGGCGATTAGGTCAAGTGTGAATTGCTGTTGACCAGCCTCAGTCAGTGGCCATGTTGCCTGCACTTTAGTGGAGTAATTACCCTTAAGAGACCATTGCGAACCATAGCCTGTCTCGACAATCATCACGTTTTTGTCTCCATGTTTACTCTCCAATGTGGTGAGGACGTCTGTAAGCGTAGATAATGGTCCATGATAGTCAGGATAATAGCTCAGGCCAATGATATCATAATCTACTCGATTAGCCAACGTATTGTAGAAAGTCGTGGCATTCCAAGCCGTACTCAGCTCCGTATGCATCACTATTTTGGATGTTGGGCACACTTCTCTACATGCCTTTACACCTGCTTGCAGATAACTCACAAAGTTATCGAATGTACCCGTAACGCTGCCGCTAGAGGCATAGCTCGATCCGTCGGGATAGCAATGACCAGTAGGCCACATCATGCCAAAAGTTACTTCGTTACCAGGTTGGATAAAATCAGGTGTCACTCCTTTATTCTTCAAATGTTCAAGGCAATTGCGTGTATATTGATACACACTGTCAGCAAGCACAACAGGGTCATTGCTTGCCCATCGAGACGGCGTCGAATGCTGTCCTGGATCCGTCCAAGTATCTGAGTAGTGGAAGTCAAGCATCAGTGCATAACCTTCATCCTTGATGCGTTGACAGAGTAAAGTAACGTAGTTGAGATCTTGGCAAACACCTTCCAATTGGTCAGTGACTGGTGCCTTTGATGGGTCCACAAACAACCGAACACGCATTGCATTCCACCCGGCTCCATGCCCGAAATATGGCAAGGGTTCCACTTGTGTACCAGAACGGTCGAGATAATGTACGCCATGTGCTTCATAAGTAGGTAACAGCGAGATGTCGCCACCCACATATCGTTGTGCCTGCACCCATAGCGGAAAGAGCAGCAAAGCTAATATGGTTTTAATAGAAGATTTCATTATTTAGTCTCTTGGTGCTGCAAAGATACAAAAATATATAATACTCCAAGTATTAAAGACGTTGTGGAAATTGGACAATAGATGATACTTGTCTTTGAAAGTCTTCACCGAATCAAATATTCGAAGTATCATTGACAAATAACTGAATATATCATACATCTTGCAAGACGACCTATAATTGGATGAAAAGGAAGAGGCACCAATATAACTTTGCTGATCTTATTAGGAATAGATAGATAGATTAAGTTGTTAGAAGGCTGGCTTATCCGACCCATATAATCCTGTGACCAGAGGTGAATGTTTCATTTTTTATCCCTATATTTGCAATTACAAATCATCATTAAAATCAAAAGATGGATTATGTCATCATCGTTGCCGGCGGCAAAGGGCTGCGTATGGGTAGCGAACTGCCAAAGCAGTTTATGCCTATCGGAGGCAAACCGGTGCTCATGTATACCATAGAGCAGTTTCTAAAATACTCACCTGATATTAATATCATCGTAGTTCTACCACGTAATCAGCAGGAGTTCTGGAATAAGCTTTGCGAAGAACACAACTTCAATATTCCTCACACTATTGCCGATGGCGGTGAGTCACGATTTGAATCTTCAAAAAACGGATTGTCGCTAATCCTAGACAACGAGCAGGGGGTAGTTGCCTTCCACGATGGTGTACGTCCCTTTGTCTCCATTGATGTCATTGAGAGGTGCTTCGATGCGGCTCGCGATGACTACGCAGCCATACCTGTAATGCCAGTAACGGACACGCTCCGTTATGTAGATCGAGGGCATGGTCACAACGTAGAACGAAACAATTTTCGTTCGGTGCAAACACCTCAGGTATTCGATATTTCCTTGGCAAAACAGGCTTTCGACCAGCCTTATCGGCCATCATTCACCGACGATGCCACGGTAATAGAAAGTCTTGGGTGCCAAGTGAGCATGGTGGAGGGAAATCGAGAAAACATCAAACTTACCACTCCCTTCGACTTGCAACTTGCTGAATTGCTGATACGTCATTCATAGAACTATATGAATCGATCAAATGAATAGTATTTTAGATCAGGACATCATGTTTTTGCCAGGTGTTGGACCTGGCAGAAAGGAGTTGTTGGGTACTCAACTCAGCATCAAGACATGGCGTGACCTATTGGAATACTATCCGTACAAATATGTTGACCGTACTAAGATTTATACCATAAACGAACTACGAGGCGATATGCCTTTTGTTCAGATCAAGGGAAAAATACTGAGCTTCGACGAATTTACCATGAGCGCAAGGCGCAAACGAATCGTAGCTCACTTCTCGGATACGCATGGTGTTGTTGATTTGGTTTGGTTTCGGGGCACTCAGTGGGTCTGCAAGAGCTATAAGGTAGGTGAGGAATATCTAGTGTTCGGCAAACCCACTGTCTTTCAAGGACGCTATCAGTTTGCTCATCCAGAGATGGAAAAGTCGTCAGAGGTGAACCTTACGGCTATGGGAATGCAGCCCTATTACATCACCACGGAACAAATGAAGAACCGCGGATTGCAATCGCGGGCTATAGAGAAACTTACAAAAACACTTGCCACAAGGATTCCTACGGGTGCAATTAAGGAAACGCTGCCCCCATCTATTATTAGCCGATTAAACCTAATATCGCGAGAAGACGCTTACCGAAAAATACATTATCCACAATCGTTAGATGACGTACAACGTGCTCAAGTACGATTGAAGTTTGAAGAACTATTCTTTGTCCAGCTAAATATCCTTCGCTATGCCGCTGAGAGAAGACAAAAATTTGCAGGATATGTGTTCCCAAAAATAGGTTCTGCATTTAACACATTCTTCAACGAAAATTTACCTTTTGAACTGACTGGAGCACAGAAGCGCGTGATGCATGAGATACGCGAAGACCTACGTTCGGGACATCAGATGAATCGTCTACTACAAGGCGATGTCGGTTCAGGCAAAACTTTGGTTGCCCTGTTGACCATGCTCATTGCGATTGACAATGACTTTCAGGCGTGTATCATGGCCCCAACAGAGATACTTGCCGAACAACATATGGATACGATACAACGGTTTATGGTGGACATGGGCGTTCGGATCGAGCTCCTGACAGGTATGGTGAAGGGAAAACGACGCACTGAAATATTAGAAGGATTGAGTGAAGGGACAGTTGACATTCTTGTGGGTACGCACGCTATCATCGAAGATACAGTGCAGTTCAAGCGTTTAGGAGTGGCTGTAGTTGATGAGCAACACCGCTTTGGCGTGGCTCAACGTGCCAGACTTTGGGGCAAGAGCGACCGCCCACCCCACATTCTGGTAATGACAGCAACTCCAATTCCACGAACCTTGGCGATGACCATCTATGGGGATCTCGACGTTAGCGTCATAGACGAACTTCCTCCGGGACGCAAACCCATTGTGACATTGCACAAGTATGAGAATCAAGCCACCTCATTATATAATGGTATACGCCAACAGATTCAAGAAGGGCGGCAAGTCTATATCGTTTTTCCACTCATTGAAGAAAGTGAAAAAATCGACCTCAAGAACCTCGAAGACGGATATCGTCACCTATGCGAAGTGTTTCCAGAGTTCAGTCTGAGCAAGGTACACGGACGCATGAAGAGCAAGGAGAAGGAAGTTGAGATGCAAAGGTTCGTACATGGCGAGACGCAGATTCTGGTGGCCACTACGGTCATCGAGGTGGGTGTCAACGTGCCAAATGCTTCAGTCATGGTCATCCTGGAAGCTCAGAGGTTTGGTCTTTCACAACTCCATCAGTTACGTGGACGTGTAGGGCGAGGGGCAAAGCAAAGCTATTGCATCCTCGTTACAAGTTACGAACTAACGGCAGAGACCAAGAAACGCATTGATATCATGTGTGAAACTAATGATGGTTTCCAAATTGCCGAGGCTGACCTGAAGCTTCGTGGTCCTGGCGATTTAGAAGGTACCCAGCAGAGTGGAATGGCCTTCGACCTGAAGATTGCCAACATTGCAAGAGACGGACAATTGGTTCAGCTCGCCCGGAATGAAGCACAGAAGATCATTGATGATGATCCTGAATGCAAAAAAACAGAGTATGGGTTGCTTTGGAACCATCTCAAGGAATTGCGAAGAACCAACATCAACTGGTCCTCTATCAGTTAACGACTTCGAGAAGCTACAACTTTGCAGTTCTAAAGATGAACTAATATGATTCGACTAAGCAAAATTTGTTACTATAATCTTTACTCGCAAAGCCAGTAAAAAAACGTGAACAATACTACAAAATTGTAACAAAAAGAGCTTCAAAACGCACATTAATGTAACTATTACAACGTTATAACAAAATCTTTTATAATGTTAAGAGTGGCAACAAATCTATCTTTTTGTGTTAAATATGCCCTTTTTTATGTTGTAATAGAAACAAAAAACACATTTTTTTTATATCTTTGCGAAGTCATCTTTTGAAACGACGAACTCTCGTTTTGTTCTCGCTTTGCTATTTAAGGGATTCGACCTATTCCCTAAAGACAAAAACCTGAAGATAAAAAACAATTTTATGACTTTTTCAAGGACAGTAAAAACCCTCGCTATATCACTCTTATTTGCCCTGGCCGCAGAGCCTGTGGCTGGCCAAGACCTACTTGCTCGTCAAGCCCCCATTGATAGACGTGCCAAGAAACTTGACTCCATCGAGATCAAAAGCGTAGTTGAAAGAGAAAACCGCCAGTCGCCTGCAGCCATGCTTTATGGTGATGACTGGAACAATGAATACGCACATCAAAGCACAGAACTTCCTGACTCTTTCGTTGTAAACTTACGTCATTTTTGTATGCCTACACCTAGTCGTGTAGTAACTAGTAACTTTGGTAGTCGCTGGGGACGCGAGCACAAAGGCTTAGACATAAAGGTTTATATTGGTGATACCATTCGCGCCGCCTTCTCTGGTAAAGTGCGCATCGTAAAATACGACGGTGGCGGCTACGGCAAATACATCGTTATCCGCCATCCCAACGGCTTAGAGACCATCTATGGACACCTTTCCAAGCAAATTGTAGGAGAAGATGAGATTGTCACTGCAGGCCAACCGATCGGACTAGGAGGAAACACTGGCCGAAGCACGGGTTCACATCTGCACTTCGAGACACGTCTTTGTGGCGTCGCATTAAATCCTGCTATGTTCTTCGATTTCCGCAATCAGGATGTTGTGGCTGACCAAGTCCTATTCAACAAGGCAACTTATCAAAGAGAGTCTAGCTTAGCTACAAAGGAGCATGGTAAAGTGGGCAATGGAGGATATACACGCGACCTGATCTACGGTGAGGTTGGTCATAGCGATGATGCTCCTGATGACGCTGTAAGAATGGCAGCTAACCAGCCTGAGCGCGTTTATTATAAGGTGAAGCAGGGCGATACACTAGAAACTGTTGCCAAGAAGTGTGGTGTTTCTGTTGATGATATTTGCCGCCTCAACGGATATCGCAAGAACCAGCGTATACGTCCAGGACAAATCATCAGATATGTGTAAGAAACTTTTTCATACGATTTAATTAATATCGTTTGAGGTAACTCAACTAACATTTAACAATAACGCCCGATGAAATTATAGATCCATCGGGCGTTATTATTTTGGTTTTTATCTTAAAAAATAGTCTAATATCATCTCTTGATGACACCTCTTATAATAAACCATAGATGCATAATTAGCGTGGTAAATAATCCATAATGATGCCTCATCACACGGAAACGCTCATAGAGAGATGCACGATGATTCTGAATCGACATTCCGCCCTCCAGATAATTCACCAAAACTATTCCCACATTCTTTAGAGGAAGATGTTTGTGCTCACCTTCCTTCATGATACGAATGCACCAATCTACGTCAGCAGAATACCGGTATTGCAAGTCATAAGGGCATAAACGTGCCAAGTCAGTACGAGCATAAAATGACTGATGACACACTAACATGCCTTGCTTAAACGATCTCCATGAGAGCCGTGAAGGCGATTGTAAACGACGATGACGTAAAAAAGATCCATCATTGTTGACTATATCTGCATATCCATAGAGCACTCCTGGATGCCCTTCACCATCAGCAAAAGAGGCATTTACATCATCAAGGGTCTCCGGTGAAGGAAAACCATCACCAGCATTAAGAAATATCAAATACTCATTTGTGGCCATTCGGATACCCTTGTTCATCGCATCGTAAAGACCGTTGTCGGGCTCAGACACCACTTTTACCACATGTCCATTATCCAATTCGTCAGATAATTGCTTGTATTCATTAGCAATCTGTAGTGTGCCATCCTTGGAGGCACCATCCAAAATCAAGTGTTCGATAAAAGGGAAGGTCTGTTCCAGCACACTGTCAACAGTGCGTTGCAACTCTCCTTCGGCATTGTATGTACAAGTGACTACGGTAAAAGAAATCATATAGAGTAGTTTTTATAGGCCATAGCTTGGTTGTAAACCTCAATATATCTCATTGCCACGGACTGCTGAGAATACTCAATTGCTACTTTATGCACAGCCTTTCGGCTTAGTTCTTCATAGTCTGCCTCATCTAGAATCCAATGTATTCCCTTTGCCAAATCAGTTGAATCCTTGTATCTAGCAACATATCCATTTCTTTGGTGGTCTATCATTTCAGGTATTCCTCCCACATTAAAGCCCACACAAGGAGTGCCACAAGCCATCGCTTCCATTATAGTATTTGGGAGGTTTTCAGATAGCGATGGCAACACGAAAACATCACAGGCATTGTACACCTCGACCATAATATGTTCATCATTGATATATCCCAATGGGAAGACAGGCATATCAAAGCGACCTTCAAACTCTTCTGCGTGCCCACCAAGTATAACCACCGCGGTATTATCACGCATGTCAGGATGCTGCGAAGTAAGCTTTTGGCAAGCCTCAATGAGGTAATCCATACCCTTGTTCACATTAGTGGCGCGTTGGGCAGCAAACAAAATCAGCCGTTTGTCAGCAGGCAATTCCAGGATCTTCCGAGCCTCATGCTTGTCCTTTCGACAGAAGATGGTTGTGTTAATCGGGTTAGGAATTGTGTCCACTAATGGTTTATCAATGAGTCCAGAAGCCTTAGCTTCCGAACTCAACCATCGACTACAGGTCACAAAAGAAATATTGTTATGTTGGTATGTGCGACGTTTACGCTCCCAGACCACATACGACAGGTCCTTGTTTGACCCGCCATTAGGCAAGTATTGGCATTGATGGCAATGAGTCTTAAACTTATCACATCCCAATGTCAAATGGCAAATACTTGACAATGGCCATAAATCATGCATGGTCCAAACCACCGGTTTACCACTCTTTAGTATCTTTCTAATGGATGAAAGAGACAACATGCCCTGATTTATCCAAGCCAAATGGATAACGTCAGCCTGTCGAAACTCTGGCAAACAAGTAATATCAGCTCCAGCGTTAGCAATATCTATCTCGAAGAGATGCTCCTTCTGGCCATGTAAATGGAGGAAGATAATCAGGCGCTCCCAAAGAAAACACATCTGTTGCCTCCAAGGATGGGGAAGTTCCGCTACAGTAATGGTGTCGGTTTGCTTATTTGCCACCAACATCTTCGCTTTCACCCCATTGTTGTTCAGGGCATCCATCAATCGGTCGGTAGCCACAGCAGCTCCACCCGTCCGCTCGTTGGTATTGACTAAGAGTACACGCATGTTCCAATCATCTTATTGCAACAAAGGTAAAAAAAAACAGTCAAATAAGTTTCCCGCATCTCTAATAATATATTAACAAAAACAACTTATAATTCCAAATTAACAATTGTGCACGCACACACGTTATTGATTTAGGTCAATAAAAAGCTATAAAATATACTAATTAGGAGTAAAATAGTTGTGCGGTCATGAATTTCGACCTATCTTTGCAATGTCAAAAGGTTAATAGATTGTTTAGGTTAGTAGTAATAGATTTAGGTTTTTAGTTATTAGGTTTAAGGTAGATTTGATAGATTGTTTAACGGATGACAATGGAAACCGCGAGGCTTTCATTTGATTTGAAAAGGATTTTTAGTTAAACATAGACCATGCGTCCGAACTCGTTGAGAGCTTTGACGCATTTTTTTTTGCCTAACCCAGTGACATCTATCTTTGTTTTTCAAACATTTTGTTTAGTCCTTAAATATATCACATTCACTGCCCCGAAATATCGAGATTGACTTTTGGTCACTATTTTTAGTATTTTGTAGAAAGACATTAGCCCCTTTTGGGTTTACAGAAAACTCTAACTGCTATATGCAAACACATCCTACATTTGGTATGTTCAGATGTCTTAATCAGATAGACTGTATTCACAACAGAAACAATCTCTTATAGAGCAGATTAATTCTAGTTAAGAAATTATTATAATTCATAAATAAATAAAGAGGAAATGTTAACCTTTTCTTGACATGATTACTTTTGCACAGAATTTTAAAAGAATTGTATTTTGGAGATATAACAAGGAATAGATCAGCCGAATTTTTTGCATTCGATCATTCATATTTTAGTTATCAAGACTGAAAGTATTATCCCCCGATTTTCTTAAGCATAGAAACAAGATGGACAAACAGGTTTTTCAAACAGACAATAAGTCACGTTGGCATAGATTTAAGTGGAGCATTGCATTTATCTGCACGCTTCTTGGACTTCTTGTAGCAGTGTTCGTCGTGATGCTAGTGGTGGAGAAGTCACCCGCCATGCCATTCCACGAGGACTACAGTAGTGCTGTCATGGCCAAGAAACCCTACATGAAGGGCAACCGTATCTCACGCGAATACAGTTATTTCCGTCAACACTTCGATAATGAAAAAAAAGCACATAGCAACTATGCCCATTGGTCTGAGGTGCGCCATAAGAAATTCAGTAGATTCGATGGCAATACTAGTCGCTATATTAACGAGTGGACGTCTATGCCATCGGGGGTCCGCACTGCCTTCTATGTTAGTTGGGATCCACAGTCATATATCTCTCTCAAGAGTGCAGCCAAAAGCCTCAACCTTGTCATCCCAGAATGGCTTTTTATCTCCCCCAAAGACGGATCGCTGGAGGTAAAAATAGATACTCGTGGTGCCTCACTACTCCATCAGACGGGACTACCGATCATGCCTATGCTGAGCAATGCCTTCAAGGGTGAATTTACTAGTACAGGACTACATCGGGTACTGCACAATTTTACAGAGCGAACCCACCTCATTAACCAAATAGTCGAACTTTGTCATCAGCACCATTGGGTGGGTATAAATGTAGACTTCGAGGAAATCAACGAACCCGAGAACGAGCCTTTGTCCGACTTTATCAAGTATTTGAGTTGGGAACTCCATAAAAATGGGCTCTATCTCACCCAGGATATCATTCCCGATGACGAGGATTATGATCTTCATGCCAGTGCCAAATACAACGATTATGTGTTTTGTATGGCCTATGATGAGCACAGTTCAACCACTCAACCCGGTCCCGTCTCGTCACAGCAATTCATCACACGATCTATCGACCATGTTACAGATATTGTTCCCGAACAAAAACTCATCCTGGGACTAGCCGCATACGGTTACGACTGGACGCCGAAGGGTGACAACAACCAAGCCGTAGATTATCAGTCAGCCTTATCGACAGCAGCAGACACAGGATCGCCACTGACTTTCGATGGCGACACATACAGCCTTTCATTCGCCTACAACGATGATCGCAATACGCTTCATCAGGTCTATCTGAATGATGCTGCGACCAACTTCAATGCCATGCGCTTTGGCACGGAATATGGATTGGCGGGCTTCGCTGTGTGGAGACTTGGTACTGAGGACAAGCGACTTTGGAACTTCTACGGCAAGGACATGACACTTGCTGGTGCTGCACGACAACGCATCGGAGACCTTGAAACAATCGAAGGCAGCAAGTCTGCCGACTACCTTGGAGAAGGTGAAGTGCTCAACATCGTTGGCACACCCCACAACGGAAACGTTGAGATCACCATGGACCGAGACCATCAAGTTATTGCCGAAGAGGACTATCGGAAGATTCCTTCCGGCTATGGCCTCCAGAAATTCGGTGGTTGTGGTCCAAAAGACTTGCTGCTCACCTTTGATGACGGGCCAGACGACCGCTGGACGCCGAAGATTCTCAAGACGCTGAAAGAGTATAATGTGCATGCCGCCTTCTTCATGGTGGGCCTGCAGATGGAGAAGAATCTTCCCGTGGTAAAGCAGGTTTTTGAAGATGGAAATATCATAGGCAACCATACCTTCACGCATCGCAATGTGGCCATCAACAGCCCAGAGCGTACATATATGGAACTGCGTCTCACCCGCATGCTTATCGAGAGTTGCACCGGTAGCAGCACCATTCTCTTCCGAGCTCCTTACAATGCCGACAGCGATCCATCAGGTAGCGATGAGTTGATACCGCTTGTCGAAGCTCAAAAGCAGAACTTCATCGACGTGGGCGAATCCATCGACCCCAACGACTGGATGCCAGGCATTACGGCAGACCAAATCTATGACCGCGTCATCCGTGACGTCAAACGAGGCTATGGCCACATCATCCTGCTCCATGACGCAGGTGGCGATACTCGTCAGCCTACAGTCGACGCCCTCCCTCGCATCATCAAGACTTTACAGCAGGAGGGGTATCGCTTTATCACGCTTGATCAATACCTCGGTCGTCCGAAGGCAGAGCTTATGCCGCCGATACCTCACGGCAAGGCCTACTATGCCATGCAGGCTAACCTCACGCTTGCAGAGCTCATCTATAACTTCAACCATTTCGTGACGGCACTATTCATCCTGTTCATCATTCTCGGTATAGGGCGACTGATATTCATGACTATCCTGGTAATCAAGGAACGTCGTCATGAGAAAAGACTCAATGCACTAGCAGCGCAGGCACAGCCAGACGTGATGCCTCAAGTAGCCATCATAGTACCTGCTTATAACGAGGAGATGAACGCTGTGGCATCACTAGAGAACTTGCTAAGACAAGACTATCCTGACTTTCACATTGTATTCGTTGACGATGGCAGCAAGGATAGCACCTTTGAACGAGTGACCGCAGCCTTCCACGACAATCCCAAGATGACTTTGCTCACTAAACCCAACGGCGGCAAAGCATCTGCCCTGAACTATGGCATCGCCGGCACCACCGCAGACTATGTGGTCTGCATGGATGCCGACACCAAGTTGCGTCCCAATGCCGTGAGTATGCTCATGCGCCACTTCTTCGTTGACCAAGAAGGCAAGGTTGGTGCAGTGGCCGGCAATGTCAAGGTGGGCAACCAACGTAACTTGCTCACACGCTGGCAGGCCATAGAATACACGACGAGCCAGAACTTCGACCGCATGGCCTATTCTGCCATCAATGCCATCACCGTAGTACCAGGAGCCATTGGCGGCTTTCGCAAGAACGCCATTGAGAAGGCTGGAGGTCTCACTATGGATACGCTCGCCGAGGACTGTGATCTGACAATCCGCATCCTAAGGGTAGGATATCGTGTGGAAAACGAAGACGAATCCGTGGCACTCACCGAGGCTCCTGAGAAGTTGAGGCAGTTTATCAAGCAACGCACAAGATGGTCGTTTGGCATCATGCAGACATTCTGGAAGAATCGTTCAGCCCTCTTCAATCGCAAGTATAAAGGGCTTGGAATGTGGGCATTGCCCAATATGCTGATCTTCCAGTTCATTATTCCTACGTTCTCGCCCATCGCTGATGTGCTGATGCTTATAGGTCTATTTTCAGGCAATACGGGGAAGGTCTTACTCTATTATCTCATCTTCTTGCTCGTCGATGCCAGTATCTCCATCATGGCTTTCCTTCATGAGCGCGAGAAATTATGGGTATTACTTCTTATCATTCCGCAACGATTGTGCTACCGATGGATTATGTATGTGGTACTCTTCAAGAGCTACCTCAAGGCCATCAAAGGAGAATTACAGAGTTGGGGTGTACTCAAGCGCACAGGTAACGTGACTAACGTATAACCCAAAGGAATGGGACTTGTAAATTTGGTCATACGATAATGACCTAAAACGGTGTAATGGACATTTGGTAGGC